>JBEKOT010000022.1:0-24481 GCA_049521495.1 Syntrophorhabdales bacterium | reverse complement strand
AGTCCGGAGCTGTGCCCCGGCCTGCCGCACCTTGTATGCGGCCTGTTCGATCTGTTCCATGCGCGGGCCCTCCTGGACAAGCCTTAACGACTCGGACGCTTGGCCGAGCTGGGCGAGCCGGCTCTCGTAGGCGCTTTTCGCTGCATCGAACTGGGCCGTCGATATGGCCCCGTTCTCGTATAGCATATCGGATCGCTGGTAGTCATTCCTGGCGCGGAAAAGATCGGCCTCCTGGGCCTTGACCCTGGCCCTTGCTTCCTCGATCTCCTGGGGCCTCGACCCTGCCCGGAGCTCGGAAAGGCGGGTCTCCGCCTCCCGGAGGGCGGCCCTGTACTGGGCCACGGTGCTCGCGAGCTCCCGGTCGTTGAGCCGCGCCAGAAGGTCCCCGGCAGCCACGGACTGTCCTTCCTCGGCGAGTAGGTCTGTCACCCTTCCCGCGATCTTGAAGCCGGCGTCCGCCTCGGTGACTTCCATATTCCCCGACAGGAGAAGCACGTTCTCCTCGCCTTTCCTGCCGAGGTACCAACGCCAGAAGAAGACCGCAGCCACCAGAGCGAGCAGAAGAGCAATTGCCACTCCTTTTTTCATCTAAGGACCTCCTTTGCCCATTCAGACTCCCCCGTGGCCTTTCTCCGCGCGGCGAAGGCAATCTCCCTGTCGTACAGCGCTTGATAGTAGTCGGCCTCGGACCTCAACAAGGCGGCCTGGCTATCGATTACGTCCGTGCCTGTGGCTGCGCCGGTCTCGTACTTGAGGCGCTCTACCCTGGCTGTCTCCCTGGCGCTCTCTATAGCCTTCTCGGCGACCCCTATCCTGTCGGACGCATTAGCTATGCCCAGGTGGGCGTCCTTCACCTCCCTGAATATGGAGAGTCTCATGGCGCGCTCCTCCTGCCTCACCTTTTCCAGCTCCGCCTTCTCCCTGTCCACCTCTTGCCGGATGAGCCCGCCGTCGAATACGGGGATCGTCAGTCTCAAGCCCAGAAACCAGTCTTCGGGGAAGGAGGTCCCGTCCCCCCCTTTTTTTATGTACTGGCCGGACCCGTAGATGTCGGGAAGCCATTTTCCCCAAGCTACCCTTATCCTGTCTTCCTGGATTGCTTTCTTTTTTGAGATCGCCAGGTAATCGGGCCTCCGTGAAAGGGCCGTTCTGATGTCTTCTTCCCGGGACTGCAAAGCCGCTTCCGACGCAGGAGGCGCCGTTATGGTGATAGCTGCGCCCGCCTCCTCGATGCCCATCAGGTCCTTCAGCAGCTCGAGGGTGCTTTCGAGATTGTTCCTTACGAGCAAGAGGTTGTCCCTGCCGTGGGCGAGATCGACCTCTGCCTTGAGGACGTCGAGACGGGGGGCCGTGCCTGCTTTCAGAAAAAGCTCAGCATTTCGCCGGTGATCCTCCAGCTGTTTGACGGAGGCCTCATTTGCCGCAAGCAGTCTCTGGAGCTGCAGTATCTTATGGAAGACGCTCGTAAGGTTGAATACAAGATCTTGCTGGGACGCCCGGTAGTTTTCCTTCGCCAGGGCCTCTCTTGTCTCGGCGATGCGGATATTTCCGGCGATCCGCCCGCCCCTGTAAAGGGGAAGCCTGAAGGAGGCGCCGGCGTCGTAGATGGTCCTCTCGAAGTCCGGTATCTGCAGGTTGGCCAGTGTGGAGAAGCTCAGCGTGGAAGGCAGAAAAATCGGCGTAAGGGGCAAGGGATAGCGGTACCTGGTGGCGCCCGACCCGAAGTCGACTTTCGGCATTCGCTCCGCCTTGGCCGATTCAACCCCCGACCTCTCGATGGCCACGTTCTTCTCGGCGATCCGGAGTGACGGGTTGTGCTTCAGGGCGAATATTATGACCGACTCAAGATCGAACATCTCGGGGGACGCGACCGGCGGGCAGAAGAAGACAAGAAGGCAGAGGGCGGCGGCAGCGGATACGCCCTTTCTCATTTAATTTCCACCTCATCGGCTCTTGCCATCCGGTCTATAGCGTATAGCGAGAACCGGGCCATATGGGTTGCAATAGCTTCGATTTCCCCGGTTTCGAAGCGCTCCCTGTCGAAGAGCTTCCGAATCACGTGTCTGGTCATATAGAAGTAGAAGACCTGGCCGGCGATGCTGAGGCAGCATAGGGCCACCTTTTCCTCTGAAACTGTTTTCTTTAAAAGCTGCCGGACCGTCGCGGAGAGGAAAGCGAAGGCGGGGTTTATGATGTTTTTTATAAGCTCATCGAGAGCATCGGTGGGCTGTATGAGCTCCCGCGCCATGATCTTCGCAAAGCGTGTGCCGTCGCCTTCGTCAAGCACGCGAAAGAGGAAAGCGCGGATGAACCCCGTAAGACGCTCGGTGGGCGACCCGGTCGAGCGGTCGTCCAGGTCGAAAGGATGTTCCGCCAGGGCGCGGGCGTGCAGGTCCCTGAGAACCGTGAGGTAAAGGTTTTTCTTGCCGCCGAAGTGATAGTTGACTGCCGCCACGTTTACGCCTGCATGGGCGCATATGGCCCGGATGGTCGTGTGCCCGTACCCCGAATCGGCAAAGATTTTCCCCGCTGCCTTGATTATGCGGCGTTGCGTGTCCGGTCTTGGCTCTTTGATCCCGCCTAGTTGTTGGTCTAACATATGTTTTAATCACTAGTTTTAAACAATAGTTTTATTATGTCAAGACTTTTCCGCCTCCTCTCCATGACCCCGCCTTCCCCGGTGTCAGGAACGGATCATGACCAGGAGCATCTTGAACGGCTCGAGCGCCTTTATTGCATGTTGCCTGTGGGCCGGCATGACTATCATGTCCCCGTCGGCGAGAACATGCCTCTCGTCCTCGATGGCAACCTCGGCACGGCCCTCGGCCAGGTAGACGAAGGCGTCGAAGGGGGCGCTGTGCGGACTGAGTCCCTGCCCCTTGTCGAATGCAAAGAGTGTGATTGTGCCTGTTTGCCTTCCTATTATCTCCCTGCTCACTATGGAACTCTTCTGATATTCCAGAAGATCAACCAGCCTTTCCTGCCCGGCCGTCTCGCTTCCCTCCATAAAGGCCCCCTTTAGAAAGAGTGAAAGAATACCTATACTATATAGTAATAGCTCAAAGGCGGACCTGCCCGCATCATACTGGATAGGGACCTCTAAGGCGCGAATTTAGGTTTTCCCTTGACTCTCCGCGTCTTATCTGTTATTGTGAGGCGATGAACCGACAAGAGGTCAAGCAAATCTATTCGAAGTATTCCTCATTCTACGACAGGATTTTTTCCTATTTTTTTTTTCCGAGAATAAGGCTGGGCATCGATAGGTCCAGGATCGGCAGCGGCGACCGCGTTATCGAGGTAGGCATCGGAACGGGGATATCCCTTCCGCTATACCCCGGCGGGTGCGAGGTGGTGGGCATCGACCTAACCAGAAAAATGCTTGAAAAAGCCCAGAAAAAGAAAATGAACCAGAGGCTGGACCACGTGGACCTCCTCGAGATGGATGCTGAGAACATGACTTTCAACGACGACAGCTTCGACCACGCCATCGCGGCCTTCGTCCTAACCGTTGTCCCCAATCCGGAAAAGATGGTCTCCGAGATGAAAAGGGTGACAAAAGCCGGCGGGAGCATCGTCATTCTAAACCACTTCTGCTCCAATAACCCCTTCCTTTCGAAAATGGAAAAGGTCTTCTCCCCGTTGTGCGAGAAATGGGGATGGAGGTCAGATATCTCCCTCGACCTCCTCTCAAACCACTGCAACCTTCAAATAAGCCAGATACTGAAAAAAAATAAGCTAGACCTCTGGTCCATAATCATCGCCACCAACAAAAAGTGAAATGAAAATAGCGGGCGTACAGTTCTCGTGTTCGGAGGACAAGGAGAGGAACACCGAAAAGGCCTGTAAGATGATGGACATGGCCCATGACGAGGGAGCAGAGATCGTCTGTTTCCAAGAGCTTTTCAACCTCCACTGGTTTCCGCGCAACAGGGACGGGTCCGCCTTTGCGATGGCGGAGGAGATCACGGGCCGGACCGTGGGGCGCATGCGCGAGAAGGCCAGGGAGTGCGCATCCGTCGTTGTGCTGCCTTTCTTCGAGAGAGAGGAGGGTGCCTTTTACAACAGTTGCGCGGTCATAGATGCCGACGGAGAGATGGCGGGAATCTACCGGAAGATCCATTTGCCCGATATCCCCCTCTGGGAGGAGAAATTCTACTTCTCAGCCGGGAATCTCGGATTCCCGGTTTTCTCTACGCGGTACGGTCGCATCGGCGTGCAGATATCGTGGGACAACCTGTTCCCGGAAGGTTCCAGGATCCTGGCCCTCAAAGGGGCCGACATCGTTTTCGCCCCGACTGCGTGCGCGTTCAAGTCCCAGCACATATGGCAGACCGTCATAACGAGCAATGCCATAACTAACGGGTTCTTCGTGATGCGCGTCAACAGGGTCGGGAGCGAGGGGAGCCATGATTTTTACGGCATGAGCTTCAGCGCGAGCCCGGAAGGCGAGATGATAGGCGGGCCGACGGGCAGGGCCGACGGGATAATGCTGGCGGATATAGACCACGCCCAATTGGCCGAGATACGGCGGGAATGGCCGATAATAAAAGAACGAAGGCCGGACCTTTACGCCGAGATACTGTAAGCAAGGAATTATCTACTTTTGGACCCTTTAAGAGAGCATGCTTTTATCCCGCGAGGCTGCCTTCAGGCTGACGCCGCAGCCGCTCCCCTGAATCCTTCCGGCCCAAGGAACGGACACGACCATCAGGGGGGAGACGACCGATGATAAGAAGGCGGATTGCGGAAATGCTCAGAGAATCCATGGAGCGCTGCGTGCGCGAAGGTCTCCTTCCCGGCGAAATCGAGATCGACCCGGTTGTCGAAATACCCAGGGAAAAGGGACGCGGCGACTATGCCACCACGATTGCGTTCCTCCTTTCGAAAAAGGCGAAAAAAAAGCCGGTGGAGATAGCCCGCTGCCTCGTGGAGCACATGGACGCCCTGCCTCTCTGCAGTGCCGTGACCGTGGCCGCAAAGGGGTTCATCAATTTCCATGTGGCCGACCAGGCGTTCAGGTCGGAGTTGGCGGAGATCTTGCGGCTCGGCCTCGACCCGTTCTTCTCTGATGTGGGTGGCCGGAAGAGGGTCATCGTGGAGTTCGTGAGCGCCAACCCCACGGGTCCTCTCCATATTGGTCACGGCAGGGGCGCGGCCGTCGGCGACGCGCTTGCGAACATACTCGGGAAATCGGGCTACCGCGTGGTTCGGGAATACTATGTGAACGACGCCGGCAGGCAGATCGAGACCCTCGGTCGATCGGTCTACCTCCGGTGGAAGGAACTGAAGGGGGAGAAAGTCGACTACCCCTCAAACCTCTACCAGGGCGGGTACGTGAGAGAGATCGCCGCTCGCCTTATCGGCGAAAACCCCGAGGTGCCCGGCGCCGAGGACCGGGCGGTCGCCTTCATGGCCCAATTCGCTGCAAGATTGGTGCTCGCCGGCATAAAGAAGGACCTCGAAGACTTCCGTGTCTTCTTCGATGACTATTATAGCGAGGCCAGCCTCTTCGAGAGGGGCCTCGTGGACGAGACCGTACGGGAACTCCGGGAGCGGGGCTGGCTTTCTGAAGAGGACGGCGCGCTCTGGTTCAAGACCTCCCGGCTCGGTGACGAGAAGGACAGGGTGATCATAAAATCGGACGGCGAAAAGACTTACTTTGCATCCGACATTGCCTATCACAGGGAGAAATTCGAGCGCGGCTTCGATATAGCCATCGATATATGGGGGGCTGACCATCACGGCTATATCGAGCGGCTGAAAGCCTCGATCGAGGCGCTGGGCGCGAACAGAGAACGGCTGAAAGTGATCCTCATCCAATTCGTCACCCTCCTGAAAGACGGCAAACCGGTTGGGATGTCAACGAGGGCGGGGCAATTCACGACGCTCCGGGAAGTGCTCGACGAGGTTGGATCGGATGCTGCCAGGTTCTTCTTCCTAATGAGGAAGAGCGATGCCCACCTCGAATTTGACCTCGATCTCGCAAGAAAAACTTCGAACGAGAACCCGGTGTACTATGTGCAATACGCCCATGCCCGCATCCAGTCGATTTTCAGAATGGCTGCCGAGCAGGGCATCGACATAGGGGACCTCACGGCAAGGGTGGACCGGCTCGTCCTCCCCGAAGAGACAGATTTGATAAAGGCCGTCCTCAACTTCTTCGATGTTCTGGAAGGGAGTGCCCGAAGCCTGGAGCCCCATCGCATAGCCTTTTACCTGATCGACCTCGTCGGCAGATTCCATGGCTACTACAACAAGGCCAGGGTGTTGGGCAACGAGGCGGATCTTACTATGGCGCGGCTGGCGCTGCTCTCCGTGCTGCAGAAAGTGATCAGGGAAGGCCTTTCCCTTATGGGCGTTTCCGCCCCGGATAGGATGGAGCGGGCGGAAGAGGCCGTGATAAACTCTTCACCTTAGTTTATATTGTATGCACGGGAGCCTTGGAAAAAACATGCTCGGGGAGATCTGATGAGACAAAAAAGCAAGACACGGGAATACGTAGAATCTCTTCTGATTGCGGCGCTAATCGCGTTCTTCGTTCGCGGTTTTATTGTGCAGGCATTCAAGATACCCTCGAGCTCCATGGAGCCGACCCTCCTCGTGGGTGACCATCTCCTCGTGAACAGGCTCAGTTACGTGACGAAGGTACCCTTTACGGACATCGTCATCTTTGATCTTGGCAGGCCTTCGAGAGGCGATGTGGTCGTTTTCCGTTATCCTGTCGACAGGACCAAGGATTTTATCAAGAGGGTGATAGGGACCGAGGGCGACGTCGTCGAGATAAAGGACAAGGTGATCTACATCAACGGGAAGAGAATGGACGACCCCCATGCCCATTTCGCCGAAGACACGGTCATTCCCGGGGTTTTCTCGCAACGGGACAATTTCGGGCCCGTCACCGTTCCGAAGGACTCCTATTTCGTCATGGGGGACAACAGGGACCGGAGCCTGGACGGCAGGTTCTGGGGGTTCGTGAGAAAGGGAGACCTCGTCGGAAGGGCCCTCATCATTTACTTCTCCTGGAACAGCAACTCGGAAGACATCTTCCACGTGGTGCGATGGTCGAGGATCGGCAGGGCGATCCGATAGGGCTGCCCGGTTTTGAATATTCTGTGCAAAAAGAGGTATCATAATAGAGTATGAAAAGAATTTTGTTCGTCCTTCTTTTTGTTGCCGTCACGGCCTTCCCGGCCCTTGGCGCGAAGAACTCGGGCGACTCGTATCTCTTTTTCATGGAGGGATACAGGGACAGCCAGGCGGGCAGGTACGATGAGGCGCTGAAACACTACAAGGCGGCTCTTTCGCTCGACCCCGACTCCACGACAATCAAGGGAGAGATGGCCCTTCTGTACATAAAGAAGGGGCAGTTCGACAAGGCAGAGGCCTTGCTTCAGGAAGCGGTGAAGGGGGAGCCGAAGAACAGGCACAGCCTGATGCTGCTCGCGGGCCTTTACGCGTCGAGAGAACAGTTTGACAAGGCGCAGCAGCTTTATGAGAAGTGCATCGCCATGGACAAGGAGGATACGGAGGCCTACCTGCTTCTTGGCTCTATCGACATAGCTCAGAAGAAGTTCCGCGATGCCGCGGCGGTTTACGAAAAGGTGCTCGCTTACGACGAAGAGAATCTCATGGCTCTCTATTACGCGGGCAGGCTCGAGGGGGAGCTAAAGAATTACGATAAGGCTAGGACGTATTATGAAAAGCTTCTTGTCCTGAGGCCCAATTTCGAGCTGGCCCTGCTCGATATGGGAACGTTATCCGAGATCGAGGGCAGGCTCGATGCAGCCGTGGACTACTACAAGAAAGCCGTGCAGGTCAATCCCTCGGGCAAGAAGGCGAGGGCGAGGATAGCCGCGATCTATGTGCAAAAAAAGGATTACGACAAAGCTATCTCCGAGTTCGAAAAGCTATCCGACCTTGACAGGGAAGACCTCTCGATAAGGGAAAACATCGGGCTCCTCCACCTGGAAAAGGGCAGGTACGAACAGGCCGTGCAGGAATTCAGCCTGATCCTGGCCTCAAGGCCGCAAGACAACAGGGCAAGAATCTATCTTGCCATGGCGCTGCAGGAAAAGGGCGACGCGAAAAGGGCCATTGAAGAGTTCTTGAAGGTGGACCCAAAGGCGGAGGAGTTCCAGACGGCCTCGCGGGGCCTTCTCTCACTCTACGTAAAGGAGGGGACCATCGATGAAGGTATATCGCAAATAGACAAGTTCATCGGGAAGAATGCCAAGAGCGTTCCTCTCTACATGCTTAAGGCCGCTTTGCTTGAGGAGAAGACGGATTACGGGGCCGGTATAACCACCCTGGAGGGGGCAAAGAAGCTGGAGCCGGGCAACGTCGAGCTGCTCTATCAGCTGGCCATGCTCTACGAAAAGAACGGCGATAACGGCACTGCGATGAACTACATGGAAGAGATACTCAAAGCCGAGCCCGACAACCCGGGCGCCCTCAACTTTATCGGTTACAGCTTTGCTGAAAAGGGCGTCAACCTCGACCGGGCGGAGGCACTCATCAGGAAGGCCCTGGAGAAGAGGCCCGACGACGGCTATATACGGGACAGCCTGGGCTGGGTCTTTTACAGCAAGGGGGAATATCCTAAGGCTTTGGTGGAGATACTAAAAGCGCAGGAGCTCGTCTCGGACGACCCCGTTATTGCCGAGCATCTTTCCGACGTCTATGCGAGGCTAGGCCAGTACGAGAAGGCAATAGATTCCCTCCGCCACTCGATAGACCTTGAGAAAAAACAGGACCGAAAAAAGGTTCTCGAAGATAAGCTTAAAGGCCTCGAGCAAAAGCGCAAGTGAAAAGGCTCCTGCTTTTTTCCTTCCTGATCTTTCTCTCAGGCTGCGCCCTCCTCCCGAAGAAGGTAGAAAAGCTTGAATGGCCGGCCGATTACACCTGCCTCACAGGGGAAGGCAACCTCGAGGCAGCGTGGGGCAAAGAACATTTTTCAGGGGCCTTCGTAGTGAGGATGGCCTATCCGGATTTGTTTATCCTGGAGGTTTACGGCCCGTTCGGCCAGACCCTCGTTTACGTGAAGAAGGAGGCTGGAACATTCCTTCTCGTCGCGGGGGAGGAGAAGACCGCCGACGAGGGGGTCTTCGAAAAGAAATACGGCTTCTCGGTCAGACAGTTCATGGACGACCTAAGGGCAAGGGGACGCAAAGAGGAGACGCCGGGGGGTTGGACTATATCACGTCATGGGTACGATGTTCGCTACGGGCAGGACGGCCGGGGCAGGAGAAATATTTCCTGGGAGGGCGAAAAAGGCTCGATCTGCCTCACCTTTGACGACATAAGTTTTTCCAGGCAGTGATGTCCAGGATCGTCGCAGGCGGTTGCGAATCCTATGACGAAGCGCTTCTTGAAGAATTCTTCTCCAGGGCCTTTGAAGAGATTGCCGCGCCGCCGGCCGGGTGCAAGGTCCTCCTGAAGCCGAACCTGCTTGTCGGAAAATCGCCGAATAAAGCCGTAAATACCCATCCCGCCTTTGTTCGGACCGTTGCCCTCATGCTTCTGCGTGGCGGGTGCCGCGTCTTCGTGGGCGACAGCCCCGGGTATGAATCTACCGAGAGGGCCCTTGAAAAATCAGGCATCATGGAGGTCGTGAGGTCACTGAGGCTGGAGATAGCGCCTTTCAGAAAGAGGGTGACGAAAGTCAACAACGGCATTTCTCCCTACAGGGAGTTGGTGTTCGGGGAGGACCCGCTGGACTACGACCTTGTCATAAATATGCCAAAGCTGAAGACCCACATGATGATGGGCATCACTGCGGGAGTGAAGAACACCTTTGGCTTCGTGCCCTACCTGGACAAGGCGAAATGGCACCTCCGGTGCAAACGCGACAGGCTGCTTTTCGCGTCGGTTCTCATGGACATCCACGCCGCCGTCAAGCCTGCGCTCACTATCCTGGACGGCGTGACCGGTATGGACGGCAATGGACCGGCAAACGGCCGCGTCCGGCACCTCGGCATCGTGGCCGTTTCCGATGACGCCCTTTCCCTCGATGCCTTTCTCGAAAGCAGGCTCCCTGTCCCGTCCCCTCTTCCCGTCTCCATCCTGGCCGGTGAGAAGGGCTTACTGCATGAGACGAGCGTAATCGATCTCGGCATGCCGCCGGTGGAGGACTTTCTTATGCCGGAATCGATGGAAGTCGACTGGAATCTCCCCTCGCTGTTAGGAGAAACGGCAAGACGGGTTTTCACTGTAAGGCCGAAATGGGTCCGAAAAAGATGCAATATGTGCAGGACCTGCGTGAATGTCTGCCCGGGAGGCGCCATCCGAACGGGAGAGACAAACATTCTCTTCGATTACCGGCTGTGCATCAGATGCTATTGTTGCCACGAAATGTGCCCCACCGGTGCGATTACGGTCTGACTTGAAAGCTTTGGGCGTCCCTTTCCCCGCTGCCCGCGGTCATTCCCTTTCCGCCTTTACGAGATAGCCGTACAGCTCCCTTATATGTCTCACGGGGACTACCTCGAGGCCGGGAGGACTTTCGCCGGCGGGCGGACAAAAGACTTTCCTCATGTGGAGCCTCTCGCATTCTCTCAGGCGCATCTCCATGGAAAAGACCCTCCTTATCTCGCCCGTGAGGCCCACTTCCCCGAAGAAGGCGGCCTCGCCCCAGCTTCCATCCCTGTAGCTCGAGAGGATCGAGGCGGCGACGGATAGATCGACGGCTGGTTCATTGACCTTAATGCCTCCCGTTACGTTGACGTAGACGTCGCGGTCGGAAAAGGGCATGCCTAGCGATTTCTCGAGGACTGCCGCGAGGATGAACAGGCGGTTCACATCGTACCCGATGGAGAGTTTCTTCGGAAAGGAGAAGCTCGTTTTCGGGCATATGGCCTGTACCTCTATGATGAGCGGCCTTGAGCCGGTGACGTGGGGGAAAAGGGTGCTCCCCGGTCCGGCTTGTCCCCGCTCCGAAAGGAAGTACAGGGACGGCTCCACGCTTGTCAGCCCGGCCTGACCCATCTGGAAAAGGCCTATCTCGTCTATGGGGCCGTACCTGTTTTTGATCGCCCGGAGCATGCGGTACGGCATCGTCCTGTCGCCTTCGAAGTAGAGCACGGTATCTACCATGTGCTCCAGTATTTTCGGTCCTGCGATAGCCCCCTCCTTTGTCACGTGGCCTATGAATATGTGCGTAATCTCTTTTGCTTTAAGGTCCCTGATCAGCCTCGAGCTGACGTCTCTGATCTGGCTCGTGCTCCCGGGCAGGAAGGCCAGCCTGGAATTGTAGATCGATTGAATGGAGTCGATGACGAGGAGGCCGTATTCCCCTTTATTGATTGCCTGCACGATGTCTTCGAGCCGATTCGTTACGAGGAGTGAAAAGGGCGATTTGAGGCCCAAGCGCTTTTTTCTCCCCGCGAGCTGCTTGAGCGACTCCTCCCCCGAGACATAAAGCACCGCCATCCCCAGTTCCGAGAGCCTCGATGCTACGGCAAAGGAAAGCGTTGTCTTGCCTATTCCCGGGTCTCCCCCCAGGAGTATAGACGAGCCCCTCGTAAGCCCGCCGCCGAGAACCCGGTCCATCTCGTCGATGCCGAGGGTGATCCTCTCCTCGGTCACCTCATCGTCCTCGATGATTACGGGGATGGCCGTCTCGCGGCTCAATTCGGGTTCCGCCTCGACCTCCCTGATGGTGTCCCATCCACCGCACCTCGGGCATTTTCCCATCCATTTATAGCTCTCATAACCACACGAGTCGCACATGAAGATCGTTTTTCGCTTAACCAACGTTCTCCCCCCCTCGAGGCCCCTTAAGGAAGGCCGACGCTGCACGAAGGAGCGTCTCCTGACGCTCCTGCTCCCGGGGCAATTCCGCGGGCGCCACTTCGAGGCTGATGGCGCCGTCGTAGCCGGCGGCATGGACGGTTTCGAGCAGTCTGGCAAGAGGAAGATCCCCTTCCCCGGGGAAGAGGTGGCTCCGGTCGCGGGCGTAATCGCTCATGTGTATGTGTTTCAGCCTGCCCGTCCTCTGGTAGTCGAGAAAGGCGGCTATAGAGTCGTGCTCGAAGGTGGCGAGGTGCGTCGTGTCGAGGGTGAAGTAAAGGTTCCTCTCCACCCCGAATCTTATCATGTCCTTGAAGTTGTTGAGCATATAAGGCCTTCTCTTGATCTCCTCGCCCACGAGCGGCATATTTTCGAGAGCTACGCAAACCTTGCCGCATCCCAGCTCAGTCTGAAAGTCCCTTACCTTTCTGAACCATCTAAGGAAGCCAATCTCCAGATGGAACCAGGAGGGCGGGTGGAAATTGACCACGGGGATGCCGAATTCGTCAGCGAGGCTGATGCTCTTCATGAGAGCCTGGACCTGGTTGCCCCAGGACCTCAGCTTCTCGAAGGGCACATGCAAGGCAAATGCGGGGAGGATGGAAAGAGACTCCCTTAAGGTATCCCTGTACTCCTCGTTGTCCAAGTGCCGTTGGATAACGAGATCGCACCCGTCAAAACCCGTTCTTCTGGCGATCAGGAAGATCTCTTTCAGGGGGAGATGGAAAAGGGAGCCGGTCGATAAAAGGATCTTATACGACGACAATGCGGTCATCCACGTCCGAGAGTATCCGGTAGCCGGTCTTTTCCAGGAGAACCGTATCTTCTATGCCGCTTGCGCCCCCCTTTGGGAAAACCATCTTTGGCTCTATGGCGAAGGTCATGCCCTCCTCCAGAGGGTAGTCGTGCCGGGGCGCAAGGTACGGAAGCTCGCTCAGCTCTACGCCGATGCCGTGACCGAGAAAATTGACCTTATGACCATTGTACCCGAGATAATACCGGGCAAATCCCGCATCTTTCGCGAGTTCCACGGAATAGTGAAAGAGCTCGGAAGCCGAGGCCCCTTCCACAGCCCGGTCGAGGACCTTGCGCTCTATGTCCCTGCTTACCTCGTACGCCCGGACGAACCGGTCCGGCATATGTCCGATAGCGTACATTCTCGTCAGGTCCATATGGTAGCCGTGATAGCTTATGCCGAAGTCCACGAGGATGGGCTCGCCCTTTCGCATTTTCTTCCGGCTCGCCCCGACGGGGAAGGCGGGGGAAAGGCCGAGGCCTCCCATTGGCGAATCGGACTGGCTCACGATGCTGCCCGTCCGGCCGCTCAATATGTGCCACGTATAAGGCTCATAGTTGAGCGACCGCATCCGGAGCAAGCCTTCGTGACCGAGAGGCTTTGCATAGGACTCGAGCAAGCCGCCCAGTTCGATCTCGCTCATACCTTCAGCAAGGATCTCCGGTATCCTGGCATAGACCTTCTTTGAAATGGCCGCAGCCCTTTCCATTATCTTGATCTCGAAAGGCGACTTTTTCTTCCGCACCGCTTTCGCAAGCGGGGAGGAGTCGACGAACTCCACGCCCGGAAGAAGGTCGGCGTACCTTATGACCATATTATAGGGCATGACATCCAGCTGCAAGCCGATCCTCTTCATCCCCCTGACGAAAGGGCGTATCTCTTCGAGGGACTTCAGGGGCACCACTTCTTCGAGAGGGGATTCCTGCCTGGCCCTCTTCAAGTCTCTTCTTACGAAGAGCACGGGCGGCCGGTCGAGCGGCACGAACAGGAAGGCGTCCTGCATGGTTCCGGAAAGGTAGTAGTAGTCAATCTTGTAATGAAAAAAGGCCGCGTCGAGGCGGCCTTTTTCGATAAGAGAACGCAGCCCCTCTATCCTCGCCCGGACCTCGCTTGCGGGCGTCAGGAGCATCGCGGAAAAGTCACTCATCCTTCCACACGGCCTTTCTCTTCTCAAGGAAGGCGGCGATTCCCTCTTTTGCGTCCTTTGTAGTCATGCAGCCTTTGAGGTATATGATCTCGGCTGCATTCAGCGCCTGGCTGAAATCGAGGCTAAGGCCCGCCTTGATGGTCTTTTTCGTCCATATGGTCACGGGCCTGCTCTTGTTCAACAGCTCGCCCAGGAACTTGGCCACCCCTTCCGCGAAGCCCTCGGTCGGGAACACGGCGTTGACTAGTCCTATGGCCTCTGCGTCCTTGGCGCTGATGATCTTCCCCGTAAGCAGGAGTTCGTAGGTCTTTTTGAGACCGATAATCTTCGGAAACCAGGCAGCGGCCACGGGCGGAAAGACGCCTACCGCGATCTCGGGCTGGCCGAACCTCGACCTCTCGGATGCAACGACCATGTCACAGAAGGATATCAGCTCGCAGCCTCCCCCCAGCGCGACGCCGTTCACCACGGCAACCGTCGGCGCGTCTATCTCTACCATGCGGCGGAACATCCCGTGGAACGAGCTGATCATCTCGTCCATCTTGTCCTCTGTGTGGTCCTCCACGGCCGCACCGCTCGAGAACGCTTTCTCTCCTGAATGGTCGAAAACCAGAAGCTGAACGCTCGGGTCCTCCTTAACGTCCGAAAGGGCCTCGTTGATCTCTTTCATCATAGCGATGGTGAGCCAGTTGAGTGGCGGAGCGTTGAGCGTCAACGTTGCCGTCTTGTCCTTTTTTTCGAACTTGATCAATTCAAATGCCATGAGTATTCCCCCTTTTCCACCTTCTCTCTTATAAAGGTCCGCCGCGGGCCTGCCGGTCTTTGCAACCCCTCGTAATACTTATCACGAACCGGGCAGCAATTCCAGATGTTTCGCCCGACCGGACCGTGACGAAAAAAAGGGGGGCGATAGGCCCCCCTTTTTTTGCCGCGATCTTTACTTTGCCTGCGGTTTCCCCATGACTTCTTCCATGAACTTCTCGTCCACCAGGGCCCCCTGGGCGATGAGCTGGCGGTTCTTGATGAAGTCGATGGTGTCGGTGCCGGTGATCTTCTTGGTGTTGAAGGCGCCGAAGCCGAGGAAAGCCTCGCCCATCATGTTGGTTGCCAGCCAGTATCTGTGGTCGTTCTTCATGGTATCCCAGAAGAACTTCTTCTTCTGCCTGATGCCGTCGATCGACTTCATGAGACAGCCTGGAAAGAGGTTCGCAAAGGTCCAGACGACGCGGTTGACCTCCGCGTCCAGGAGAGAGAAGTCATAGTCGTTGTTCTTCAGCTTCTCGTTCACCCAGCCCCTCGCCTGCTTGAACTCTTCGCCCGCCTTGTACTCGCCGTATACGATCTCGCCGTTATTGATGAACTTGTCGGTGATCACCTGCGGGTTGCGCACCCAGTTGCCCTTGTCGTCCTTCAGGACTGGGAAAACTTTAGTCAAAAGACCCTTCCACGACATCTTGTAGGCTGTCCACATCTCGCAGCTCACGCAGCTCCACATGGCGTCCTCGATGCTGAAGTAGTGGGGGAGAAAATCGGAGGCGCCGCCGACGGGGGCGGAGCCGTGCCTCGGCCCGGCCTGACCGAAGATCGCGAGGTCGGAGGTCAGGGTGATGTCGCACGCCGTGCCTATCTCCTGGCCGCCTGCGACCCTCATGCCGTTCACCCGGCAGATGACCGGTTTCTTGCACATGAGGATGGAGTCGACCATGTTGTTGAAAAGCTCCATGTAGGCGCCGTACTCTTCCGGGCGCATGCTGTAGTATTCCGAATACTCTCTCGTGTTGCCGCCAGTGCAGAAGGCGTTGGGACCCGTCCCGGTAAAGACTACCGCAACGACCTCGCGGTCCGTCGAGGAGTTTTCAAAGCCGGCGATTACGCCCTTTACCATCTCCGTGGTGTAGGAGTTGTACTGGGCCGGGTTGTTCAGCCGGATCCAGGCCGAGTAAAGCCCCGGAACGACGTTCCCCTTCGGGTCCGTCAAGGGCTTCTTTTCGTACACGGTACAGGGGGCTTCCGTACCCCAGTTCTCTTTACCGTGTCTGCTGTGGTCCTTGATTCCATGTTCTCTTGGCATCCAACTCAGTGACATATTGTTTCCTCCTGATTAAGTGTTTTATTAAAAGTCCGGTTTCAAGACAACTCTTTTTGCGGGCGATCCCGCCTTGTGGATCTCATCGAACGTCGCAGCGATCGTGCTCATCGGCCTTACGTCGACAAAAGGGTCGATGACGATCTTCTTCTTCAGCACCATATCGAGAACGATGGGATAGTACTCGGGGAGACAGCCCCAGGTCCCTATGATCTCCGCGTCGAAGGCCATGAGCTTGGACATCATGTATTCGCTCTTCGCCATGCCGAATCCCACCATTATAAGCTTGCCGACAAAGGAGAGGAGGTCGAGCGCGAGATCCTGGCCGGCCTTCGTGCCCGTCACCTCGAAAATCTTCCATCCGGTGTTGGCGAGGCCTTTGCCCTTGCAATAGTTCCTCCACTCTCCCACTATGTCCTTGTTTACCTTGTCTACCGTGCTTATGACGTGGTCACAACCGTACTCGAGAGCCCGCTGGAGCTTCTCCGGGTTCCTAGCTATGCCGATTACCGTCTTGGCCCCCAGGGCCTTCACTGTCTGCGCCATATAGACGCCTACTCCGCCCGTGGCCCCGATGACGATAACGTTGTCGCCCGGCTGGAGATCGGCCCTCTTCGAGGCCTGATAAGGCGTCGTCACTGCGTCGGCTATGACCGAAAGCTGCTCGAGCTTATATCCCGCCTTGTCGGCGACGAGACAAAGGTCAATCGACGGCACGGGTATATGGCTTGAAAAACCTCCGTAGATCCCCAGGCTGTTGCCGGGCATCTTCTGGGTGAGGCACCTGTTGCCCCTGCCCGTTTTGCAGAGTATGCACTGTCTGCAGGGCATAACCGCAGGTATTATCACCTCTTTTCCAATCCATGCGGGGTCTCCCGCCACGACTGTCCCGCTGATCTCGTGTCCCAGGGTCAATGGGGGTTTGTTGACTGTGGGCACGCCGTCATAGAAGTAGCCGAGATCAGTGTGACACACGCCGCAACCCGCCACCTGTACCAGCACGTCGCCATCCTTGAGCGCGGGGACGGGTATTTCGGTTTTTTCCAGCTTGCCGGGTGTAACCTCTCCCGTTTCCCTGTTTTTCGAGAACGGTGTCACCATTTGCCATGTTTTTATTGAAGTTGGTACATCAGCCATAAAACACCTCCAGGTATTTTTGTTTCAATGCCACGCCCCCTACTACCACCAATTCTACGTCATTCCATAGCCGCCATCGACGCATAGCAGCTGACCCGTGATATACCTCGAATCGTCGCATGCGAAAAACACAAATGCGGGTGCAACGTCTTCCGGTTCCGCGTACTTATTGAGAAGGATCCGCCGCAGGTAGATCTCCTTCAGCTTTTCGTCGTTCTGAAGGGCGCTGGTCATCTCCGTCGTGACGATCCCGAGGGAGATCACGTTCGCAGTGACGTTGTAGCGGGCGAGTTCCCGTGCAGCGGACTTTGTGAGCGTGACTACCCCGCCCTTTGCCGCAGCATAATGGATCTGGCCCGTGGTCCCCACGATCCCCGCCACTGAAGTGACATTGACGATCCGCCCGTATTTCTGCTCCATGAAGTACTTGGATGCGGCCTTGATGCAGTGCCATGGACCCTTCATCTGCACGTCCACCACCTCGTCCCAGACCTCGTCGGACAGCTTGTGAAGCATGGCGGGTTTAGAAATCCCGGCGTTGTTGATGAGCACGTGTATGGCGCCGAAATTCTGCACACACGCATCGACGATCCTCTGGGCGTCCTCCCACTTGCTGACGTCGCCCTGCACGGCAACCGCCTTTCGTCCCATCGCCTCGACCATTCCCACGACTTCCTTTGCAGCCTTCTCGTTACCAGCGTAATTCACAACGACGTTTGCTCCCTCCTTTGCAAAAGCCAGAGAGACCGCACGTCCCACGCCCCTCCCGCCGCCGGTTACAACAGCATTTTTCCCCTCCAGTTTCATCGGAACCTCTCTTCGTTTCTTTGTGAAAATTATTACAAAACTTCAAGCAGATTTTATATACAACAGAAGCTTATGTCAAGACAAAATAGTGCGAAAGACCCCTGTCCAATTGCCAGCCGGATGAGATCAACCAAGGGCACGCTCGACCACTTCCGCCAGCCCTTTGCAGTACTTCTCAGTGACATCGGCCGACGGTCCCTCGACCATAACGCGGCACATCTTCTGTGTACCCGAATAACGGACAAGAACCCGGCCTTCATCGCCAAGCTCCATTTCGACCTGCCTGATTGCCTGCCTGATTTCCGGCACCGTATCCAAGCGCGGTTTCCGCTTCACTTTTACATTGACCAGCTTTTGCGGAAAAACATCCATCACCGCCGCAAGCTCCGACAGCCGTTTGCCTGTCCTCACCATCGATGCCACCACCTGCATTGCGGTGATGATGCCGTCTCCCGTGGTATGGTGATCGAGGAAGATCATATGCCCCGATTCCTCGCCGCCTAAGACGCCGCCGAGGCGGATCATGTCCTCAAGCACGTACCGGTCCCCCACGTTCGAGGTATGATGGTTGAGCATGTGCCTACGGCAGGCGATCTTCAAGCCCAGGTTACTCATAACGGTGCTCACGACAAGGTCGTTCCTCAACTGGCCCCGTTCTTTCATCACCAGACTGCAAAGCAGGAGGATCTGATCACCCGTCAGGTCCTTTCCCTTCTCATCGACCGCGATCAGACGGTCTCCATCGCCGTCGAAGGCGAGGCCGAGGGCCGCTCCCGTCTCCACAACCCTTTTCCTCAAATCGTCGGTGTACTGAGAGCCGCACCCGTCATTTATATTTAGCCCGTTAGGCGAATTATGGATAACCTCGACCTCGGCACCCAGCTCCGAAAAGGCAATGGGCGCGACCTTGTATGTAGCGCCGTTGGCGACGTCCAGGACTATTTTCATCCTTTCCATGGAGAGATCGCGGGGAAAGGTATTTTTTAGGAAAACGATGTACCTTCCGTTTACGTCTTCCATACGGAATGCCTGCCCCATCTCCCGAGCCGGCGGCAGGCGGCGTTCGAGCTCGCCGCTGAGGATCAGGTTCTCTAGCCTTGCCTCCTCCTCATCGCTCAGCTTGAAGCCGTTCCCGTTGAAGATCTTTATTCCGTTGTCCTCGTAAGGGTTGTGGGAGGCGGAGACTACGATGCCCGCGTCCGCCCGCATGCTTTGAGTAATAAAGGCTATGCCCGGTGTGGGCAGAACGCCTACCAGGTAAGGGTGGCCCCCCATGGACGTGATGCCCGCCTCAAGCGAGCTCTCCAGCATATATCCGGAGATGCGCGTGTCTTTCCCTATTACGATCCTCGTCCGATGGCGCTCCTTCCTCAAGAGGTAAGCGACCGCCTGGCCGACGCCGAAAGCGATCTCCGATCTCATCGGGTAACGGTTCGCTTCCCCTCTTATGCCGTCGGTCCCGAATAATTTCCCCATCAGACATCCCTCCCGAAAGAATCCGACAATTCGTCCTGTAGAGTCATCCAACCCGTAAGACTCCGGGACCCACGGTGCAGTTGCTTTGTGGCGGCTGGAGACGAAAGCAGATGGACCGCGGTGCAGCATACAATCGCATGAACATTTACCATTTTCAGCGAGGGCAAGTCAACAAACGGAAAAATGGAAAAACCGTCCGGCCGCCTCAAAACGTGATCAAGTCGGTCCTTGAAAGGGTCGTCTGGGCGGAAACCCTGGGAGCGTTCACGAGGTGCCAGGAGACGTACTGCTCTGCATATAGAACCTCGGCCGACATCCCGTCAACGGGAACGATTACCTTCATGCCCCTGAAGGCCGCCTCGCTCGCGGTGTATAGGACTGCGCCGTGCGAGGCGGTGCCGGTGACGATCACGGTTTTTATCTTCTTGTCTCTCAAGATACTGTCGAGATCGGTGTTGAGAAATTTATCGGGCCCCGACGTGACGACCGCTTCCCCACTCCTTGGAGCAAGCTCTCCGGCGATGTCGGCAGGCACGGCGCCGGCAGACAGGCTGTAAACGACGGTGAGGTTGGCAGCCCTGGCCCTCTCCAGCAGCTTCTGCACCTTCGGGATGGAGCTGATGCAGCGGGGGCGCGTCTGGGCATTGCAGGTCTGTTTGTTGAAGTCCAGAAGGAGAAGGGCTGTAGAAGCAGGATCGACGGCTACTTTTTTGACCTGCGGTGCAGGAGGGACCTTTATGGCGTTCCATTCATCAATGACGGTCTGGCCCGAGACACAGAGCGGCCATGAGAGCAGAATTCCCAAAAACAGGTATCCTACCTTTTTCCCCCCCTTCATGAGACCCCCTTTTATATATTATGTGACCGGCGATAGTAATATTATAAAGCAAAAAGTAAGAAGCAGCGATATTTTTGTGATTTTCACCGTTGTGGTCCGTAGACACGGAAATAGCTGGACAACGGTGCGCGATAAGTGTATTCATTCTCCTTGCCGGTTCGTTGCATAAAGATTTTATTTATACATCAATGGCCCTCAGGCGTTTTGCAGGGATTGAAGATCGCCGATCGAGCATATACAATGAATAACGGCCGCATCGTCCTTGGGGGACCGGGACCGACCTCCTCCGGTGCCCGGCAGTGAGAGGGGCTTATTTAGCAATAGAGCGGGCGGGGGAGAGGGCGGCCTTTTTCTATAAAAGGAGTTGCTATGGGAGGAGAGATCACGAGCATAACGATAGTCGGTGCCGGGGCGGTAGGAGGCGCAGTAGCTGCCATGCTCGCGGAAGCGGGCGAGCAGGTTTTTCTGCTCGCAGCCGGCGAGCGCCGTCGGCGGCTCGAGCGTGGTGGGCTCGTGGTCAACGGGAGAGAGTACTCGATGCCCGTCGTTGACGCCGAAGGCGCTGGAATGGCCGCCGATCTGGTTGTTGTGGCAGTCAAGCAGCACCATCTCGCCGGGGCGATAAGCCAGATGGGGTGTTCGGTAGGCCCGGAAAGTATCATCATTTCGCTCATGAACGGCGTTGAAAGCGAGGAGCAGATCGGCAAGGCCTTCGGCGATGACCTCGTGCTGCCGGCCACCATCGTCGGCATCGACGCATTGAGGGAGGGCAGAGTCATCACCTATTCGAAAAAGGGAAAGATCTTCTTCGGGGAGCTGACCGGCCAAAAGACAAGGCGGGTAGGGCGGGTCGGCGCGCTCTTCGACCGTGCAGGTATCGCTTACGAAATACCGTCCGACATAAGGCGGACTATCTGGTGGAAGTTCATGATCAACGTTGGCGTGAACCAGGCATCGGCC
Source organism: Syntrophorhabdales bacterium (assembly GCA_049521495.1). Lineage (GTDB taxonomy): Bacteria > Desulfobacterota > Syntrophorhabdia > Syntrophorhabdales > WCHB1-27 > CAWEPK01. The sequence goes on along the minus strand of JBEKOT010000022.1, from coordinate 3,447 downwards.
GCCCTGAGGGCGCCCTATGGCGTTTTCCAGACCCCCGGTGAGGCGAGACTGCTCATGGAGTCGGCCATGGCGGAGGTGATCGCGGTCGCAAGCAGGCTGGGAATACCTCTTGGGGAGGCCGACCTGGCCGATTGGTACGCCGTGCTGAAAGGGATGAGCCCCGAAGGCAAGACCTCAATGCTCCAGGATGTTGAGGCGGGAAGGAAAACCGAGGTCGAGATGTTCGCCGGCAAGGTCATAGAGCTGGGCAGACGCCTCGGCGTTCCGACGCCGGTAAACGAGAAACTTTTCGACCTAATTAGAAAAATAGAAGCTTCTTAAGGGTTTGACTTCTCCACCACGCAGTCAAGGGCCCCCCGAAAAAGCCTTACCGACACCTCCTCCCCGGCCGAGACCTGGTTCGCTTCCCTTACCACGGCCCTCGTGTCGGCCCGCACCGTGATGCTGTAGCCCCTCCTTAATATATTTTCGGGATTGAGGTCCGTGAGGCGCTGCGTGCATGAGCGCAGCCGCTCCGACTTGTCCGCGTAAAGGGCGGAAAAGCTGTTGTGCAGGTTATTGAAAAGCTCGTCGAGGTACATCTTCTGCCGCATGAGGATCGCCCTCTTTTCCTTGAGCGCGGATTTGTCTCTGGAAAGGATGAGCCTCGAGCTTTCGAGCCTGTTCCTCATAAGGCCCGCGAGCCGGTCCCTCATGGCCCCCAATATGTCCGACAACTCCCGCTTGTCTCTCACGACCATGTCCGCAGCGGCGGTGGGGGTGGGCGCCCTGACGTCAGCAACGAAATCGGCTATTGTAAAATCTATTTCGTGACCGACGCCCGATACGACGGGTATCCGGGATGCCCATATGGCCCTTGCCACTGCCTCTTCGTTGAAGCAGGCAAGATCCTCCAGCGACCCTCCTCCCCGCCCCAGGATGATCACATCCACGTCCTTTTCATCGTTGAAGTATTCGATGCCCTCCACGACCTCCTGGCATGCCTGGTCGCCCTGCACCCTTACAGGATATATGCGCACGGCCATGTTCTCGAATTTACCGCGTATGATCTTCAGCATGTCCCTGATCGCCGCTCCTGCGGGCGAAGTGATGATGCCGATTCTCCGCGGGAGGAAAGGAAGGGGCTTCTTGCGGGCGGCCTCGAAGAGGCCCTCCCGGAGGAGCTTTTCCTTGAGAGCCTCGAACTTGACCTGGAGGAGGCCGAGCCCCCTGACCTCTATGTCTTCCGCCAGTAGACGGTACTCGCCTCTTTTCTCGTAAACGTCGATCCGCCCCTTGCAGATGACGGCCGTTCCATCCTTTATCAGGTCTTCACGGTATTTGCCCTGATAGTTGAACATGACGGCTTTCAGGCTGGAGGAGTCGTCCTTGAGGGTAAAGTAGAGATGGCCCGAGGGATAGACCTTGGAGTTGGAGACCTCGCCCTCTACGATCACATCCTTGAACTGCCTGTAGATACAGTCGCGGATGCGCGACGTGAGCTGCGAAACAGTGAGAACGGGAACCGGCCATTCAAGGGGATATCTCATTTACTTCTGAAATACTCCGAGACGATTTTCATAGCGCAGTACTCGCCGCACATGCTGCACACGTCGTCATGGAGGCTTCGCTCCCCCCTGAAAGTTATGATCTTCTGCGGGTCTATGGCAGTCTTTATCTGGCCTTCCCAATCAAGGGCCTTGCGGTACCGCGACATCTGCTCGTCCCGCGCCCAGGCTTCCTTTTTCCCCCGTGCGAGATCGGCCGCGTGGGCGGCGATCTTCGCAACGATGACCCCCTCCCTGACGTCACTTACCGCAGGGAGGCCGAGGTGTTCGCAAGGGGTCACGTAGCAGATGAAGTCGGCGCCGTAATAACCCGCCATCGCCCCCCCTATGGCAGAGGTGATGTGATCGTAACCCGGCGCAATGTCAGTGACTATAGGGCCCAGCACATAGAAAGGCGCCCCTTTGCACATCTTCTTCTCGAGCAAAATGTTTGCCTCTATCTGGTTGAGCGGCACGTGGCCCGGACCCTCTATCATTACCTGGACGCCGTTTTTTTGGGCCTCATCGCACAGCTCGCCCAACAGGAGCAGCTCCTGCACCTGCGTTCTATCCGTAGCGTCAGCTATACTTCCGGGCCGGAGCCCGTCTCCGAGGCTTAAGGCCATGTCGTATTTCTTGGCAATCGAGACAAGGCGGTCGAACTGCTCGTACAAGGGGTTCTCTCTCTCGTTAACGATCATCCATTCGGTAAGGAAGGCGCCGCCCCTGCTGACGATGTCCGTGATCCTCCCCTGTTTCTTCAGCCTTTCCAGCACCCCTCTGGTCACCCCGGCGTGGACCGTAACGAAATCGACTCCGTCCTCCCCGTGTTTCTCGATCACCTCGAAGAGCTCGTCCGGCTCCATGCGCGTTATACTCCGCCTCTTCGCCACCGCCTCGACCGCCGCCTGGTAGATGGGAACGGTCCCTATCGGCACGTGGGCGCGGGACATGATGATCTTCCGTATCTCGTCGAGCTTGCCGCCCGTGGAAAGGTCCATGATCGTATCGGCCCCCGCCTCCTCTGCTACGCGAAGCTTCTCGATCTCCCCTTCCACGTCGACCCTTTCCGTCGATGTGCCTATATTGGCGTTAACCTTTACCGAAAGCCCCTCTCCTACGCCTTTGGGTGTAAAGCCGCGGTGCCTGTTGTTGCTGAGCACTATCGCCCTCCCGCAGGCTATCAAATCGCGCAAGGCCCCGGCCTCTATCCCCTCATGGCCTGCGACTTGCTTCATGGCATCGGTGATGTTTCCCTCGCGGGCCTCGATCAGTTGGTTTTCCATTGCATCATCTCCATTTTCTTTATAAGTTCCCGAGGGTCCCTCGCGAATAGCCTGATGATGGGCTCTTTGCCCACATCCCCGTGATCGTAGATGATGTCGGGCGGCCCTTCCGCGTGCTCCAGAGCCGCTTCAACGAGGAAATCGAGACTCCTTCCCTCCGTGTGCTTCACGCCGTCAGGCTCCTTTTTCCTGTCCCAGAAGACCAGTGACAGGCCTTTCTCCCTGGCCCTTGCCACAAGGGCCTCGTCGTACCTGATATCGACTGCCGCACGCTGATGAGGATAATGCCTCATGTACGTCAGGCAGAGGCGGGCAACATGGGATGAGACGCCGAACTCGGGCGGCCCTTTGAAAAAGAGTTTTCCCTGTCGCGTACCTATACGGCCCGGAAAGGCAGCCACATCCGCGGTCGTGCGGGCTTCCCGCAGGGCGTAGCCCATGTTCATCTGGACAGCCGGCACAAGCTCAGCCAGGTCGAGTTCTGCCAGCCGGAAAGCCGCCTCATTCATCGCCTGAAGGACGGCCCATTTCTCTGCGTCCCTGCCGGCCGAGCAGCCCGGATCGGCATAATAGTACCCGCCGGGGGCCGGCAGGTGCGTCTCGGAAAGGAACCTGTCGAGGAACCGCTCCGTCTC
>JBEKOT010000021.1:0-37803 GCA_049521495.1 Syntrophorhabdales bacterium | reverse complement strand
CAAGACGGCGTTGTCGGCTTCTCCCACGAGACGATCAATTACCTCCTGGGCGGTATCTTCAGGGCAAGCTACAAGCCGCTGAACGATAACATCATCAACGGCCGCATCAGGGGAGTGGCGGGCGTCGTCGGCTGCAACAACCCGAGGACCCCTCACGACCAGGGTCATATAGAGATGATAAAGGAGCTCCTGAAGAACGATGTCGTCGTTCTCACTACAGGCTGCTCCGCCATGGCCTGCGGCAAGGCGGGTCTCCTCACGCCCGAGGCGGCCAAGATATATGCGGGCGCCGGTCTGGCCGAGGTCTGCGAGACGGTCGGCATCCCGCCTGTCCTCCACATGGGTTCCTGCGTCGACAACTCGCGCATCCTCATAGCGGCGACGGCGCTGGTCAAGGAAGGGGGGCTCGGCGACGACATCTCCGACCTTCCCGCGGCGGGCGCGGCGCCCGAGTGGATGAGCGAGAAAGCCATATCGATCGGCCAGTACTTCGTTGCCTCCGGAGTGTTCACCGTCTTCGGCGTCACCTTCCCCAGCCTCGGCAGCGAGGCCTTCACGAAGCACCTGTTCGAGGAGCACGAAGAGATGTACAAGGGCATGTGGGCCTTCGAGGCAGACCCTGTAAAGGCCGCCTCCATGATGATCGCCCACATCGACAAGAAGAGAAAGGCCCTCGGCCTCGACAAGGGGAAGGAGAGGGTGCTCTACGACATGGCAATGAGAAGGGCGCTGGAATAAGACGACATAGCGCGCTGGCGCGGGCAATAGCATAAAGGAGGCAACCAATGTCAAAGATAATTGCTTCAGCGGCCATAAGAGGGGCCCAGAAGATATTCGACAAGGCCGAGGCCACTTACAAGGAGGCCCTTGAGAAGCACGGGCCTGACCAGGAGATAGGCTTCCCCAACACGGCTTACTATCTCCCCATCATATACTCGATGACGGGTATGCCCGTCGCGAAGCTGGGCGACATGAAGAAGGTTTTCGACCTCTGCAGGAAGCTTATCCCGCCGCCTGTCAGGGAAAAGACCCCTCTGCCCTACCTCGCCCCCACCCTCGACGCCGGCATGGCTACGTTCTTCGTCGAGGAGATGGTCGAGGCTATAAAATACCTGGAGAACCCGAACATCTATGTCAACGGGGAAGACCCGATTGACGGGAACATCTGGCTGGGCGCCGCTTCGGACCTCATATTCAGGAAGAGGGGCGTCGAGTTCGTCGACGGCACTGCCCCGGGCTTTGCAGCGATAGCGGGCGCAGCGCCGGATGCGCAGACGGCGGCAAAGATCGCCCTGGAGCTGCAGGAGAAGAACCTCTACGTTTTCATGTGCGCCGAGAACAAGGGCAAAAGGTTCTCCGAGCAGCTCGTAGAGGCGGGCGTCCAGATCGGCTGGCCGACGCGCCTCGTCTCCTTCGGTCCGGAGATACACCAGGCCGTTTTCGCCATCGGTTTTGCCTGCCGCGTGGCCATGGCCTTCGGCGGAATCAAGCCGGGTGATTTCAGGAAGGTCCTCATATACAACAAGGACAGGACGTACGCCTTCGTCATGGCCCTCGGGGACGTGACGGACGAGTGGTACGCCAACGCGGCGGGCGCCATCAACTGGGGGTTCCCGACCATCGCGGATACGCCGATCCCCCAGGTCCTGCCGACTGGCATCTGCACTTACGAGCACGTCGTCTCGAACATCCCGCACGCGACGATCGTCGAGAAGGCGGTCGAGGTCAGGGGCCTCAAGGTCCAGGTCGCGAAGGTCCCCATTACCGTCTCCTACGGCCCCGCCTTCGAGGGTGAAAGGGTGCGCGGCGAGGACATCTACCTGGAGGTCGGCGGCGGCAAGACGGTAGCCGTCGAGTGGACCACCTCGAAGGGCATGGATGAGGTGGAAGACGGCCGCGTTGAGGTCATCGGACCCGAGCTCAAGGACATCACCCCCGGCACGCGCCTCCATTTCGGCATGGTGGCGGAGGTGGCGGGCAGGAACTTCCAGGAGGACTTCGAGCCGATCCTGGAGCGGCAGAACCACCACCTGATCAACCAGGCCCAGGGCATCATGCACATAGGACAGCGCGACATCGCCTGGATCCGCATATCGAAGCAGGCGGTGGAGAAGGGCTTTAAGCTGGCCGATATCGGAAAGATCATCTATGCCAAGTATCACCAGGACTTCGGTGCGATCTTCGACAAGGTCCAGGTGAAGATCTACACGGAGGAGGCGAAGGTCCAGGAAGTGCTTGCGAAGGCGCGCGCCTCCTACAAGCACCGCGACGAACGCGTTGAGAACATGACGGACGAGACGACCGACACCTTTTACTCCTGCACCCTCTGCCAGTCCTTCGCTCCGAACCACGTCTGCGTGGTCGCGCCCGAGAGGACGGGCCTTTGCGGCGCCTACAACTGGCTGGACTGCAAGGCCTCCTACGAGATCAACCCCGAGGGGCCGAACCAGCCCATCCAGAAAGGCGAGGTCCTCGACGCGAGGTACGGCCAGTTCAAGGGGGCCAACGACTTCGTATTCAAGGCCTCCAGGCAGAAGGTCGCCAACGTCAGCTTTTACAGCCTCATGGTCGATCCGATGACGACCTGCGGTTGCTGCGAGTGTATAGCGGCTGTTTTGCCCATGGCGAACGGCGTGATGACCGTCGACCGCGACTACGCGGGTATGACCCCCTGCGGCATGAAGTTCACCACGCTCGCCGGGTCAGCGGGCGGAGGCGCCCAGACGCCGGGCTTCCTGGGGCACAGCAAGTACAACATCACCCAGAAGAAGTTCCTCAAAGGCGACGGCGGCCTTCTGCGCATGATCTGGATGCCCAAGAAGCTTAAGGAAGATCTGCGTGAGCGCCTGCAGAAGCGGGCGGACGAGCTGGGCGTGCCCGACCTTATAGACAAGATCGCCGATGAGACGGTGGCTACGACCGAGGAAGAGGTCATCGCGTATTGCACGGAGAAGGGACATCCGGCTCTGACAATGGAGTCGATTATGTAAGAAGGGTAAGACTGCCAGGTAGCGCGCCCAGCGCTTGAAAAGGGAAGATGGTGCGAATCCATCACGGACCCGCCGCTGTAAGGGGGGACGATGACGCAGATACCACTGGGTAATTCCCGGGAAGGTGCGTCCGAAGAGTGAGCCCCGAGTCAGAAGACCTGCCTGGCAGCCTTTGTCGACACCCTCCTCGAGGCCGGGAGAGGAAGCCTACATCGAAAGGAGACTGCTATGGGACTAACGGGTATCCAGATATTCAAGCTTCTTCCCAAGACTAACTGCGGGGAGTGCGGCTCCCCCACCTGCCTCGCCTTTGCCATGGCGCTGGCTGCCGGCAAAGCGGAGCTGGAGAAATGTCCGACCCTGTCGGACGAGGCGAAAGTACAACTGGGCGAGGCGAGCGCCCCTCCCATCAGGCAGTTCACGATAGGCACGGGGGATTACGGCGTGAAGGTCGGCGGGGAGACCGTCATGTTCCGCCACGAGAAGACCTTCTTCAACAAGCCGGGCCTTGCCATTCTCGTTACCGACCAGATGGACGACGGCGAAGTTTCCCGCCGCCTGGCGACGATGGCCGAGCTCCAGTACGAGCGCGTTGGTCTGAACCTCAGGCCTGAGATGGTGGCAATAAAGGAGGCGGGCAACAAGGGGCGCTTCCTCGAGATCGTGAAAAAGGTCGCTGCAACGCCGTACAGCGTCATCCTTATGTCGGCCGACGCGGGCGCCATGAAAGAGGCCCTCGAGATCGCGAAGGATAAGAAGCCGCTCATCTACGCAGCCGTGAACGGCAACGCGGAGGCGATGGGCGCCCTCGCAAAAGAGTATGCCTGCCCGCTGGCGGTAAAGGCCGAGGGGCTCGAGGCCCTCGCCGCCCTCTCGGAGAAGCTCACGGGCATGGGCGTCAAGGACCTGGTCCTCGACTCGGGGGCAAGGACGGTGAAGGGGGCCTTCTCCGACCAGATCGTTATAAGAAGGGTGGCCCTTCAGTCCCGCTTCAAGCCGCTCGGCTTCCCGACCATCACCCTTCCCTGCGAGATGACGGACGACCTGATGAAGGAGACGCTCATAGCTTCGCTCTTCATAGCAAAATACGCCTCCATAATCGTCCTCTCCGATTTTGCGGGTGAGAACGTCTTCCCCCTCCTTCTGGAGAGGCTCAACATTTATACGGACCCGCAGCGCCCGATGACGACAGAGCAGGGCATCTACCCCATCAACAACCCCGATGCCTCCTCTCCTGTCCTTGTTACATGCAACTTTTCCCTTACCTATTTTATCGTGACAGGCGAGATAGAGAACTCACGGGTGCCCACCTGGCTTTGCGTCATGGACACGGAGGGACTCTCCGTAATGACGGCCTGGGCCGCAGGCAAGTTCGTCGCCGACACGGTTGGACCCTTCATCAAGAAGTCGGGCATTGCGGATAAGATCAGTCATAAAAAGCTGGTCATACCCGGCTACGCCGCGGGCATACTGGGCGACCTTGAAGAAGAGCTGCCAGGCTGGGAGATCACGGTCGGTCCTCGCGAGGCTGCGCATATACCGGCCTTTTTGAAGAGCAGGTGAGAATACTTAACCGAATGGAGGAAACATGCTTATCATAGGGGAAAACCTGAATGTAATATCGAAGAAGATAGGCCAGGCTTTCAAGGACAGGGACCCGAAGCCGATTCGGGAGGTGGCGGAGGCGGAGACAAAAGCAGGCGTAGACCTGATCGACCTCAATCTCGGACCTGCCCGCAAGGCAGGGGCCGAGCTGATGCAATTCGTGGTGCAGACGGTCCAGGAGGTAACGGACACGATGCTCTGCCTCGATACCACGAATATCGAGGCCCTGGAGGCAGGTCTTGCCGCCTGCAAGAACAGGGCCCTCATAAACTCGATCTCCGCAAGACCCGAAAGGATGGAGGCCCTCATGCCTCTGGCCAAGAAATATAACGCCCCGTTCATTGCCCTCACCCTCGGCATTGAAGGCATACCCCGCGATGCGAACGAGCGGGGTCTTCTAGCTGCCGAACACCTGGCAAAGGCGGCGGAGTACGGCATACCGGAGGAAGACATGTGGATCGACCCTATAGTCCTCCCCATCAATACGCAGCAGATACAGGTACAGGGCTGCACCGAGTTCATGATGATGCTCGGCGATATCGCCCCTACCTGCAAGTCGACGTGCGGCCTCTCCAACATCTCGAACGGCGCGCCCGACCACCTCCGCCCCGTTCTGAACAGGGTCTATGCGATTTTTCTGAAGCGCTACGGCATGTATTCCGCCATTGCAGATGCTTTCGATTCAGAGCTGCAGGCGATTGCGAAGGGCAAAATGGCAGACATGGAGGCCCTCGTATACAAGGTAATGGACGGCGAGCCGCTGCCTTCGAGCCTTTCGAAGGAAGAGGCCGTCTATGTCAAGACAGCCAGGGTTCTCTTGGGGAAGACCCTTTACTCCGACTCGTGGCTGGAGCTTTAACGGTGCGCCATGGATGATTCGACGTTCCTGAAGGAGATGGAAAAGGAAAGCAAGGAGCAGATATCGAGCTGCTATCAGTGCTACCGATGCACGACCGGGTGCCCGGCCGTGCAGGAAATGGACATCCTGCCCCACCGGGTCATCCGGTACATAATGTTGGGCGAAAAGGAGAGGGTGCTTTCCTCGAAGACCATCTGGTCCTGCCTCCAGTGCTACACCTGCAGCGTCCGCTGCCCGAACGATATCCACGTCGGCCATGTGTTCGATACCGCGAGGAAAATAGCGGTCCGTGAAAAGAAGGCGCTTTCCGACGTCTGGACCTTCGATGAGCTCTTTCTGGAGAGCGTCAAGAAGCACGGCAGGCTCTACGAGCTTGGGTCGGTCATGCGCTACAAGCTGAAAAAGAAAGACCTCTTCTCCGATTCCAAGATGGGCATGGACATGATGAAAAAGGGCAGGATGGGCATTTTCCCGCACAACATAAAAGACAGGTCGGCTTTGAGAAAGGCCATCGATCGCATAAGCCGGAAGGCATAGGGAATGTGATAGAGTCTAGGGGGAAAGGGCGCCGGAGACCGATCGCGGCAGGTCCGGCTCGGAAAGGGCGGACGGCCTCACATAAGGTGGTTAGATATGGTGACGCTTAGTTATTATCCCGGCTGCTCCCTTAAGACGGGGAGCAAGTTTTACGAGACCTCGATTCGGAAGGTATTCTCGACTTACGGGATCGGGCTCAGGGAGCTCGAGGACTGGTCATGCTGCGGCGCGTCGGCCGCCCACACGGTTGACGAGGAGGTGGCCCACGTACTCGTGGCGCGGAACCTCGCCATTGCAGAAAAGGAGGAGCTGAATTTCTTTGCCCCTTGCTCTGCCTGCTACAGCCGCTCGAAGATCACCAACGATACCATACGGGCCGACGTTTCCTTGCAGGACATGGTGAACAGCGCGATTGCGCCCCTGGAATGCACCGGCTCGATGGAAATAAAGAATATCGTCGAGGTTCTCGACGACCACGTCGGCCTTTCCGCGATCGCGGCGAAACGGCGCTTCGATCTTTCCGACCTCCGCGTCGTGCCTTATTACGGCTGTGTGCTGACGCGGCTGATGCGGGTGAAGCCCTTCGACGACAGAGAGAACCCGAAGAGCATGGACGGGCTCCTTAGCGCTCTCGGGGCCCGCGTCCTGGCTTGGCCCTTCAAAATGGAGTGCTGCGGGGCATCGAAAACTCTCACCGATAAAAGCATGACGGTCCGCCTTTCCGAGAGGATCATGGATAGGGCGATCAAGGCAGGGGCCGACGCAATCGTCACCCCCTGCCCTTTGTGTCAGATGAACCTGGACCTCCTTCCTTCCCTCGGGAGCGCCTCCCCCGTGATCCCGACCCTGTTCCTATCCGAAGTCTTCGAGCTTGCCCTTTATGGTGAACTGGTCGGTCTGAATTCCCACCTCGTTCCCGCAGATGGGGTATTGAAGAAAATCAAGGAGGCTTGAGGCCATGGAGAGGCAAGAGGCACTCGATTACATCAAGGCCCAGGACCCGGAAGGCAGTGAGCGCCTGAAACGCCTGCTCGAACGGAAGTCTCTGCTCACGGACAGGAACATCTACGGCGAGCGCTTCACGGAGCGCCAGTTCGACCTGGTCTTCGACCCGCTCCTTCGCTCCGCCTACGAGAAAGCGCAGATACTGGAGCAGCTGGGCAGCAAAGACTGCACCGTGGCATCTCTTGCCGGCGATCTGTCCATGGACAAGGCGCGTGTCTTCGGCCACTTGAAGGACCTGATCAAAAAGAACATGGTGGAGATCGTAGGGTTCGACGAGAGGCACCCCGTCTTCAAAAAGAGGTGATAAGGATTATGGATAAGGTCGGAAAGGTACTGGTCATCGGAGGCGGCATCGGGGGCATGGAGGCTTCTCTCAACCTCGTCGAGGCCGGTTTCAAGGTCTACCTCGTAGATGAAAAACCTAACATCGGCGGAAAGATGGCGCAGCTCGACAAGACGTTCCCAACGAACGACTGCTCCATGTGCATCATGGCGCCGAAGCTTGTCGAGGTCGGCCGGAACGTGAACGTCGAGCTCCTCATGAGCAGCGAGGTCGTAGCCCTGGAAGGGGAGCCGGGTAATTTTACGGCCACCATCAAGAGACGGCCGCGAAGGATCATAAAGGAGAAGTGTACCTCCTGCGGCCTCTGCGCGCCCTATTGCCCCCTCGAAGTCCCGGCGGATTATAACGAAGGCCTTTCCCAGAGGAGCGGCGCCTATATCAACTTCCCCCAGGCCATTCCCTCCACTTACTCCATAGACCGGGAAATACCGCCCTGCGTCAACAGGTGTCCCATAAACCTGAATGTACGGGACTACGTGGGCCTGATTGCCCAGGGCAGGTTCCTCGAAGCCCTCGACGTCATACGGGAAAAGCTGCCTTTTCCAGGCACTATCGGCCGTATCTGCAATCACCCGTGCGAGGACGCCTGCCTGAGGGGTGAGAAAGTAGACCAGCCTCTTGCCGTTTGCGCCTTGAAGCGGTTTGTCGCGGACTACGAGACCGGACGCCGCGAGATGCCGCTGCCTGAGGTGGGAGAGGACAAGGGTAAGAAAGTGGCGGTCATCGGCGGGGGCCCGTCGGGTATGACGTGCGCCATAGAGCTCCGTAAGGCAGGTTACGGCGTGACGATCTTCGAGGGCCATGAGAAGCTGGGCGGCATGCTTTACTGGGGCATACCGGCCTACCGTCTGCCGAAGGACATACTCGAGCGCGAGACGTCGATAGTCGAGCGTCTGGGCATAGATGTAAAGTACAACACCCGTGTGGGTAAGGATCTATCCTTAAAGGATATTCGGAAGGGCTTCGACGCCGTGTACGTCGGCTGCGGCGCCCAGGGGGGCAGGAAGATCGGGCTAGAGAACGAAGAAGCCCCCGGCGTAATGACCGGCATCGAGTTCCTGCGCCTGTCGAACAAGAAACAGCCCATAGACGTCCACGGCAAGGTCCTGGTGGTGGGCGGCGGCAACGTGGCGGTGGATGTCGCCCTCACTGCGCGCCGTCTCGGCGGGGCTGAGGTCCACATGGTCTGCCTCGAGAAATGGGACGAGATGCCTGCGAGCAAGTGGGAGGTCGAGCAATCCCTGGAGGAAGGGATAAAGATCCATCCTTCCTGGGGCCCCCGCGAAATAAAGGTCGAAAAGGGCAGGGTCAGAGCCGTCGAGTTTAAGCGGTGCACATCCGTATTCGACGAGCTGGGCAGGTTCAACCCCACCTATGACGACGGCGTCAGGAAGACCTACGACGCCGACATGGTCATCTTAGCCATCGGTCAGTCCACGGAGACCGAATTCCTCAGGGAGCTGCCCGAGGTTGAACTGCTCCGCGGCGGCTGGGTAAAGGCAGACCCCCTGTCCCTCGCAACGGGGCTTGCCGGGGTCTTTGCCGGGGGCGACCTCGTCACGGGTCCGAAAATGGCCATCGATGCAGTGAGCCAGGGGAGAGAGGCGGCGGAGTCGATCAAGCGCTACCTCGAAGGCAGAGACCTGAAGGAAGGGCGGTGCGCGAAGGAGACGGAGCTGGTTGTCGAAGTGCCGCAGGATATAGAGCGGCGCGCCAGGGCCGTGCTCCCTTCGATCCCGGTGGATATCAGGAAAGGCTTCGAAGAGGTGGACCTGGCATTCGACGAAGCGGTGGCCGTTGCGGAGGCGGAGCGCTGCCTCTCGTGCAGGCGCTGCCTCGGGTGTAAGCTCTGCGAGGAGGCCTGCAAGCCTGGGGCGATCGACTACCTCCAGGAGCCGGAAGAGGTGCGGATCAATGTCGGCAGCGTCATAGTCGCTACAGGCCTGGAAGAGTACGATGCCTCCCAGAGGCCGGAGCTTGGATACGGCATGTACAGGAACGTGGTGACGAGTACGGAGTTCGAGAGGATCCTTTCCGCTACCGGTCCTACCTCCAGCTTGGTCCTCCGTCCGTCCGACGGCAAGGTGCCGAGGAAAGTCGCATGGCTGCAATGCGTGGGAAGCAGGGACAAGACGAACGAATACTGTTCTTCCGTCTGCTGCATGTACGCGACAAAAGAGGCGATCATCGCCAAGGAGCACCAGAACGACATAGAGCCGACCATTTTCTACATGGACGTGCGGGCCTTCGGCAAAGGATTCGACCAGTACTACGAGAGGGCGAGGCACGAGCACGGCGTCCGCTACGTCAAATCGTCCATATCGAGAATACTCCAGGATGAAGAGACTACGGACCTCGAAGTGGTCTACGTCGATGAAGACGGCCAGCTAAAATCCGAGTGGTTCGACCTGGTCGTCCTTTCAGTAGGCATTCGTCCGGCGCGGAACCTCGCCGGCGTTGCCAGGGCTCTCGATATCGGCCTTAACGAATACGGCTTCGTCCGTTCATCCCCGGCCAACCCCTTGCTGACCACGAGGGAAGGGATCTACGTGGCCGGTGCGTCCGAATCGCCAAAGGATATCCCGGAAACCGTAACACAGGCCTCCGGCGCCGCCTGCGAGGCCGCATCGATCATCGCGGAGGCGAGGGGCAGGGACCTGGTATTCAAGCCGCTGCCGGAAGAGCGAGAGGTATCTGACCTCGAAGAGCCCCGGATAGGGGTCTTCATCTGCCACTGCGGCGTGAATATCGGCGCGGTCGTCAACGTGCCCGAGGTGAAGGAGTATGCGCTGAGCCTCCCCAACGTAATCGTCGCCGATGAGAATCTATTTACCTGTTCTCAGGACACCCAGGAAAAAATGAAACACATGATCAACGAGCACGCCCTCAACAGGGTGGTTGTTGCATCCTGTTCCCCGAGAACGCACGAATTCCTCTTCAGGACGACCATCCGTGAAGCGGGCCTCAACAAGTATCTCTTCGAAATGGCCAATATCAGGGACCAGTGCTCATGGGTCCATATGAAGGATAAAGAGAACGCTACCAAAAAGGCGAAGACCCTGGTGCGCATGGCCATTACAAACGCCAACTATATCAAGCCCCTGAAAGAGGTCAGCATAGGCGTGAACAAGAGGGCCCTGGTAATCGGCGGCGGCCTTGCAGGCATGACGGCCGCCCTCAAGTTTGCCCGCCAGAACTTTGAGGTTTACCTCGTCGAAAAGGAGAGCCAACTGGGCGGGAACCTGAGACATATCACATCCACGGTCGACGGGATGGATGTGCAGGAGTTTTTGGGCAATCTTATGGAGCAGGTGACGAGTCACCCGCTCGTCCACGTCCTGACGGAGACCATCGTTACCGGCAGTTCCGGTTTCAAGGGGAACTTCGAGACCGACCTCCTTCATGGCCCTTCAATGGGTGCGCGAAAGCTGAAGCATGGAGTGATCGTGGTGGCTACGGGCGGCGAAGAGCTGAAGCCCAGGGGGCAGTACGGCTACGGGGAAGACCCGCGGGTCATGACCCAGATGGAGCTGGAGGCACGGTTAGCTGAAAAGAAGGTGCCGCCGGCTGCCAGGGTCACCATGATACAGTGCGTGGGGTCGCGGAATGAGGAGCGGCCCTATTGCAGCCGAATCTGCTGCTCCAACGCGATAAAAAACGCCATATGGCTTAAGGAGATGAAACCCGACCTGGACGTGGTGATCCTGTTCAGGGACGTGATGACTTACGGTTTCCTCGAGAAATACTACCTGAAGGCGAGACGGGTCGGTGTGCGGTTCATGCGCTTTGAGAAAGAGCGGCCGCCTGTCGTGACAAAGTCAAACGGCAGGCTGACCCTCACCTGCTACGACCCTTCGATCATGGAAGAGCTGACTTTCGATACGGACCTGTTAGCGCTGAGTGCCGCCACGATTGCACGGGACAACGAGGAACTTGGGAACCTCCTCAAAGTGCCGAGGACGCAAGAAGGTTTCTTCCTGGAAGCCCATATGAAGCTCCGGCCCGTCGATTTCGCCTCGGATGGCATCTATCTGTGCGGCCTTGCCCATTCGCCCAAAAACATGCGGGAGACCATCACCCAGGCGGAGGCGGCCGTAGCCAAGGCATGCACGCTCCTTGCTAAAGAGCAGATCCTTGTGGGGGGCGTCGTCGCCGAGGTAAAGGGTGAGAATTGCGCGGCCTGTCTTACCTGCGTCCGGGCTTGCCCTTACAACGTCCCCGTGATAAACGAGAAGGGCGAGGCGGAAATAGACATCAGCAAGTGCAAGGGGTGCGGTACGTGCGCGGCTGAATGTCCGGCAAAGGCAATAGACTTGATGCACTACCGGGATGTGCAGATTATCGGGAAGGTGGGCGCCTTGACGTTGGCTGAAGGAGGATGCGATGTCGTTTGAGCCTGATATCGTCGCTTTTTGTTGCGAGCACTGAGCGTACACTGCTGCGGACCTGGCAGGTTCGATGAGATTGACTTACCCGACGAACGTGAAGATCGTCAAGGTGCCGTGTACGGGCAGGGTGGATATCATCCATGTGATGAAGGCCTTCGAGAGCGGGGCCGACGGGGTTTACCTGGCGGGATGCCTCGAAGGGGAGTGCCACTTCCTGAGGGGGAACCTACGCGCCAAGAAGCGGGTGGGCCACCTGAAAGATTTACTCGAAGAGTGCGGCATCGGGGGGGAGCGTGTGGCCATGTACAACCTCTCAGCCGCGCAGGGGCAGCGCTTTGCAGAGATCGCGCGGGAGATGACGGAGAAGATAAGAGCCCTGGGACCGAGTCCCGTTAAAAAATACGGCGCGGGGCGCAGAGCGCAAAGCGCTGAGATTGGAGAACAGAGAGCACAGTGCGCGGAATAATGGAGCAAGAAATCTCTTTCTCGGTTTTTATGCTGTGCACTATGCTTTACGTTGCGACAAAAGGAGACGTGCAATGATAGTAGCAAATAGGAAGCCCTTCGAAGAGATCGTCGCGATGGTGAAGCCGTACCGAAAGATACTCCTCCTTGGTTGCAACGAGTGTGTGACGGTCTGCGCAACGGGAGGGTCAAAAGAAGTGGCGGTCTTGGCCTCCGAGCTGAGACTTTATCGGGAGAAGGAAGGGCAGCCCATCGAGATTGCGGAGCAAACCCTCGAACGGAACTGTGACCCTGAGTATGTCGAGAGCCTGAGGCCCATTATCGGGAACTACGAGGCGGTGATGTCGATGGCCTGCGGCTGCGGCATCCAGTTCGTAGGCGAGCATTACAGAGAGAAGCTCGTGCTGCCCGCGGTGAACACGACCTTCGACGGTGTTACCGAGGAACACGGTGTCTGGGCGGAGCGCTGCCTAGGGTGCGGGAACTGTATCCTCGACAAGACGCTGGGCGTATGCCCGGTGACCCGGTGCGCCAAAAGCCTTTTTAACGGGCCTTGCGGCGGCTCCACGGCGGGCAAGTGTGAGGTAAACAAGGATACGCCTTGTGGCTGGCAGCTTATAGTCGACCGGTTGAAAGAAATGAATTTGATGGAAAAGTACATGGAGATCCAGCCGTTGAAAGATTGGTCAACAAGCCATGGTGGAGGACCGAGGAAAAGGGTGAGGGAGGATTTGAAGCTATGAGCGCAAGCAATCTTGAGAAAATTCTTAAGAGCGGGAACTTTGCCGTAACAGGCGAATGTGGGCCTCCGCGGGGTGCAGACTCGGATGTGATACGGAGGAAAGGAGCGCACCTGAAAGGCTATGTCGACGGCGTGAATGTGACGGACAATGACAGAAACAGGATAGCCATTCAGAGCGACCTATTGGGGGCAGCGGCGCTCGGCATTAATAACCTCTTGTGCCTTTCCGGCGACCACCAGAAGTTCGGCGACCATCCCACAGCAAAGAACGTCTATGATATCGATTCGATGCAGCTCATCCAGACAGTGAAAGGCTTGCGGGACGACGGGAAGTTTCTGGGCGGCGAAGAGGTGAAAGGCAGGCCTGACCTGTTCATCGGTTGCGCCGAGAACCCCTTTGCGGACCCCTTCGAGATAAGGGCCATGAGACTCGCGAAGAAAGCGGCCGCCGGGGCCCAGTTCGTCCAGACGCAATGCATCTTCAATGTCGAGAAGTTCGAGAAGTGGATGGAAATGGTTCGCGACCTGGGAGTCCACGAAAAGATTTATATTCTCGCAGGCATCACGCCCTGCAAGTCGATCGGCATGGCGCGCTACATGAAGACGTCGGTGCCCGGCATGGACGTGCCCGATCCGTTGATAGACCGCCTCAAAGGCGTCGCCAAGGAAAAGGTGTCCGAAGAAGGTATAAAGATCGCTGTAGAGACGATCCAGCGGGTCCGGGCGATTAAAGGTGTCGCCGGTGTCCACCTCATGGCCATCGAGTGGGAAGAGAAGGTCCCCGAAATGGTGCAGGCAGCGGGCCTCTATCCCAGGCCGCAGGTCAATTGAGGCCAATGATTCGTTGATCGGTTGATTAGTCGAACCGATAAGGGCCTATCCCCTCCATCGATAAAGGTTGACGGAGGGGATTCTTCTTTTCAGAGATAGACCAAACAGAGGCTGTTTTGCGCAAGGATAACGACCCTTGATTGCCATGGCCACCGTCCACTTTTCCTATTTTATCGGCAGAAGAACAGTGAACGTAGACCCCTTACCGGGCGCACTTTCCACGTCTATGGTACCCCCGTGATCCTGTATGATGCCATAACAGACTGACAGGCCGAGCCCCACTCCTCTCACCTCTTCCTTTGTGGTAAAAAAAGCGTCAAAAATCTTTTCCTTGACTTCCTCATCCATGCCCATCCCTGTATCCCGGACAACGATCATCAGGTGGTTATCCTCTATCTTCGTGGCCACGCTGAGCGTCCCCCCATGGGGCATCGCCTCCACCCCGTTCTTTATTATGTTGAGGAAAACCTGCCTCATCTGTCCGGGCGAGACCATGATTGCCGGGACAGTCTCGTCGAACGCCGTAATCAGCTTTATGTCTGACTCCAACAGCTGCTTCTCGAAGAGCATTAGGATGCTTTCCAGAAAGGTGCTGATATCGATCTCTTTTCGCGCCTCTTCCTCGGGCCTCGAGAATGTGAGCATGTTCTTGAGCATGACGGAAAGCCGGACCACCTCCGATAGCGACATATCGAGGAGCCTCCGCCTCCTGCTCGCTTCCGGTATTTCCGCCTTAAGCAACTCCAGAGTGTTCATGATGCCGTAGAGCGGGTTATTCAGCTCGTGAGCGATCTGCGATGTGAGCCTTCCCATTGCCGCGAGCCTCTCTGCCTGGAACAACTGGTCCTGGGTCTCCTTGAGCTTTCTCTTCACCCTGATCATCTCGCTCAGATCGTTGAAGATGCCTATCGATGCCAGCTCGTCGCCCTTCTCGTCGTAAATGATCGATGCCGAAAGACTGATATCGATCACCTCGCCGGCCTTGTTCTTGACATAGAGCTCGGTCGGGGGCAAAATTCCCTTTTTGCCGGATTTTTCGTCGAGCATCGTCTCCCGTATCTTCCTGGCCAGCCCCCTCGGATAGAGATCCTTGATGTTCGCCCGCCCTATGAGTTCGTCCCTGCCGTAGCCGAGGAGCTGCTCTGCTGCCTTGTTATATATGATGATGTCGCCCTTCGAATCCGTAACGATGATGCCGTCGGGAGATGCCTCTATGAGCCTATTGAGGAAGTGGTTTACTTCTCTCAAGTCCTTTTCCATCTTCTTTCGCCCGGTGATATCCATCATCATTCCCTGGTAGCCGATTACCTCATTTCGTTCGTTGTTGTTGGTCTGTGATGTAAGGAGAATGGTTATGGTCTCGCCGTTTTTCTTCTTGAAAGTGACCTCGTATTCCTTTACATATCCTTCTTTCTCTATGATTCTCTGAAAGTTTCTTCTATCTTCAGGATTTTCATAGACATCCCTGGTGAGATCGAGGGCAAGGATTTGCTCCTTGTTTTCGTATCCGAGCATCTCCACCATTGCCCGATTACAGTCTGTAAACTTGCCTTCTTTGCTGCTTACGTAGACTCCATGTCTGATGCTTTCGAAGAGGTACCTATATTTTTCCTCGGTCAGCCGCACCTGTGCTTCCATCCGCTTTCGCACGGTAATGTCCCGCATGTAGATGTAGAGCTTATGCCTTCCGTTAATTTTCCCTACCGCTATACAGACTTCGCAATCCTTTAGGTTCCCCGTCTTGTGGATCACGTGCATCTCGGTGCAGACCTTCCTGCTCTCATCGCCGCTGATCTCCTTCTCCATGTCCGCTAGGATATTCAGCGACTCTTCCGAGAGGAACAACCCGATGCCGCCTCTGTACAGCTCTTCCTTGGAAAACCCCGTTATCACCGAGGCTATGGTGTTCACATACTCGACCCTGCCCGTCTTTTCAGTGACGATGATCCCATCGTCTCCCATTTCGAGAATCTTCTCAAGCTTTTCACAGAGTTCTTCTATCCGCGGCTCCCTCGCCAATTCTTTTTTCTGTTGCAAGCGGCCCATGTTGCTCCTCCTCGTACTCTTCTTAAGAATGATACCATGTGGCGAAAAACGTCATCATCAAAAATTTTCACAATTTTCACAAGTTTCACTTGACAAATTGAGAAAAAGCTGTAATATCTATAATAGTAGTAAAAACTATAAAATCAAAACTGGGGTTTATCATGGAAATCCTGACCATATCAGAGGCGAGCAAAATCTGTGGGGTATCTCTCAAAACACTCATAAACTGGACAGACGCGGGCCACCTAAAGGCATACAAGACGCTGGGGGGTCATCGTCGGATACAAAGGGATGAACTCTACCGGTTCATGGAGGAGCATCACATGCCCATACCAAAGGAAGAAAAGGCCGACACGCGCAAAAGGATACTGGTGGTGGATGATGACAAGATCATCGTGGAGAGCATAGTGCTGGCTCTCGAAGAAGATGAACACGGCTATGAAGTGATATCTGCAGGTGATGGATTCGAAGCAGGCTTGCAAGTGAGCCACTTTAAGCCGGATATTCTCATCCTCGATATTATGATGCCGGACATTAACGGCTACGAGGTGTGTAAAAGAATCAAAAGCAATCCGGAATCCAGGCACATAAAGGTCGTTGTTCTCTCAGCGTACCTGGACGAACACAATTTCAACGTAATGAAGGGGTATGGAGCCGACGCGTGTTTTTCCAAGCCCTTGCCGCTGCCGGATCTTAGAAAGGAAATTGCGCAATTGCTCGGGATCTAAAATAGGGGGCTGCTATGTCTTTTATAGAATGCTTAAATAAAGACAGATTTGTGGTCACATCAGAGGTACAGGTATCAGTTGAAACCGATACGGGCGCCGTAGTCGGGGCGCTGAACAAGATAAAGGGAAGAGTTGACGGGCTTATCGTTTCGGAGGTGGTAATCGAAGGCGTCGTCTGCGATTCCGTTAACGTTTGTAACGCGCTCAGGTTGAGCGGTTACGATCCCTTGCTCGAGACAACGACGAGGGAAAAGAACAGGATAGATCTCCAGGGTCAGCTTATCAAGGCCTCTGACGCAGGAATCCAAAACCTCCTGACCTTCACCCGCGATTACCGGTTGACCGGTGACGGCTTGAACGAGATGATGTTTTTCCACGTTGACTCGGCAAAACTCTTCTCAGTTTTGGACTCCCTGAGAGAAGGCCATGATGTCAAAGGAAATCCCCTCAACAAAAGCATAGAGTTTGCCGTCGGCGCAGGTATCGATTCGTCGTGGGGGAAGCGAGTGCCCGATCTCGAGCTAAGAGAGATGGAACACATGGTCCAGTTGGGGACCAGATACTTCATCACAACACCCGTCTTTGATCTCGACGATTTTTCCCAGTTCGTGGAGAGGGTAAGGCCCTTCGGCATTCCCATTATTGCTGAGGTAATCCTTATCAGGTCGGCGGGGATGGGTCATCTCCTCAACAAATATATCCGACCCAATCTCGTGCCGGGCAAAATGATCCAACGGCTCCTCAAAGCCCCTGACAAGGAAAAGGTAAGCGTTGAGATATTTACCGAGTTGATAAAGGGTCTCAGGAGCACGTGCCACGGCATACACATCGTCCCTTTTGGAGCAGAAGACAAGATTTCCAAGTATCTGGATGCCGTAAAGCTATAGGAAGGAGGCTTGTCCCGTGTCCGATATCAGCAGCATACTGCCATCCGGTTCTCCTCCCGACTTCTCCTCTTTGGCGGAGATCGCCAACGTTCAGGACTGTTTCCAGTGTCAGAAGTGCTCAGCCGGATGCCCGGTGGCTTTTGCAATGGATTACAAGCCCAACCAGGTCATACAGATGGTCTCTCTGGGCATGAAAGACAGGTTGTTGGCCTGTAACACCATATGGATCTGCGCCTCTTGCTATACATGCAGCACCCGCTGTCCCAATGAGATTGACATTGCGGGGGTGATGGACTGGCTCCGGCGGACTGCGCTCAAGGAGAACGTACCTGTGGCCGAAAAAGGGGTTTCCTTTTTTCATGCTGCTTTTCTCGACTCGGTCCGCACCCATGGTCGGGTGCACGAACTTTCCATGATGGCCCATTACAAAATGAAGACCCGCAGGTACTTTGACGATATGAAGCTCGGCTGGAGAATGTTCACAAGGGGGAAACTGAGAATCTTCCCTTCAAACATCAAGCGAAAGAAAGAG
Source organism: Syntrophorhabdales bacterium (assembly GCA_049521495.1). Lineage (GTDB taxonomy): Bacteria > Desulfobacterota > Syntrophorhabdia > Syntrophorhabdales > WCHB1-27 > CAWEPK01. The sequence continues at coordinate 19,845 of JBEKOT010000021.1, read as the reverse complement.
GTTGCCGGGCTCTTCACGGGTCCCGGACCATAAGAAAGGAGGAGGCCATGAAGGCTTCCTACTACCCGGGCTGCGCCCTGCACGGGACGGCGTTAGAATACGACGAATCAGCCAGAGCTGTTGCGAGGCTTCTGGGAGTCGAACTGGTCGAGCTTCCCGATTGGAGCTGCTGCGGCGCCAGTTCAGCCCATGCCACAGATGAAGCCCTGGCCCTCAACCTGGCCGCCCGCAACCTGACCATTGCTGGAACTCAGGGGATGGACCTCATCGTTCCCTGTGCGGCTTGCTACAGCCGTCTCAAAGCGGCGGAGAGAAAGATATCAGGGGATAGAGGAAGAGATAGCGGTTTCCGGGTTCTCAATCCAATGGAATTCCTCTTTCTCTCAGGCCTTTCCGTTAGGCTGCAAGAGCTTGTAAAACGGCCCCTCACGGGGCTGAAGGTTGTCTGTTACTATGGCTGTCTGCTCGTCAGGCCTCCGGATGTCACCGGAGTAAAGCAGTACGAGCATCCGGAGGAGATGGACAGGCTGATCGAGCTTATGGGGGCGGAGCCGATCCCCTGGTCGTACAAAACGGATTGCTGCGGCGGCAGTCTATCCCTCACGAGAACCGATATTGTTATGCGTTTGACGGGTAAGCTTTTCGAAAAGGCGATCGAGGCCGGCGCAGAGGCCATGGTCGTTGCATGTCCGCTTTGCCAGTCGAACCTCGATTCCAGGCAGGAGGAGATTTCCCGCGAGTCAGGCAACCATTACGAACTACCCATATTCTATTTCACCGAACTGATCGGCCTGGCCCTGGGCCACAGGGATGCGGACAAGTGGTTCAAGCGCCATTTCGTGGACCCGAGGAAGCTTCTTGCTTCAAAGGGTCTCGTCCGGGGTAGATCAAATGAAAAAGAGTGAGGAGCAAGGGGACAGCGGGAAGGTCGGGGCAGTGCTGGTGGTGGGTGGCGGCGTAGGGGGGATGCAGGCCGCTTTAGACCTGGCCAACTCCGGCTTCAAAGTATACCTCACCGAAGAGGGCACGGCCATCGGCGGGCGGATGGCCCAGCTCGACAAGACGTTTCCCACGAACGACTGTTCTATGTGCATCATCAGTCCCAAGCTGGTCGAAACCGGCCGTCACCTCAACATTGAGTTGATGACGGATACTGAAGTGGTCAAGGTAGAGGGGAAGGCTGGCGATTTCACCGTCACGCTCCGTCACAAACCGCGCTATATCGACGTGGCTAAGTGTACGGGATGCACTGAGTGCGCGCAGGTCTGTCCCGTGGTCATCCCCGGCCGATTTGACGAGGGGATGGCAAGGCAGCGAGCCGCCTACAAGCTTTACCCGCAGGCCGTCCCCAATGCGTATGCTATCGAAAAAAAGGGGATTGCTCCGTGTCGTAACGCCTGCCCGTCGGGCCAGCGGGCGCAGGGTTACATCGCCCTTATCCGGGAAAACCGTTATGAGGATGCACTCCGTGTGATCAAGGAAGACAACCCGTTTCCGGGGATCTGTGGGCGCATTTGTAATCATCGTTGTGAAAACGCCTGCAATAGGGCACTCCTTGACCAGGCGCTCGACATCCGCGCGCTAAAACGCTTTGTCACTGACAAAGTCTATTCGAAGCCGCGCCAGCCGGTCCAGCCGATCAGACCGACTCAGACCAAACGTGTGGCTATTATCGGCGCCGGGCCCTGCGGTTTGACAGCAGCACAGGATCTGGTACGGTTCGGTTATCCCGTCACCGTGTTTGAGGCACTTCCGGTGGCCGGCGGCATGCTGCGGGTCGGCGTACCCGAGTATCGGCTGCCAAACGAGATCATCGAGCGTGAGGTGGCTGACATTGTGGACCTGGGGGTGGACCTGCGACTCAACAGCCCCGTAACGAACCTCGACAATCTGTTCAAGCAGGGTTACGCTGCGGTCCTGATCGCCGTGGGCGCGCACGAGGGCATCAGGCTGCCCATCCCCGGAGCAGATCTGGATGGGGTTCTTATCAATACCGTATTTCTGCGCGACGTGAGGCTGGGCCGCCCGCCGGAACTGGGGGATCGTGTGATCGTGATTGGCTCGGGGGACGTTGCTATGGACTGTGCCCGTACGGCTGTCCGGCTGGGCAAAGAGGTGCACGTCCATTACCGCCGGTCACTCGATGAGGCGACGGCTGACCCTCTTGAGATCGAGCACGCACAGGCTGAAGGCGTCACGTTTCACTATCTTTCTAACCCCGTCGAGATCCTCGCCGACGGGAAAAACCGTGTGGTCGGGATTCGATTGGTCCGGATGGAGCTTGGTGAGCCGGATGAAAGCGGCCGGCGCCGGCCCATGCCGGTAGCAGGATCGGAGCATGTTATACCGTGCGATAACGTGATCTTTTCCGTGGGCCAGCGTGCCGGTCTTGGTTTTATCCCCGAGAGCGTCGGCGTCGGCCTGACCCGTGAGGCAACGATTGCCGTCAATCCGAATACCTTTGCAGCGACCCGTGCGGGCGTGTTTGCCGCTGGGGATGTGACGAGAGGAACGGCTTTTGTCATTGAGGCGGTTGACTCCGGTCATAAGGCAGCGGCCAGTATCCACAGGTATCTTCAGGGCGAGGACCTGGAACCCCCATTGAGACCGGAACTGCCCGTCATCAAGTTAACAAAAGAGGAAATCAATGAGCGAGCCGTCCACGGCGAGGTGCACGTTACGCCCAGGGTACGCATGCAGGCCCGTACCGTAGAGGAACGGAAATGCTCGTTTAATGAAGTTAACCTGGGCTTTACCGATGAGGAAGCCCAGGCTGAGGCGGCCCGATGTCTGGCATGCGGAGTATGTTCGGAGTGCCTGAGCTGTTACTACATTTGCGGCATGAAGGCGATTGACCATGACATGGTGGAGCGGCTGGAAGAGGTAAAAGCAGGCTCGATCATTCTGGCGCCGGGTTTTGAGGTCTATGACGCCGTCCTGTCACAAGAGTACGGCCTGGGGCGTTACCCCAATGTTCTGAATGCACTCCAGTTCGAACGCATCCTTTCTGCATCCGGTCCGACCATGGGACATATCGAGCGCCCTTCCGACAGAAAAACGCCCAAGAAGATCGCCTTTCTCCAATGTGTGGGCAGCCGTGACAGCAAACACCCATACTGCTCGGCAGTCTGCTGCATGTACGCTACAAAGGAAGCAATCATTGCGAAAGAACATGAAAAGGAGATCGAGCCCACCATCTTCTTCATAGATATGCGGGCCTATGGGAAAGGATTCGATGCGTACTTTGAGCGGGCACGAGGCGAGCAGGGTGTCCGTTACGTCCGCTGCATGATTTCCAGAGTGGTGGAAGACCCTCGGACGAAAAACCTTCAGATTACTTACGTTGACGAGTCAGGGGAGATGAGGGAAGAGACCTTTGATATGGTGGTCCTCTCGGTGGGCATGGCGCCTTCGAGGTCGGCCAGGGAGCTGGCAAGAAAACTGAGCATTGACCTCAATCCCTATGGATTTGCAAAGACCGATCCTTTCACGCCGCTCTCTACTTCAAGGTCGGGTATCTACGTCTGCGGTGCTTTTCAGGGACCGAAAGACATCCCCGAAACCGTCGCCCAGGCGAGCGGCGCAGCAGGAGCGGCGTCCGCGATGCTCTCCGGGGCCAGGGGAACCATGGTGGCTCTCAAGGAGTACCCGGAAGAGAGGAACGTGTCGGGGGAGGTACCGAGGATCGGTGTTTTCGTCTGCCGCTGCGGAAGCAACATAGGCGGAGTCGTCGATGTTCCAGGGCTCAGGGAGTACGCGGCCTCTCTTCCGGATGTGGTCTATGCGGAAGAGAACCTTTACACCTGCTCTCAGGATACACAGGTGAAGATCAAGAAGGCAGTCGAGGAGCACAGGCTCAACCGGGTGGTAGTAGCCTCGTGCTCTCCCCGCACCCACGAGCCTCTCTTTCAGGAGACTATCCGTGAGGCGGGTCTAAACCGCTACCTCTTCGAGATGGCCAACATCCGTGATCAATGCTCGTGGGTACATATGAGTCAGAAAGAGGATGCTACGTCAAAGGCCCGACAGTTGCTCCGCATGGCCGTCGCCAACGCGCGCCTCGTGCGTGCGCTGGAAAAACAGAGCAAAGGCGTCGTCAGGCGGGCCTTGGTCATTGGAGGAGGGTTATCCGGCATGACGGCGGCAACGGGCCTGGCAAGTGAGGGTTTCGAGGTCTTCTTGGTGGAAAAGCAGGGAGAATTGGGTGGCAACCTGCGCCACCTGTACACGACGGTGGATGGCAAGGATGTTCGGAAATTTCTGCAGGAGCTGAGAGATCGGGTGCGGGTCGAGCCGCGTATCAAGGTGTTTCTCAATGCCGACATCACAAGTTTTTCAGGCTATGTGGGTAACTTTAAGACTGTCCTCACTGTGGGGTCGGGAGCCGTTCACGAACTGGAGCACGGAGTAACCATCGTGGCCACGGGCGGCGATGAGCTGAAGCCCCGGGAATACCTTTACGGAGAAGACAGAAGGGTCTTGACCCAGCTCGATTTGGAGAAAGGGCTGGCAACAGGCGGAATAAACCCGTCAGAATTGAGAGAAGTGGTTATGGTTCAGTGCGTGGGGTCGCGCGACGAGGAGCGCCCTTACTGCAGCAGGGTCTGCTGCGCAGAGGCGGTAAAGAACGCCCTCTCGATAAAGGCGCTCAGCCCCAAAACTCGAGTGATCATCCTTTATCGCGACATGCGTATGTACGGTTTCCTGGAAGAGCATTACGCCCGTGCACGCCGTGCCGGGATCCGTTTCGTCCGCTACGAAGAGAAGCGCAAACCGCAGGTATCAGCCGCCGATGGCGCCCTGGAACTGACAGCTTACAACCCTGTTCTCCGGGAATCCGTCTCTTTCCACCCTGATCTTCTCGTTCTTTCCACTGCCACGGTGCCTGCCGATACAGCGCAACTCGCGGCTACGTTGAAAGTCCCCAGGACGACCGACGGCTTCTTTCTGGAAGCCCACATGAAGCTTAGGCCTGTCGACTTCGCCTCTGAGGGTATCTACCTTTGCGGGATAGCCCACTCTCCGAAGCTGATCGATGAGAGCCTCTCTCAGGCCTCCGCCGCGGTATCTCGGGCATGTACCATCTTGAGCAGGGAGACGATCCAGGTGGGCGGGGTGGTCTCGGTCGTGGACCAGGAGAAGTGTGCTGCCTGCCTCTCATGCGTCCGGGTCTGCCCGTACAACGTACCCACAATTAATGTCGAAGGTGCGGCAGAGATCGAAGTCGCAAAGTGTCAGGGATGCGGCCTCTGCGCATCCGAGTGTCCGGCCAAAGCAATCTCCCTCCAGCACTTTACGGATGAGCAGATCATTGCTAAGTGCGAAGCCATTTCAGAGGGCCGTTATTAACTTCTCTTTCTGGCCCGGCCGAATGGGATGCCGAGCTTTTGCATCCGGTATCTCAAGGTAGCGGGATTCATGCCGAGCACCGAGGCCGCACCGTTCTTTCCCTCTATTTTGCCGCCCGTCATCTCCATCACGTGACCGATGTGGCGAGCCTCTACGGCGTCGAGCCTGAGGTGGCCCGATTCTTCGCCATTGTTGGGCACGCCGTCCCCGGGGCCGGGTACGCCTTCAAAAGAGACGACCGGGGTCTCCTTGTCCGCCGTTGCCGTTATGTCGTCGAAAGCGAGCTGTTTACCGTCGCACTGGATGAGCGCCCGCTCCACCACATTGGCTACCTCCCGGACATTGCCCGGCCAGTCATATTTGACGAGCCGGTCGATGGCCCCTGCAGCGAGAGCCGGGATGGATTGAAAACCCAGCTCACGCGCCTTCCGCTCTATGAAGTATTCGATCAGGGCCGGTATATCCGCCCTGCGCTCCCTTAGAGGCGGTATCCGGATTGGATAGACCCTGAGACGGTAGTAAAGGTCGTCCCTGAAGAGACCCTCCGCCACAAGCTTCTCGAGACTCCTGTGGGTGGCTGAGATAATCCTTATATCCACCTTTATGGGCTGGGAGCCCCCTACCCGCTCGATCTCCTTTTCCTGGAGCACCCGAAGGAGCCTCACCTGCGCCGGAAGGGGGAGCTCCCCCACCTCGTCCAGGAAGATGGTCCCTTTGTCGGCCCGCTCGAAGCGCCCCCTCCTGTCGGTCAGGGCGCCCGTGAAAGCCCCCTTCTCGTGGCCGAAGAGCTCGCTGTCGATTAGCGATTCGGGTATGGCGCCGCAGTTTACGGTGATCAGCGGACCGCCGTTCCTGGGAGAAAGGTTGTGGATGGCATTGGCGATGATCTCCTTGCCGCTGCCGGTCTCGCCTACCAGAAGGACAGGGCTGGAAAGGGGTGCTACCCTGTAAACCTGGTCCATGACTTCCTTGAGACCGAAGTTGCTGCCTACGATCTGCGCCCCGGTGTTCTTCCTGAGCTCGTTATGGAGGTACCTGTTGTCGTCGGCGAGTTTCTCTTTCAGCTTCAGGAGTTGGAGGTACTGGCGACTGTTGGCCAGTGCGATGCCTACAGGTTCGTTGACGAGCGACCAGAGCTCGCCGTGCTCGTCGGTATACCTCCCCTTCCCGTTTGCGCGGACGATCAGGGAGCCGATGAACTTATGCTGGATAATGAGACGGGCTACGATGACCGAGGACTCGGGCCACTTGAGCTGTAGGGCCACTTCTCTTATGATAGGGTCCTGGAAGGCATCGTTCCTGATCCGCACCCGGCGATACTGCTGGACGTTCTCCAACTCTTTCCGTTCGTGGACGGGCATCGGTACGCCCTCCGATCCCGTGATAAAGCCCTTCTCATCAGCCCTGGCGAAAATCTCGAGAACCCCTAAAGAGGGGTTGTAGACGGTCAGGATCAGCTCGTCGGCCGGCATCGAGTCGCGAATATAGAGAAAGCAGCGCCAGAGCGCTTCGCCTATGTTGAGACTCCCGCAGATGCGGAAGATAAATTCACGAAAAAAATCGTACTTGTTCATTGGCCACCCCGATCACCAATAAGTGTAACAATCCTTTAATATTGGGCTCCCTATCCCATGTCGTTAAATGTGATAATTCTCACGTTCCAATAATTTACAATAAATCTTCCAATTATGATAGAAAATTCTGTAGTATTTTATAGTACGCTGCGCGCTATAGTCCTGCCGGCCAAAGACGGGGGGCTTCTTAGTTCTGGCACGTTTTATGCTGTCGTTTAGCCGATGCTATGGATGGAGATGATTCGACTGAGGACGACGCCGGGCCAGCTGGATAAAGTTGCCCGCCTTATCCTTGATACAGTGGGGCAGGAGGCAGGGGAGGAAGGCTTGCTCCGCGTTCGGATGTACCATAGCGCAAACTATCAGACGGACCTGGCGCTCAGCCTGACGTGGGATACCAACGCGATGCTCCACCAGGGGAGCAGAGCGGGCATTTCCATAAGCGAGGCCCTCAAGTCTTTCGGCCTTGTAGAGCACTCCATATGGAAGGAAAGGGAGCCGGCTTGAGCCAGGACGGTCCTACTTAGAGCGGGGAGAGACTGCGGCAGATGGGCGACATAAGAAAGATGTTCGACCCGAAAACCATTGCCGTCTTTGGCGATATGGAGGCGGAAGGGTCTGTGGAGAAAATCCTTCTTGCCAACCTTCTCCTTTCCGACAAGCACAAGACGTTCTGGGTCCACGCCCGGGGGGATGTCGATACCGCCGGCAAAAAAGTGAAAAAAGGCACAAAACCCAAACCGCTTGTAGTCAATCCCACGGGCGGGTCGATGTTCGACCTCGTCTCCTATCCGGACGTCGCGAGTATCCCGGAAAAGGTGGACCTCGCCGTGGTCTCCAGCCCCGCTCCTTTAGTTCCTCGAATCGTAGAGGATTGCGGAAAAGCGGGGGTGGAAGGCATCGTCATCGTTTCGGGGGGTTTCAGGGAGGCGGGAGAAGAAGGAATAAAACTCGAAGAGGAACTTATCGAGATCAGGAAGAACTACGGCATGAGGATACTGGGACCGAACCGGGGCGGTATCATCAGGCCGAGCATCGGCCTCAATACGTCGATCTTCGACGTGCAGCCCGGCGAGGGAAACATAGCCTTCATTTCCCAGAGCGCTTCTCTGGGCCGGGTGGTGCTCGATTGGGCAGCCAGCTCGCACGTGGGCTTCAGCATGTTCATATCCCTCGGTTCCATGATCGATATCGACTTCGGCGACCTGATCGATTTTCTCGGCGAAGACCCCCTGACGCGGAGCATCATGATCTATATGGAGGCAATCGGCAATGCCCGCAAGTTCATGAGCGCAGCCCGCAGCTTCGCCAGGAACAAGCCGATCGTAGTGGTGAAATCGGGCCGGTTCAAGGAGAGCGCCCGGGCGTCTCTTTCCCATACGGGGTCAATGTCCGGCTACGATAAGGCCTACGACGTCGCCTTCAGACGGGCAGGAGTGGTGAGGGTCCGGGAGATCATGGACCTCTTCAACGCGGCCGAGGTACTCCATTCCAAGAACCTCCCGGGAGGGCCCGCCCTTGCCATAGTCACGAACGCCGGCGGTCTCGGCGTCATAGCAACGGACATCCTCATCGGTCTTGGGGGGAAGCTCGCCCAGCTTTCAAAAGAAAGCATCGACAAGTTGAGCGCGTTCCTGCCGGCTCATTGGAGCAAGAACAACCCTGTAGACCTTTTCGGGGATGCGGACACGGAGCGCTTCACGAGGACCCTGAACGTCTGCCTCGGCGACAAGGGCGTCGAGGGGATTCTTATGATCTACGCTTCCAGCACCGCGACCCAGCCGGAGGAGCTTGCAGCAGCCGTAGCGGAGATCGCCAAGCAGGCGAACAAGCCGGTGATCGTTACCTGGATGGGCGGCGCCGGTGTCCAGGACGCGAAAAAGGCCTTCAAAACGAACCGGATACCGGTTTACGAGACGCCGGAAGAGGCCATAAAAACCTATCTGTACATGTACAGTTACAAGAGAAACCTCGAGCTCCTCTATGAGACCCCCGCCGAGTTGACCGTAGACCAGTCGCCCCCTAAGAACAACCTCAAGGCCTTTATCCGGCGCACCCTTAAGGAAGGGAAAAGGGTTCTCTCCGAGGCGGAATCCAAGAATTTCCTCAAGAGCTACGGTATTCCGAGCACGGCGCCCTTCATCGTCGAAAGCGTCGAATCCGCGGCGAGCTGGGCGGACAAAATAGGGTACCCTGTCATTCTCAAGGTGGTCTCCCCCGACATAATGCGCAGGAGCGAAGTGGGCGGAACGGCGGCGGTCCACTCGGCCACCAAACTCGGCTCGGAATATGATAGACTTATAAACAGGGTCAGGGAGATAGCTCCGCAGGCGAGGATCGCCGGTGTGACTATCGAGAAAATGATCGAAAACGTAGACTATCAGCTTGCATTAGGCGCCAGGAAGGATACCGATTTTGGCGCCATAATACTTTTTGGAACGGGGGGAACGCACCAGGAGGCCAGCAAGGATTTTTCCTTCGGCATACCTCCCCTCAACCAGACCCTTGCCAGGCTCCTTATGGAGGAGACGGAGGTTTGCAAGGTGCTCAGGGCCCAGCAGGTGAAGAAGCCGGCGGACCTCCGCGAGATCGAGCAGATCATCGTCAGTTTTTCCAACCTGGTTGTCGATTTCCCGGAAATAGCCGAGATCAACATAAACCCGGTAGCCATATCGGGGGGCAAGGCCATAGCGGTGAATGCGCAAATAATACTGGAAGAGGCCGAGCTTGGGCAGTCAACCCAGTATCCCCATGTCGTCATCACGCCCTACCCCACACGGTACGTGAGCCAGTGGCTGCTGCCGGACGGCAAGCAGGTTCTCTTGAGGCCGATCAAGCCCGAGGACGAGCCCTTGGAGCACGAGCTCCTCAGCTCCCTGTCGGAAGCGACGATGCGGGCCCGGTTTTTCTCGATAATCAAGGACATATCCCACGAGATGCTGATCCGTTACTGCAACATCGACTATGACAGGGAGATGGCCATAGTTGCCGAGGTGCGGGAAAACGAGAAAAGAAAGCTGATCGGCATCGGACGCCTGATCGTCGACCGCGAGTTCAAATCAGGAGAATTCGCGGTGCTCGTCCACGACAATTATCAAGGCAAGGGGCTCGGCTTCAAGCTTGTGGACGTCCTCATCGGCATTGCCGAAGAGAAGGGGCTAGGGCGTATTTACGGCGAAATCTTGACCGAGAATGAAAAGATGATCGCGGTCTGCAAGAAGCTGGGATTTACCATCGAGGCAGCGGACGAAGAGATGACGACGGTCAACCTCGAGCTGCAGTAGGGCGGATCCCGGAAGCAAAGCGGCCCGCATCAGTATTTCCTATAAGGAGGCCAGCGAAATGAGAAGTCCCACTCCCGCACCATACAGCCCTTCCGGGGCCGGCGTTCGCCCCTCGCTTCTTTACGAAGTGAGGAAAGTTCTGAAGTACGAATCGGAGCTCAACCCGGAGTTCGGCCAGGATGTTGCCCATAAGGCCCACGGGGAGAACCTGTTTGCCTGCATCCAGTGCGGCACGTGCTCGGGTACCTGTCCCGTGAGCCACTATATGGACTACTCTCCAAGGAGGATCATCGCCATGGTCCGCTCCGGATTCGAGGAAGAGGTCCTGGCAAGCTCCACCATATGGCTGTGCGCCTCCTGCTACCAGTGCACGGTCGACTGCCCGAAGCAGATCAGGCTCACCGACATCATGTATGCCCTGAAGCAAAAGGCAATTGCAAAGCATCTCTATCCGAAGGGGTTTCCCATCCCCATCATGGCCGAGGAGTTCTACAAGGGGGTCGCAAAGACCGGAAGGAACTCGGAAGGCAGCCTGATGATCAACATGGCCCGGAGAACGAGCATTTTCAACCTTTTCAAATATACGCGCCTCGGTATGAAGCTCTTCACCACTGGAAGGATGGCCTTCAAGGAGGAGGGGATCGAGAACAAGGAACAGCTCCGCCTGCTTCTGCGGGGCATAGAAAAGGCTGAGGAGGAAGCGAGATGAAGTATCTCTACTATCCAGGTTGTTCATTGAAGAGCACCGGCAAGCCTTACGAAGAGTCTTTGAAGGCGGTCTTCTCCGCCCTGAAGGTGCCTCTGGAAGAGCTCCGCGATTGGAATTGCTGCGGCGCTACGGCCTATATGGCCGTCAACGAGGTCAAGTCTTTCGGCCTGTCCGCGCGGAACCTGGCGCTGGCGGAGAAGCAAGGCGAGCCCGCAGAAAACGGCCATGTCCAGCTCATCGCTCCCTGTTCCGCGTGTTACGCTCTCTCCCTGAAGACGCAACATTACATCTCGGAAAATGAGGATATAAGGAAGAAGGTCGAGCGGGGGCTCAAGGAGGCCTCTCTCACGTACGAAGGGAGGGTCGACGTCCGCCATCCTCTCGATGTGCTGATGAACGACATCGGCGTTGAGAGGATCAAGGAGGAGGTCAAATCGCCCATCGGGGGAAAGGTCGCTTGCTACTACGGCTGCCAGATCGTCAGGCCCTATGCTACCTTTGATAACCAGGCAAGTCCTAAAAGCCTCGATAAACTGATGGAGGCAATAGGCGCTACTCCCGTGCAATGGGCCATGAGGAGCCGCTGTTGCGGCGGAACCCTCGTCGGCACCATCAGGGAGGTCGGCTTCCGCCTGAATTATCTCATCCTGAAAGAGGCAGAGAAGAAAGGGGCCGATACGCTGGCCACCACATGCCCCCTGTGCCAGTTTGCCCTGGAATGCTTCCAACCCGATGTGAACGCGGCCTTCCAGGAGCACATAAATATGCCGGTTGCCTACTTTACCCAGTTGTTGGGCTTGGCCCTCGGCATTCCTGATAAAAAGTTAGGCATGCAACGGCTCTTCGTGCCGTACAAGAAGGCTCAAATAGGAGGTTAGCGAATGGGAGCGAATGGGATACCGAAAGTTGGGGTCTATGTATGCGACTGCGGCACGAATATCGCCGCCACAGTCGACGCAGCATCCCTGGCGGAATATGCCTCTACCCTTCCCGGTGTGGTTGTTGCCAGGGAATACAAGTATGTCTGCTCCGAGCCCGGCCAGCAGTTGATCCAGCAGGATATAAAGGACCAGAAGCTGGAGCGGGTCGTCGTTGCCTCCTGCTCGCCAAGGATGCACGAGCCTACCTTCCAGGCAGCCGTGGCCAAGGCGGGCCTTAACCCCTTCTATTTTGCCATGGTCAATATCAGGGAGCACGTCTCATGGGTGATCAAGGACAAGGAGCAGGGAACCGCAAAAGCGAAACGACTCGTCAGGGCCGCGGTGTCAAGGGTGCTTCTCCAGGAAGAGCTCTTCTCCCGGACGGACCCGGTCACACCCGCTGTGCTCGTGGTAGGCGGCGGCATCGCCGGCATCCAGTCGGCGCTTACCATCGCGGATGCGGGCTACAAGGTTTACCTTGTCGAGCGTAAGCCCTCGATCGGGGGCCATATGGCACAGCTCGACAAAACTTTCCCGACCCTAGATTGCAGTACCTGAATTCTCGGCCCCAAAATGATGGATGCCGGTCGGCATCCCAATATCACGCTTCTCACGAACAGCGAAGTGGCAAACGTCTCGGGCTATGTAGGCAACTACAAAGTCACGGTCAATAAGAAGCCGCGCTATGTGAAGGAGGAGCTCTGCGTTGGCTGCCTCCAGTGCGTAGACGGCTGCACTTATAAAGAGGCGAAGTTTGCCGACGAGTTCCAGATGGGCCTGGGCAAGCGCAAACCCATCTACCTGCCTTTCGCTCAAGCTACACCCCAGGTTGTGCTCATAGATCCGGAGCGCTGTATCCAGTTCAAGACCGGGAAGTGCAAGAAGACCTGCGCGGAAGCCTGCGACAGGAAGGCAATAGACTTCGAGCAGAAGGAAGAGAAGGTTGACATCGACGTGGGCGCAATTATCATATCCACGGGCTTCGAGGCCTTCGACGCGTCGAGGCTTCCCCAGTACGGCTACGGCATCTATCCGAACGTGTACACGGGCCTCGAAGTGGAGAGGCTCACCAGCGCCTCCGGCCCTACGGGGGGCGAGGTGGTCTTAAGGGACGGCAGCCATCCGAAGAGCGTAGGAATAATCCACTGCGTAGGCTCCCGCGACGAGAAGACGAACCGCTGGTGCTCCCGGGTCTGCTGCATGTACTCCCTGAAGCTTGCCCACATGGTGAAGGACCATACGGGCGCCCAGGTCTACAACTTCTACATAGATATGCGCACCCCCGGAAAGAGCTACGAAGAGTTCTACGACAAGCTCCTCTCCGAGGACGTCAAATTCATCCGCGGCCGCGTGGCCGAGGTGACCGACTGGGCGATAAAGCCCGAGGAGGAGGGCAAGCTCGTTCTCAGGGTAGAGGATACCCTCATCGGCGTGGTGAGGAGGATACCAGTAGATATGGTCATCCTTTCGACAGGGCTCGAGCCCCAGGCGGATGCCGCATCGGTGGCTTCTATGTTCGGCATAGGCCGTTCCGCCGACGGCTTTTTCGCAGAAGCCCATCCCAAGCTCAGGCCCGTCGAGACGAACACGGACGGCGTCTATCTCGCCGGCTGCGCCCAGGGGCCCAGGGACGTGCCCGATACTGTCGCCCATGCGGGGGCAGCCGCCTCCATGGCCATCGCCCTCCTGAACAGAGGGCAAGTGACCATATCGCCCACTGTGGCATCGATTGATGAGAAGCTCTGCTCTGCCTGCAAGACTTGCCTTTCCGTCTGTCCTTACCAGGCGATCAGCTTCGATGCGGAGAAGAAGCTGGCTTCAATCAACGATGCCCTCTGCAAGGGGTGCGGCACCTGCGTGGCCGCCTGTCCCGCGGCAGCGATCACCGGTCGCCATTTCTCGGACGAGCAGATCGTTGCCCAGATAGAAGGGCTTCTCAAAACTGCTTAAAGGAGCACGCTCATGAACTTTGAACCAAGAATAATCGCCTTTCTCTGCAACTGGTGCACTTATACCGCCGCCGATGCGGCAGGCGTCGCCCGTATGGAGCAGCCCGCGAACGTGGACGTTATTCGCGTCATGTGCACGGGCAGGATCGAGCCCATGTTTGTGCTCAAGGCCTTCGCCGAAGGAGCGGACGGCGTTATAGTTTCCGGCTGCCACCCCCCTGGAGACTGCCACTACACGAACGGCAACTTCAAGACTTTCCGCCGCATGCCCCTTCTGGAGCGGCTCCTGGGCCAGTACGGCATAGAGAAGGGGAGGTTCCACTGGGGCTGGATCTCCGGAGCGGAAGCGCCAAAGTGGGCTGCACTCGCGCGGAACTTCACCGAACAGGTACGCGGCCTGGGGCCACTCGACTGGAAGGCCCAGCTCGCGAGCAAGGAGGATTAGCATGGCTGAGAAACTGAAGCTTGCCCTTTACTGGGCTGCGTCGTGCGGCGGCTGCGAGATCGCTGTCGTCGAGCTGCGGGAGAAGCTCCTCATCGTCGACCAGGTGGCGGACATCCTCTTCTGGCCTGTCGCCGTCGACACGAAGTATAAGGACGTGGAGGCCATGCCCGACGGCCATATAGACGTCTGCCTCTTCAACGGGGCCATTCGCACGAGCGAGAACGAGCACCTGGCACACCTTCTAAGAAAGAAGTCAAAGGTCCTCGTGGCCTTCGGCTCTTGTGCGAACGAAGGCTGCATTCCGGCACTGGCGAACCTCTACGACCGGGAGTCTATCTTTGAATACGCTTACCTGGAATCCCCCTCCACGGATAACCCCGGCAAAATCGTTCCCCAGACCCAGACCAACGTGCCGGAGGGGGAGATCCGGATACCGAAATTCTACCAGACGGTCAAGACGCTGGGGCAGGTCGAAGACGTCGACTACCATGTCCCCGGCTGCCCCCCCCAGGCCCCTCAAATCTGGGCGGTGATCGAAGCGATCGTCCAGGGGAAGCTGCCCCCGAAGGGGAGTGTAGTCGGCGCCAACGAGAAAACCGTATGCGACGAATGCAAGCACGAACGTAAGGAAAAGGCGATAAAGCGGTTCTACCGCACCTACGAGATAATCCCCGATTCCACCCAGTGTCTTTTCGACCAGGGCCTCATCTGCGCCGGACCTGCGACCCGGGGAGGGTGCGGCTCCCTGTGCACGAAGGTCGATGTGCCTTGCCGCGGCTGCTACGGTCCTCCACCCCACGTGGTGGACCAGGGCGCGGCCTTGATGTCCGCAGTGGCCTCGGTTGTGGATGCGAATACGGAAGAGGAGGCGGCCCGCATCGTGGGCGAGATCGCAGACCCCATAGGCACCTTCTACCGCTTCGGCCTTGCCGCGTCGCTCTTGCACCGGCGGAAGAGGTAATGGGAATGAGGGGCGCCCGCTTGCGGGCCTACCCGACAATTGCTATAAGGAGAACGCTATGAAGAAGATCAGCATTGATCCCGTGACCCGTCTCGAAGGACACGGAAGGATCGACCTCTTCCTCGACGACCAGGGAGAGGTGGCCAACGCCTATATGGTAATTCCCGAGCTCCGGGGGTTCGAAAAATTCTCCCAGGGGAGACGCGTAGAGGAGCTGACGGATATCACGCCTCGCATCTGCGGCGTCTGTCCCGAGGCGCACCACCTTGCCTCCACAAAGGCTTGCGACGGGGTCTTCCACGTTGACCCGCCCCCTGCGGCCAAGAAGCTCAGGGAGCTCTTCTACTCCGCCTTCTACGTGGCGGACCACACGGTGCACTTCTATATCCTTGGCGGCCCCGACTTCGTGATGGGTCCCGACGCCCCCGTGGCTGAGAGGAACATCCTGGGCGTGATCCACAAGGTAGGCGTGGAGATCGGCACGAAGGTGATAGAGGCCAGAGGCAAGGCCATGGACATTATCGGCATGCTCGGGGGCAGGAAAGTGCACCCGACCTTCGGACTGCCCGGCGGCGTGTCGAAGGCCCTCACCGAGGAAGAGAGGAAGCAGGTCGAGCAGACGGCGAAGGAGTCGATCGAGTTCGCCCTCTTCAGCCTGCAGCTTTTTCGCGACATCGTCCTCGCCAACAAAGGCTACCTCGACCTGATAATGTCGCCGATCTTCACCATGCCCACCTACTACATGGGCATGGTGGACGACAAGAACAAGGTCAACTTCTATGACGGCAAGATCAGGGTCGTTGACCCGGAGGGCAAAGAGTTCGCCAAGTACAGCCCCAATGACTACCTGGAGCATGTGGCGGAGCGCGTCGAGCCCTGGACTTACCTCAAGTTCCCCTACCTGAAGAAGGTAGGCTGGAAAGGGCTTGTCCCGGGCAAAGACTCCGGGGTATATCAGGCCACGCCGCTCTCCCGTCTGAATGCGTCCGACGGCATGGCTACGCCGAAGGCCCAGGAGGCCTACGAGGAGATGTACAAGACTTTCGGCAAAAAGCCCGTCCATAACCTCCTGGCCACGCACTGGGCGCGCCTGATCGAGCTCCTGTATGCAGCCGAGCGCCTGCTGGAGCTCTCGACGGACCCCGGCATCACCGACCCCAAGGTCCGCACCATCCCCACCGAAAAACCGACGGAAGGGGTAGGTGTCGTGGAGGCGCCGAGGGGGACCCTTACCCACCATTACGTTACGGATGAGAAGGGCATAGTTACGAAGGCGAACCTCATCGTGGGCACGACGAACAACTACGCGCCCATCTCCATCGCAGTGAAGCAGGCGGCCCAGGGGCTCATCAAGAAGGGTGTGGAAGTGACCGAAGGCATCCTGAACCGCGTGGAAATGGCATTTCGCCTCTACGACCCGTGCTTCGGCTGCGCCACCCATACGCTCCCCGGCAGGATGCCCCTTGTTATTAACGTGATCGATCCGGCGGGTGAGGTTGTAAGGCAGATAAGGAGGGATTGAGCTTACCTTACGGCTTGAAGTGCATGTCGAGGAGGTAGTAGTCGGCCTGGATCGGCCTGCGCTTCAAGTCGAAGTCCATTTTCTTAAAAAGGCGGAGGGCAGATTCATTCTCCCTCTCGACCTTTGCCGTGAAGCCCAGCAAGCCCCTTCGGCGCGCAATCTGCTTCAGGTACGAGAGTATCTCGGTACCGATGCCCAGGTTCCGGTGGCTCTCCCTTACCAGCACTGCCACCTCTGCCGCGTGTTGGTTGTCGCTGATCGTGTACTTGCCCACCCCGAGGAGAGTTTCTTTTTCATCCTTTTTCAACAGTGCCAGCATCAACAGTTCACCGGTATAATCGATAGGTATGGAACCGCCGGAGTCGCTGTTTACGGTTAAAAGACTGCGGCATGGCCCCTCCAGGGTTGAGAAGAAATCCTCAAGGAGCGCCTCGTCGGTCTTCTTCACAGGTCTCAGGAGGATCTCGAGATCGGTCTTCGCTTTGCGCCGCGTCTCCAGGTGCTCCGGATAGACACCTCTCTTGCCGGGTACGTATGCCTGGCCCTTGGAAATGAGGTTCTGCCTGTTCGCTTCTTCGAGCAGCTCCTGCTGGAAGCGGGGGTGGGCTATGGAGATGAGTGACATGGCTCTCTCCCTGAAATTCCTGCCGTGGAGGTAGGCTATGCCGTACTCGGTGATCACGTAATGTATGTCCCCCCGCGTCAACGTAACGCCCGCCCCTTCTTTCAGGAAGGGCACTATCCTCGATACGGCGCCGTTCTTGGCCGTCGACGGGAGGACAAGGATGCTCTTCCCTCCCGGCGCCATGACCGCGCCCCTCATGAAATCGGCCTGTCCCCCGATGCCGCTGTAAAATGTTCTGCCCAACGATTCCGACGTGGCCTGGCCTGTGAGATCGATTTCAAGCGCCGTATTTACGGCGGTCATATTGTTGATCCGTGAGATGACGGAGGGGCTGTTCGTATAGTCTATCGTCTTGAATTCGAAGGTGGGGTTATCGTTGATATATGCATAGGTTTCTTTCATGCCCATGCAGAAGGCTGCGACCGTTTTCCCCGTGTCGATGTTCTTCCGCCTGTTGTTGACAACCCCTTTTCTCATTAGGTCCACGACGCCGTCCGTCAAAAGCTCGGTGTGTACACCCAGATCGTGTTTTGCGGCGAGGTATGATATAACGGCTGACGGTATGCTTCCGTAGCCGACCTGTATCGTGTCGCCGTCCTCTACCACGTTGCTCACGTATTTCCCCATGCGTCTCACGGTTTCATCGGGCAGGTCAGTCTCGTACTCGAGGAGCGGCTCATCGTGAGGCAGAAGGAAGTCAACTTCGCTGATGTGGAGAAAGCTGTCGCCGTGGACGCGAGGCATGTTCGAGTTGACCTGGGCGATTACGAGCGACGCGAGCTGGGCGGCGGCCTTTACCATATCTACGCTGATGCCGAGACTCATGTACCCATGCTCGTCGGGAGGTGACGTCTGGATGAGGGCGATGTCGATGGGCACGACGTGGCGCTTCAGCAGGTCCGGCACCTGGGAAAGGAATATGGGGATATAGTTTGCAGTGCCTTCGTTGACTGCCCGCCTTATGTTGTTGCCGATAAAGAAGGAATTGCGGCGGAAGTTGCTTCCCAATTTCTCCGACGCGACCGGGTCTACGCCCAGCGTCCAGATGTGAAGCGCCTCCGCATCGGAAAAGGTCCCCGGGTGGGACTCGACATAGCGGGCCAGCGCCTCAACAAGATACTGCGGCTCGCCGCACGCGGTGCCTATGAAAATCCTATCGCCGGGCTGGACTTGACTGAGTATCTGGTCTTCCGGCAGGAATTTCTCCGGATAGGCCTTCATCATCTTCCGCATCACCGAGCCCTCTTTGCCGGACTGCACGCTCGCACCTTCCCTCAAGCCATATCATTAAAACATACGGCGATACTCCAGTCTATCATCATCCGACCCACTTTTATAGCCACAATTGAGGATGGACGGGACGAAGCTTTTTCGGGCGGCGCGGACCTTCCATCAAGCTATGAGACAAAAGGTCGATAAGGTCGGTCCCGAAGGGAGGCACATCGGGCGCGAGACTTAAGTGCGGGGCGATAGTTCCGATAATATTTGGGGAAAGGGAAAACCATGGATAACAACGCCGCCCCTCAGACGGATTCGCCCAAACCAATCACTTTGCTTTACGCCGCGGTCTCCGTCAAGCAGGAGTTTCGGGCTCTCGGTCCTGCCTCGGCGGTGCAGGCAATGCGCGAATCATTGGAAATGATCGCCGGCATCGCAGCGGAACGGGAAAGTGATTTCATCAAAGATACCGACGGCTCTATAGTCGCCTCCTTTGCCGATCCCGCCGAGGCGGTGAAGGCGGCAATCCAGATGCAGAGGAGTGTAAAGGGCAGCAGGGACGGCGGCGCATCCCTCGCGGTGCGCATCATTTTGCATTGCGGTCAGGGTTCCTTCCGGGACGGAGAGGTTCATGGAGATATTGCCGTCTTTGCCGCCGAGGCCGGGAAAATCGCGAAGGCCGGGCACATCTATGTTTCTTCTGCCGTCTATCAAAGCGCTCGCGAGCTGAAGGCGGTGGAGTTCAATCCCACAAACATCGAGAACACCGCTGCTGCGGGCGGTTTCCCCTTCTACGATCTCGTCTGGTACCCCGAAACCGATTGTACCCCCGGTCGTGTAAAGCAGGCACGCGCTGACGGGGGGTCGGCCTCGAATTTCTTCGTCCATGGCCCCGCTCTCTTAGCAGGAGAGAACAATCCATGCTTTTATTGCGGCAGCAGGAGACACCGGACAACTTACTGTCCCTCGAAGCACCTTCCCTATGGGACGGACGGCCTTGAAAAGCTGGGCCATTTCCCGGTCGGCGAGATAAATGAAATATTTGCCAATTATCTTGAAGAGGCCGGGGAAGACCTTCCTGCTCCTCTGGAAGCGGATACGGAAAACCTCACCTATCTTGCCCCCTGGAGCTTCTATGAACTGAAAAAGCCTTTTCAACTCCGCTTCCTCAACCTTATGTGGAGCGCCTTGCCCAAAGAAGACTGGTACAAAGTCAAGGAAGGCAGGAGAGAGACCTCGGCCAAGGGAGAGGTCCTGTGGCTCGCCCGCGACTGCATCAGGACCTCCGA
>JBEKOT010000020.1:0-24775 GCA_049521495.1 Syntrophorhabdales bacterium | reverse complement strand
GCGAACTGGCTCAAAGTCGTGAAAATGTTTACGGCCTGGCCGTTGACCGTCCCGTTGAAGACGGTGTTGCCCGAGATACCGGCCGCCATCGTGGTCGACGCGTCGACGGCGACCTGGCCCACGCCGCTTGTTCCGCTGAAGGTGCCGTTCGCCTGGTAAGGCGCGGTATCCGCCTTCATCCCTCCGAATATGTACGTACCCCCGACCTTTGTGTTCCCCACTGCCACGAGCTGGCTGATTATGTCGTTCACCTGGCTCGCGGCCGAGGCCCTTGAGGTTGCATCGACCGTATCCGATGTCATTTGCACGGCCAACTGCTTGACCGTCGTCAAAAGATTGCTGACCGTATTTAGAGAGGTCTGGTAGTAGCCGCTTAATGCCTGAAGGCTCGTGAGGTTGCCCTTATACTGGCTGTTCTGGCTCTGCTCCGCCAGAAGCTCCAGGTTTTGCGAATAGGCCGCCGGGTCGTCGGACGGGACCTGGACCTTTTTTCCGGAAGCCACCTCCCCGGTTGCCTGGTCCATCTGCGCCTTCAGGTTCGAAAGCGTGCTCACGTAAAGCTGGTATCTGAAGCTATCGGCCACTCTCATTGCGTCGTCACCCCCACGGAATTCAGCAAGGAATCCAGCATCGCCTGCGCCACGGTATAGAGGCGCGCGGACGCCTGGTATGCGTTCTGGTACATGATCAGGTTCGACATCTCCTCGTCTATAGAGACCCCCGATTCCTCCGACTGCTGCTGCTGGAGCGACGTCAGGGCGTTCTGGTTGTAGTCGGCGAGGTCGGTGGCGCTCTTCGTTGCCTGCCCGATGTCTGCCACCACGCCCGCTTCATAGTTGGCATAGGTGGAGCCTGCAAGACCGACCGTTCCCGTGATGGTGCCGGCAGGGATGGAAATCGGCTGGCCGCCTTTCGACAGGACTAGGACGCTGTTGCCAGAGCCGTCCGTGGAGATGGACGCGCTGACGCCGGTTGTACCCGTGTCGTTGTTTATGTTGCCCTCGATTACCGTCAGGCTGTCAGTGGAAGAGACGGAGACGGAGGTCCCCTGCCCGAGCCGGATCGTTCCTGTGAGGCCCAGGGCCACTCCCGTGCCGGAGACCGGTGTCGAGGTGAGCGCCTGGAGCAGGCCTTGAGAAGACGTGTCGAGGTCCCCGTTCACGACGGAGAAGTTGCCGCCGCCCGAGGTCGTCTCAAGGACGAGCTGGTAGCCCGACGACGACTGGACCACCGATGCCGTCACTCCCGTCTGGGACTTTACCGCGTTGATGGCCGCCCCCATGTCGCTGAGCGAGTCCCCGACACCGATGGCGACGGGTACGCCGTTTACGGCCAGGCGGCCTGAGAGCCCCAGGGGGGTAGTCTCTGACGGAGCGGCCGTCGAGACGATGGTCCCTCCTCCCAGAAGGGTGTCGTTCGCAAGGGACGCGATCGCTAACGCCACGTCGTTGCCTGTAGTGTCCGCTGTCGAAGAGCTTGCCATGATGTTCTGCGTCTGGACCGTGCCGGAGCTACCCGCGATCTGGTCCGCGAGGCTTATGCCCCGAGCGTAATTCGGCGTGTCGCACTGGAAAAAAGGGATGCCCGCGTTGTCGTTCCCTTGCTCGTGAAAGTAGTTTACGTTTTGCATGATCGATTGGGCCAATCCGTTGAGGTTCCCGAGGTAAAGGGGGATCGTCGTGTCCCGGGTCGCGAGGACTGCGCCTAAGGACCCGCTCGAGATCTGACTCGTGACGTCCTGTGAGGCTCCCGACGGCCCCTGCCACGACACGTCCGTCATGCCGGTGGTCGCGTTCTGGCTTCCCTTCAACTGGTACGAGAACGTGCCGTCGACCAGGCTTAAGCCTTTCGATGTGACCACGCTTACCATGTTGCTGCTGTCGGTGAAATAGCTGATGTTCGTGTAGCCGCCCAGCTGCTGGAGGAGCTGGTTTCTCTGGTCGACGTAATCGCTCGCCTCGGATGTCCCGTTGCCGGTCTGGCTCATCAACTGGTTGAGGGAAGCGATCTTCGAGGTTAAGCCATTGATGTCGTCTATCTGGCTGTTGACCTCGCCGTTCAGGTCCGACTGGGGGTTGACGAGGTCGGAGTACAATGTGTTGAAGGTCGTGCAGAGGGTTTTCCCGTCCGAGGCCAGGGTCTGCTTGTCCGAGGTGCTCGTGGGGTCCGTCGACAGGGTGCTCCAGTCGTTGAAAAAGGTCGTTATGTTCGAGGAGAGGTTAGAGTTGCTCTCGTCGAAGATGCTCTGTATCTGTGTCAGGTACTTCTCATAGACCTGCTGCTCCTGGACGTCGCTGTTCTTCTTGGTAATCGCGTTCTGGAGGTTCTGGTCGAGGTAGCTCTTGATGCCTTGCACAACTACGCCGTCGCCCATAAGGCCGATGGCGGAAGGGACGGGCTGCGCCTCTTCGAGGATTGCCTCCTCCCTCGAATAGCCCGGCGTGTTCACGTTGGCGATATTATGGGATATCGTTTGGATAGCGGATTGCTGCGCTGAAAGCGCCCCCTTCGCGATATTGAGTATCGAAGTTATGGCCATCAGACCTTCCTGGAGACCATCACCGAGATGCTCTGGCCCTTCACGTAAGATGTCCTGTTTATGAAATCGACGACCTTCTCCAGGGAAGACTTCACGTGGTCCATGGAGAAGGAAAGGAGTCGCATGTTCTTCTCCAGGGCCAACCTCACTTCCCTGACCCTGCCTTGAATTTTCGGTCCGAGGGATCCCATTGCCTCGTCCTGCACGACGGTGCCGGCGCCGTCCGACGATAGGAGCTTCTCTTTTTCAACCTCGATATATTCGAGCCGCTTCAGGATCTCCTCCTTCCTGTTGTTCTCCCTCACGATGCCCTCGAGGGAAAAGGAGATTATGGCGTCCCTCTCCGCCGTCAGCGCCTTGAGGAAATCGCCCAGGGCGTTCAGTTCCTCCTGTTGGAGCCCTGTCAGCCTATCCGATTCCATGTCACAGCGTCTCATCGAGCAGCTGGCTCTTGAGTATGCTTCGCGCAACCAGCTCGCCCTTGGCATTGTAAGTCCCCGACTCTATGGCCTGCTTGACGTCGGCCACCTTGGCTTCATCGACGTCAGGCAAAGCCTTGACCTGCGCCGTGAGCCTTGCGACCTCGTTTTTCCATCCCGAAAGCTCGACCTTGTCACCCGAAGCCGTGACATTTTGCGAGCCCTCCGCTGCATCGCTTGTGCCTTTGGCTGAGGAGGGCTTCGAGAGGTTGTTCAACAAGACTATCTGCTTGTCATTCTGTATCTTCATGGAATGCTACCTCCTGCTATTATGTTCGCCCTCTGCGCCAAAAACTTTAGCCCTTATTTGTCAGGTACTTCAAGATCACCTCTTTTATCCCTATCCCCCGGGCTGCCAGATAATCTGCGACCTTTTCGTAGAAGATCGACATCTCGGTCTCCTCTGCATAGCTCTTTTGGCCGAAGTGGGCGGTCTTACCCATCTCCTTAAGCATACTGAATATGAAGAAAGATTCAAACCCTTCCGCCGCCTTCTCCATCGATTTCTGCCTGGCCGTTTTCCCGTCCGATACGCCTTGGGGTTCGGTCGGCAGTCCGACTTTCATTCCTGAATCCATGGCCCTACCTCAAATTATCTCCAGCTCGGCGTTGAGCGCGCCCGCAGCTTTTATGGTCTGGAGGATCACAATAACGTCCCTGGTAGAAACTCCTATGGCATTCAGGGCGTTGACAAGCTCTTTGATGCTGGTCCCCTCTTCCATATAATACCAGTGGCCTTTCTCTTCCTCTACCCTGATCTCCGTTTCCGGCGTGACAACGGTCTGCCCGCCTTTGGCAAACGGCAGAGGCTGGCTCACGTTTTTGAGCTCCTTGATTTGCACGCTCACGTTCCCGTGCGATATGGCGACGGATGCGATCCTCACGTCCTCGCCGATGACCACGGTCCCCGTCTTTTCGTCCACAACGATTTTTGCCTGGTTCTCCGGCCTTATATCCAGGTTTTCCACTATCGAAAGGAACTTGACCGGGTCGTCCCGCAGGTCGGCCGGAATGGAAAGAGTGATTGTTCCACCGTCCCGGGCGGCGGCGCATCTTTCGAAGCGGCCGTTTATCCGATCGACTATCTTGCGCACGTTGGTGAAATCGGCCCTCTTCAGAGAAATCGTTACTACATCGGCTTTGAGCGCCTCATACTCGATCTGCCTCTCCACGATGGCCCCGTTCGTAATCCTTCCTACCGTCGGGTGGTTCTTCTGGACCGAGGCCCCCTGACCGGCAGCAGCAAATCCGCCTACGGCGACCGATCCCTGGGCTACTGCATAGGTCTGGCTGTCCGCGCCCTTCAAGGGCGTCATCAGGAGCACTCCGCCTTCGAGGCTCATGGCGTCCCCCATAGACGAAACGGTGGCGTCGATCTTGTTGCCCACCCTTGCGAAAGCGGGCAGCTCGGCAGTCACCATCACGGCCGCCACGTTGGTGATCTTCGTCAGCGTCGGGTCCACGATTATTCCCAATCTTTCAAGCATATTGGCGAGAGACTGGGTGGTGAACAAAGTCTGCACCTTATCGCCCGTCCGCTTCAGCCCCACCACCAGCCCGTAGCCGATGAGCATGTTGGGCCTTACGCCGTTGACATAGGCAATGTCCTTGATCCGGGCAGACCGGCCCTCGTCCGGAAGGCCGACCAGGAAGGCGAGCGCCAGAAGACTCGCGACAACGGAAAGACGGACTCTCGTTTCCAAAATTCCACCCCTCGTCAGAACGGCCATATGAAATCGAAGAGCCTTGCGGCCCATCCGGGCCTCTGCTTCTCCGCCACAACCCCGATGCCGGTGTAGATGACCTTTACATCGGCTATCTGGGTGGATGATATGGAGTTATCGCGAGCTATGTCCCTCGGCCGCACTACGCCTTGAAGCAGTATCTCTTTCTTTTCGTTGTTAACGTAGATCTCGCGCTTGCCTTCGATGGCGAGATAGCCGTTCGGCATCACGTCGGTCACCCTCGCGGTTATGGTAGCGGAGAGAGACCCGGCACGGGTAGTAGCTCCGGTACCGGCAAAGTCATTGTTGGGCGTATTTACGTTCACGATGTTCGGCAGGTTCTTCCAGGGGCCGACTTGGTGGTTTTCCAGGCCGAAAAAGCCGTTGAACTGGGAAACGGTCTGCGATTTCCTCGTTGTAGTCGTCGTGGCGCTTTCCGAGGCCTGAGATACTTCGACGATGTTTATGGTCAGTATATCGCCGACGAACCTCGCCCTCTGGTCGGCGAACAGAGTGCTGAACCGGCCCTGCGAGAGGCTCCCGTTCGTTGGCTCAGGCATCACAGTCTTTGGGGTCGGAGACTTGTAGGTATTCGAGATCGTATGGGGCTCGTTGGCTATCTTCGACGGCTCTATAGAGATGCATCCCGTGAGAACGAAGGAAAAGGCAAGTAAAAGCGATATGAGATTCTCTTTCCTCAAAATTGCACCGCCACCGTGTTATTCCCGGTTACCTTGCCGATAACCTCTTTTCCCGCATGACTCTTCACCTTGATGAGGTCGCCCATCCTGCCTTTCTCAAGGGCCGTGCCCTTACCCTGGACCGTCAACCTCTTGTTCTCGGCAGTTATGCTGACCGTTTCCCCTTTCTGGACGGTCACGGCGCCTTCGATGAGCTGGCTCGTTATAACCTCCCCTGCCGGTATCTCCTTCGTCGCCTCCTTGCCGATTACCTCTTCAACGCTCGAGGGATAGGAGACATTGACACCGTTTAGATAGCTCTCCCTGACGGAGATGTGGGCCAGGGAAATGACCTCGCCCTTCTTAATGTTGTGTTTCGCC
The DNA here is from genome assembly GCA_049521495.1 of Syntrophorhabdales bacterium. GTDB lineage: Bacteria > Desulfobacterota > Syntrophorhabdia > Syntrophorhabdales > WCHB1-27 > CAWEPK01. The sequence continues at coordinate 18,972 of JBEKOT010000020.1, read as the reverse complement.
ATATAGAGAGCCCTTTTGACGAGCACCTTGAAAGGCACGTATACGTTCGTCACCGTCCCGTTCCGCCCCTCGATCCCCGCAAGACAAACGCCGTCGCCGCTTGCATCCGGAACCTTGCTGAAACCAAGGGTCTTCACCCTTACCTCCCCCTGTGCTTGATGAGGCAAAGGGCCGAAGGCTATCTGGATCTCGTTGTCCCGATATACCTGGTTTACAAAAGAGGTCACCTCAGACTCGATAGTCGCCGCCCTCAGGGTCTGGGCAAGGAAAACCCCGAGGAAGAAAAGTAGGCCAAGAACGGCGATCCTAAGCCTGCTTGAGGTTGTTCGACATCTGCAGCATCTGGTCGGCGGCCTGTATTGCCTTCGAATTGGCTTCATACGCCCTCTGTCCTATAATAAGGTTGATCATCTCCTGCATGACGTTAACGTTCGACATCTCGAGGTATCCCTGGAGGATCGTGCCGTAGCCGTTCTGGCCGGCCACTCCGGACAAGGCAGCCCCGCTGGCGTCCGTCTCCTGATAAAGGTTTTTCCCTATAGCGTTCAGGCCGCCTACGTTCGGGAAACTCCAGAGGTTAAGCGTGCCTATCTGTGAAAGGGCCGTTTGACCCTGAGTCTGGACCGACACGGTTCCGTCGGTCGCGATGGTGACCGCTACGGCGCTTTGGGGTATGGTGATGTTCGGCTCAAGGAGGTATCCATCGGACGTGCATATCCTGCCCTCGGCGTCTCTCTGGAACGCGCCGGCCCTGGTGTAAGCCTTCTCGCCGGACGGCAGCATAATCTGCAAGAAACCGTTGCCCTCGATGGCCAGGTCCAACTGGTTCTGCGTCTGTTGATAATCTCCCTGGCTGAATTGCTTCTGAACCGCGGACAGTTTGGCGCCGTGGCCTATCTGTATGCCCGTCGGGACCTGGTTGCCCTGTTCGTTCTTGGTCCCCTGAAGGCGCAGGGTCTGGTATATCAGGTCCTGGAAGCTCGCCCTGCTCGTCTTGAACGCCGTAGTGTTCACGTTGGCTATGTTATTCGCTATTACGTCCAGATTTACCTGCTGCACGTTCATGCCGGTGCCGGCGGTCCATAAAGCCCTTAACATGTATGCCCTCCTAGAATTTACTCAGGTCCAACAGCTTACCCATTGCCTCGTTTGCCGATTGGTCAACCCGCGTGTACGATTCGTAGGCCCTCAGAACGCCGATCATCTGCACCATCGATGTCATGACATCGACGTTGGAGCTCTCGTAAAAGCCTTGATGCACGGCAAAATTCTGGGCTGGGACCTCTACATTTTTGTCGTTGCCGTTGACGAAAAGATTTGCCCCGGCGTTCTTCAGATCCTGCCTGTTCGCAAAGTCGACAATCCTCAATCTGTCAATGAGAACCTTATCTACATAAAGGGAGCCGTCCTTTTCGACGCTTATATCCTTTCCACCCATTGGAATGGTGATGTCACCGTTCTGGCCGAGGATTGGGTTTCCTTCATTGGTAACGAGCCTGTTGGCGCTGTCCAGCGTAAACTGGCCGTTCCTGGTGTACATGGTCCCCCCCGGCGTAGAAACTGCGAAAAAAGCATTGCCTTCCAGTCCCAGATCGGTCCGGTTTCCCGTCTGGACAAGGGGCGCGTCAGAAAAACGTATATAAGTATCGGGAATATTGACATACTCTGTCTGGACCCGGTCCGGCTCCCCCGTATCGTCCAGCAAGCTGGAGCTGAAGGCAGGCTCTATCGCCTTGAAGCCGGGGGTAAGGGCATTTGCCAGATTATTGGTGAGGATGTCGAGTTTTCTCTCGTTCGCATCTTTTCCATTGAGCGTGCTGAAGATGGTGTTCAACATAGCCCATCTTGATGCAATTGTCATACCGCTTTATATTCGGGAGTGATTCTTTGGGGCTAGGGGGTTAGCGGGGAAAGGAAGAAGGAATTTTTTTCCCCCTGGGCAAATTTTTCATACCGTGATCTCAAAACCTTCTTTCTCGCTCCTGCTTTCGGTCTGCCTTTGATCCTCATCCTCCGGGGGGGGATGCTCCTGCCCGTCCGGCGGCTTTCGCCTCACGTCCCTGTGGAGGTTCTTGTACTTTCTTACGTAGAGCGGGCCGTGCTGCCTTGTGATGGCCAAATCCCGGGAGATGCCCTGGATCGTTACCACGCTGTCGGATGAGAAAGTCCTTTTCACGTCCATAGCTCCCACGCTAATTATTGTTGGCTGCCTTTTCCAGCTCTTTTCTATCGCTGCCGGAGAAAATCTTTTTCAGCTCGAGGAGGATGAGAAGCCTGTTATCCAGCTTGCCTACCCCCTCTATGTAATCGGACTCAATACCGGCGATAAGCGGAGGGGGCGGCTCTACGGTGCTTTCGGAGATCCGTAGGACCTCGGAAACGGAATCGACGATGAACCCGAGGATGATACCGTCCAGCTCCACAACTATTATTCTGGTCGATTTGTCATATTCCCTGCCCTCGAAGCCGAGCCTCTTACGGAGATCGACTATGGGGATGATCTTCCCCCGCAGGTTGATTACACCCTCAACAAAGGCGGGTGCGTTAGGTATGCGAGTGATATCGATCATCTTGTTTATTTCCTGGACCTTCAATATGTCAACTGCGAACTCCTCGTTCTCCAGTTTGAACGTCACCAGCTGCAGGATCCTTCCTTCGTTCATGGCTGTCCTCCTCTAGGGATATATTCGGACGGAACGTGAAGATCTTAAGCGCGAGCGCCGCGCTTCCATGAGCGTCCCCTAAGCGGTCTTCCTGTACGCGTTCTGGAAAGAGATGTGATCCACGAGGGCGGACATGTCGAGTATGAGGATAACCCTGCCGTCCCCTCTGATGGTAGCCCCTCCTACGCCCTTGATGTTGCCGAGGAACGTACCGAGAGTCTTGATCACCACCTCCTCCTGTCCCTCAACCCCCCGTGTTTTGATGCCGATCGTTTTTTCCCCGATATTGCAGATAACGATGTACCTGTCATTATTCTCCTGGATATTCCCTGTGAAGACCTTCGCCAGGTCTACGACGGGAATGACCTTGTCACGCAACACGAGAACTTCTTTCTTGTCCACGGTTTTTATTGACCCTTCCTGTGGTTTTACGAGCTCGGTAACGGTGTTCAAAGGGATGGCGAAGAGCTCATCGACCACCCTGACGATGAGTGCCCGCATTATTGCGAGCGTAAGGGGCAGCCGCAAGGTGAGCCTCGTCCATTGACCCTCCTCGGAATCAATCGAGACCTGCCCGTTCATCTTCTCCACATTGGTTTTTACTACGTCCATGCCGACACCCCTGCCGGAGACGCTGCTGATCTTCGCGGCAGTGCTCAACCCGGCTGCAAAGACAAGATTCATGGCGTCGCGCGGCGAAAGGGCCGCCAGATCCGCCTCCCCCATCAATCCTTTTTCCCGGGCTTTGTTCTTGACTTTTTCGACATCGATGCCTTTGCCGTCGTCGTACACCTCTATAATCACGTTGTTGCCTTCATTATACGCCTTGAGAGAGAGAAGTCCTTTTCCCGGCTTGCCCTTTCGGACCCTTTCTTCGGGCGTCTCGATCCCGTGATCGATCGAGTTTCTTATGATGTGTACGAGCGGGTCGTGAAGGCTTTCGATCAGCGAGCGGTCCAGCTCCGTCTCCTCGCCCTCCATCGTCAGCCCGACCTCCTTCTTGAACTCTGCAGAGAGGTCCCTCGCCAGCCTCGGCACCTTGCTGAAAAGCTTGCTTATCGGCACGAGCCTCGCCCGCATCACGGAAAGCTGCAGCTCGTTGGTCACGACCTCGATAGAGTTAGTGATATCCGCGAGATTATCGAGAACGTGATTTTTCGTGTCGCTTTTCTTGACGAGGTTGTTCAACAGTATGAGCCTGTTCTTGCCAAGTACGAGCTCCCCCGCGAGGTTCATGAGCTCGTCGAGCTTTTTAACATCGATCCTGATGGTACTTTCTTCCTTATAGGTCCGGGTCTTCTGCTTGTTCAAATAATCTTTCAGCTGGCCCTCGGTTATGGCCTCATCCTCGACGAGCAGCTCTCCCAGCTTCTTCTCTTTCTCCTCTCCCTCCTGTTTCTTCAATGCTTCATGCAGTTGGTCCGCGTCGATGACGCTCGCATCGACCAGCAACTTTCCGAGCTTCTTCCTATCGGTGAGGGCTTCCAGTCTCTCTACGGCACGGGCGATGTCGCTCTGCTCCGCTCCGGCATCCTTTATCTCTTCGATCAGCGTCCTTATGAGGTCGAGAGCTTCGAGAAGCGCATCGGCCACTTCCTGGTCCGGCCTCAAGTTCCCTTTTCTGATCATCCCGAGTACGTCTTCCGACCTGTGGGCGAGGGTAGAAAGCGTATTGAAGCCAAGGAAGCTCGATGTGCCTTTTATAGTGTGGACGGCCCTGAAGATGCTGTTGATGATCTCCTCGTCGGGGTTGTTCTCGATGGCTACGATATCCTGAATCGCCTTTTCCGCGAGCTCGTTCGCCTCGACGATGAATTCATCGACGATCTCCTTCATTTCATCTTTTTCAGAGTTTTCCCCTTCCATCAGGCCCCTCCGCCTATAAGACTGTCGATCTTATAAAGTAGGATCTCCGGCTGCACAGGCTTGGTAAGGAACATGTTGATGCCTGCCCCGTAAGCTTCTTCTCTCACTTCGGCGTCGTTTGTCGTCGTCAGCATGATCACCGGCAGGTCCAGATTGTAATAGCTGTTCCTCAGGCTCTTGACGAATGATATGCCGTCCATGTTGGGCATGTTCAGATCTACTATAACGAGGTCTACCTCCGATTCGCTCAGCTTTTCCATGGCATCCATTCCGTCTTCCGCTTCCTCGACGTCGTAGTTCTTGAGTCTCAGCACGTATCCCAGGAGCTTTCTTACCGTCGGAGAATCGTCAACTACCAGGATTTTTTTCATAGTCATCCCTTTTGATATGCAATCGTGCCGGGAAATATCAAAGGTTTGAATCCGCGCGATATGTTGTGAAGGCTTTCGGCATGACCGATAGTAAGGAATCCCCCTGGCTTGAGAGATTGGTAGAGATTGTCGATCACCCTCTTCTTCCCCTTTTCGTCAAAGTATATGAGTACATTCCTGCAAAAGATAACATCCATCTGTTTATATTTTCGGTAAGACTCCGAATCAATTAAGTTCAGGAACTCGACGGTCACATATTTCTTCACCGCGTCGGCCAATGAGTACATCCCGTTTTTGTGGACGAAGTATCTGTCCAATATCCCCTTTTCCGTGTTTCTGACGCTGTAGTTGTTGAATACCGCCTTTCTTGCGGATTCGAGCGCCTTCATGCTTATATCCGTCCCATAGACCTCAAAGGGAATGGGCCTCCCCATCCGCGAGGTCATCTCCAGCATGAGTATGGCGAGGGTATATGGTTCCTCCCCTGTGGAACAGCCGGCGCTCCATATCTTAAGCCCGCCTTCCGGCCTGTACCCGTTAAGATAGTTCTTTTCCATGACGATCTTGAATGCGTCCAGCTGCGGCGGGTTCCTGAAGAAGCTGGTCTCATTCGTCGTGACGAGATCGAAGAGCGCCAGAAGTTCCTGTTCCGTCTTCATACCGCCGTACTTCAGGTAATAGTGGTATTCTTCGAAGGAAGAAAGACCAAGCTCGTCGATCCTGCTCGTCAGTCTGCTTTCGAGGAGATAGACCTTGTTCTGCGCGAAGTAGATTCCCGTTTTCTCGTAGATGAAATCTCTGAGGAGGGTAAATTCCTGGTTCTTCAGCATAAGTCCCCGGACCGAGAAAGCCGCTCCAGTGCCAATCGCGCGGCGGTTTTTACATCCTCGTCAATGCTTTTCGTAAAGGGCTTTATGCGCGGTATCGCCCTCCTGTCGCGAAGCTCCGAGAGGGCTTTCAGGCTGCCGATCTTGATGAGGTTGTTTTCGTCCTTCAAGCAGCCCACAAACATGGGAAAGAGGGAGGGGTCTCCGAAGAGGGCGAGGGCCGAGAGGGCGTGATACCTCGTCCATAATGCCTGGAGAGGATCGCCCAGTATTCGCACCAGCAACTCCTTGAAGCCGTTCAGTCTTTTCTCGCCTATCACCTTAAAGATCTCGTCCGGGACATCGCCGCTCGCAAGGAAAGCCCTGAAGAGATTCAGGTACTTTTCGTCGTCCACGAAATTGCCTATCACGCGGACGGCCATCTGCCGAACCCTTTCGTCCGTATCCCTCACAAGCGTCTCAAGAAAGGGGAAATTCGTCCCCCCGTCCAGGTATTGAGTAACTGCAAGATAGATTCTCTTGTCTTCCGAGGTCCCCTTCTTCACGAATGTTTCTATAGCAGAAAGGGCCAGAGCCCGATCGAGCCGGAGCAGGGCAATCAAGGCTTTGGCCCGTACGTCGGCATACCCTCTCTTCGCTATACGAAGGATGTCGGGCGTCAGCTCGCGCATGGGCATACTGCCCGCAATTGCCACGGCTTCCGCCTGAATATGCCCGTCGGAGTCGTCCATCGCCTCGCGGATAATCCCATGCCCGTTCCCATTGGTGATCCTGCCCAATTGCTTCATGACCTCCCGCTTCGCCGGAAGAGGCGACGAACGGAACACCTTTAAGAGCAGCTGCTCGTCGATCCGGCACCCGACGCCCCCGCAAGCCCTGATAATGGGCAGCCTGTACTCCTCAACGGAGAGGTAGCCCTCTATGGCCGGGTGCCATACATCCTTCAGCTCCATGAAGAGGCCGAGGACGTTCCCGTACTCCTCACCGTCCGGGTCCATGTCCTTCAAGATATCGAGCATGGCTGCGGCGGTATCGTCGCATTTGAAATGGGCGAGCAAACCGATGACCTTCAGGGGTTTACTTTTCTCCACCTTCAGATAATCGAGAAGCTGCCGGAGAAGACTCTCGCCCATGAGACCTGTCAGCTTTTGAAATACCCGGCTGTCGCCGTGCTCTATGATGATCCTTACGAAGGTACTCTTCTTCTCCCTTTCCAGGTTATTGACGAACCCGACTATCTCGTCGATTATTCTGTCATCCCCGAAGCTCATGAGCGCCTCGCAGGCCGCGAGCGACAGTTCTCCCCCACGGTTTTTGAACACGTCCATCAGCGCCGGGACGGCGCGCCTGTTGCCTATTTTCGCAAGGCTGTAAACGGCCGAAAATGCCACCCATTCCTCCTGCCGGAGCACGTCAAGAAGTACGCTTACAGCCCTCGGGTCGTCGAATTCGCCGAGGGCCATTACAGCCGCGTTCCTAACATTCTCGTTTTCCTCGCCGACCTTCTCGATCAGATGGGGCAGAGAAGCCGAGTTCTTGAGGCTTTGCAGCACCTCGCACCCGTAGGCCCTGATATCCTCCTGGCTGTGGTAGAGGAGACCGATCACCGCCTCTATACCGTAATCCCCGATCCTTCGCAGGATGCCGAGCGCGTCCATCCGGACGGACGTGTTCTTTTCCTCGAGAAGCAGCGCCACTTGCTCCACCAGTCGCCTGCTGGGCGAGCTTACCAGCTTCTCTATTATCTCCGCTCTTGTGAAGTCGTCCGACTGTCTGAGCTCCGCGATCAGTCCCCCGAGCGCCTTTACCCCGGTTTTTAATCCCTTTGCCCCGGTCATTGATCCTTCCCCCCTATAGTATCCTGATTATTTCAGCAGGTATACGCTCGGTGGGGAGCACGGCGTCCGCCAGGCGGGCATTCACCACTGCCTTCGGCATCCCGTAGACGACGCACGTTTCCTCATCCTGGGCGATTACGTAGCCGCCCTTAGATTTCAGCTCCTTCAAACCGAGAAAGCCGTCGGTTCCCATTCCCGTTAAAATCAATCCCGCGCAGTTCGAGTCATAAACCGCTGCCGTAGAGCTCATCAAGAGGTCTACGGAAGGACGGTAGACATAGGCGCCGTCGCTCACCAGCTTGACGGTGGTTTTCCTTCCCGTCCTCGTGAGCACCAGATGGCTGTCGCCCGGCGCCAACAAGGCTATCCCGGCCTGGAGGACTTCCCTGTCCTCCGCCTCCTTTACCGAAATCTCGCATGTTCTGTTGAGCCTCTCCGCGAAGGACTGGGTAAAAGGCCGCGGCATATGTTGCGCGATAACCACGGGCACGGGAAAGTCCTTGGGGAGATGGGAGAGTATATACTGGAGCACGGGCGGACCACCCGTTGAAGCGCCGATGGATATGATCTCCCTCCCCGCCGTAGACCTAGCGGGGACAGCGATAGGACGAACCGGGTGGACCGGAATAAACCCCTTGAGGAGCAGTTTCGCCCTGTTCTTTGAAACATCCTTTACTTTGGCGATCAGCTCCCGTTCCTTGTCCGAGAGTGAGGAGTTGGAGAAATCTTTCGTCACGAAATCGCACGCCCCCATGCTCAGCGCTTCCATCGTTATGTCCGCGTGGTCCCGCGTCACCGAGCTGAGCATGATAACGGGAAGGGGATTGTTTGCCATAATATGTTTCAGCGCATCTATGCCGTTCATCACCGGCATTTCCACGTCCATCGTTACTACTGTCGGCTTCAGCGCCTCGATCTTCTCTATGGCCTCGCGGCCGTTTGCGGCAGACCCAACCACCTTTATGCATGGGTCTTTTTCGAGTATCCTTGAAATGATCTTCGTTATGACCCTCGAATCGTCGACGACCAGAACCTCTACCATCAATCTTCACCATTTGCGGCCATTGGCACGTTTTGGACCCTCTTCAACTCATCATAGGCCGCTTCGAAAAGGTCCATATCACGTCCGAGAAAGTATTTGTCCGCCATCTCCGATTGCAGGAAGCCCCTCTGTTTCTTGAAAAAAGTTTCGAAATCCCCGAGTTCCTTCGCAGGATCGATCAACTTGGCCAGATTGTTCGCGAGCCAGACGGCGTAAGGCTCTGCGTCCTCGCCGGTTTCTTCACGGCGATGATGGAGCCGCACTGCGTCGACGATCTTTTCCGGTATGTTCCACGACTCCAGCAACATGGACCCTATTTCTGCATGATCCGTACCAAAGACTTCCCTTTCCGCCTCAATCCTTTTCCACTTCTTCTGCTCCATAAGAAGATTGACACTGTGCCATTCCTCCTTGAAGAATTGGTAGGCGATAATGATCCCCACATCGTGCAGCATACCGCTGATATGCGCTATCGGCGGGTCTCCGAGACCGAAAGCCTCGCTGACCGTCCCTGCCAGGATGGCGCAGGACACTGAATGGCGCACAAACCCTTCGCGGTCGAAGAGCGCATCATCTCCGTCGATCATGGAGAGGAAGGGCGTGTGAAGAACGATGGATGAGAGACCGGAGTGGCCTATTGCCGCTATCGCTTGTTCAACGGTTACTATATGGCGAAAATTATGCTTCCCGACATAGGCCTTGTTCGCGGCCCTGAGCACCTCTCCGGCCAGGGACGGGTCCATGTGCCTTACCAGATCCGAGGCCGAGCTCTTAGGGTCCTCCATAGTGCCTATCACTTCGCTTACTATGGAGGGACAGGTGGGCAGAAACTCGATTTGGTTTATTCTATCCCTGATATGATCTACCATCGCCGTTATTACTTTTTATCGGAAGCGGCGGGTTTAACTTTAGATGCCCGGGGCCGTGAGGGGCTCAAAGGCGGCAGGGCAAGAGGAGGTGCCCCCGTCGGCCATCTCACTTGCCGTGCGAGGTAGGTGGGACCGGGCGGACCGTTGAGGTCGAAGGAGAACGGATAGCCCGTCAGGGCCGCTATTCGGTCTGATCCCCTTTCAGCGCCTTGCGCATAGCCGGCCTGAGGTTGTTTATGGCCTGGGCGTGTATCTGGCAGACGCGGGCTTCCGTTATCCCGAGCGTCCTGGCTATCTCCTTCATATTCATGTCTTCATGATAGTACAGGGTCAGGACCGTCCTCTGCCTCTCCGACAGTCTATTGAGCTCGCGAGCCAGTATCCTTTCCATTTCGTAAAATTCTGCATACTTCTCCGGGCTTTCGTCGTCGTCGAGGACATAGCCTATGACCTTCTCCCTGCTCTCCCCTACTGCATCGCTCACGTCTTCGATGCTCACGATGGAGAGGTTGCCGCAGCTACTCAGCATGGATAGGTAGGCTTCCAGGTCCATGTTCATCTCCCTGGCTACTTCCTCTTCGTCGGGATACCTGTCCAGCTTGCGCTCGAGCTTCCTCGTGACCTCCTGGATCTTTTTTGCCTTGGCCCTGGCGCTTCTGGGAAACCAATCCCGCGACCGGAGCTCGTCTATCATCGCCCCCCTGATCCTCAAATAGGCAAAGGTGTTCAGCTTTGCCCCCCTGCTCGGATCATACTTCTCTATTACCTCCAGGAGGCCTATTATACCGGCCGAGATAAGGTCGTCCGTGAAGTTGTCGCTTTCAAATCCCCGGGCCATCTTGTATGCAAGATGTTTGATGACCGGAAGGAATTCCTCGATAACCTTCTCCCGGAGGTCCTTGTCTATTTTCTTATAGGCTTTGGGCACCATCACTTTACCAGTCTGCCGCATATCCTGGTCAGCGCCTTGGTAGCATGGCTTTGCGGAAAATGCTCGGCCCACAGCTTCTGCTTTCTCGTTGCTGCACCGACGTTGTTGTCCAAAGGGATATAACCGAAAAAGTCCAGATAAACGTCGAGGAATTTGTCGGTCACCGTGACAATCTTGTTGAACATCGCCAGGGCCTCTTTCTCGTCCCGCACGAGGTTTGCGATTATGTTGAAGTTCTTTTGCCCAGTCTTGCCTCTAAGCGCTTTTATTACCGCGTATGAATCGGTAAAGCTGGCCGGGTCCGGTGTGATGACGACGAAGACGTCCTCGCTTATGGCGTTGAAGTACACCACGTTCGAGGAAAGGCCGGCAGAGGTGTCGATTATCAGAAAATCGTATTCCGGCAGCTCCCTGAGAGACGAAAGAAGAATCTGCCTTTCCTCCATGCTCAGATGGGAAAGCTCCGATACCCCCGATGTGGCCGGAATGATCCTTATTCCGAACGGCCCTTCCACGACCACGTCCGTGATGTGCTTCCTGCCCTCTATCATATCCCTTACATTGAACTTCGGGATCATGCCGAACATGACATCGATGTTGCCGAGAGAGAGATCGGCGTCGAATATGTAGGTAACTTCCCCCATGCTGGTCAGCATGTACGCCATGTTGGAAACAATGGACGATTTTCCAACGCCTCCCTTGCCGCTCGTGACTGCGATGGTCCTCCTTCTCCCGGCCATTTTGCTTGCTTCAGACAGCGATTGATTCACGTTAGCACCTCAACCTCAGTATGGTCGCCCTATTGTTCGTTTATCCTCACCATTCCGATGGACTGTATCTTTATCTGAGGGGGAATCTCGTTATGGGATATGACTGTGATCCCCTGGATGTGCCTTTCGAGAAATCTCCGCAGTTTCCCCCTTATGATCGGATGCACCAGCACGATGGGCTGGAGACCCTTCAGCATGGCCTTCTTGACCTCTTCCCCCACCTTCTCGACCAGCTTCTGGCCGAAAGCCAAATCAAGCGCGAGAATTCCTCCCTGGTCGGAAGCCTGGAGACGGGAAATAACCTTCTCTTCGAGCGATTTCTCGAGAAGCACGATATTGAGAACGCCACCGACGAGATAAGGCTTCAGGATGCTTCGGGCCATTCTCTGACGCACGTATTCGGTGATGATGTCAGGGTCTTTGATGGTGCCGCAAGAGTCTGCTATGGTTTCCAAGATCGTAGCGAGGTCTCTGATCGACACCTGCTCTCTCAGGAGGTTCTGGAGCACCTTCTGGATTGTGCCCATGCTTACCTGGTTCTGATTGATCTCTTCTACGACTTTCTGGTGTGTCGAAGAGATGGAGTCTACCAGCTTCTGCGTATCTCGCCGCGTCAGGATCTCGTGGGCGTTGTTCCTCACTATCTCGGTGAGGTGGGTCGCGATGATAGTCGGGTGGTCGACTATTGTTAGACCTTCGGCCACGTACCTCTCACGGTCTTTTTCCTTCACCCAGTATGCCTCTAGATTGAATACCGGTTCCTTTGTCGGTATCCCGTCCACCTGCTTTTCGTTGCCTTCGGGGCTCATGGCCAGGACGTGTCCGGCTAGGAGGTCGCCCCTTCCTACCTCTATCCCCCTCAAATGGATCACGTATTCGCTCGCCCGGAGCTGCAGGTTATCCTTCAGTTTCATTGGAGGCACCACGATGCCTAATTCCATAGCCATCTGCTTCCTTATGGCCCTTATCTTGTCCAGCAGCTCGCCGCCCTGCTCGGCGTCGACCATAGGAATGAGGCCATAGCCGATTTCTAATTCAAGGACCTCTACAGGCTGGACAACCTCTTCCTTTTCCTTCCCTTCCGGCTGTTGTGCGGCGACGGCAGGCAGCTGCTCCTTCTTGGCCTTGTTGATGGCGTAGCTTGCCGCAAAGGTGACGGATGAGAGGGCCATGAAGGGCATGAGGGGCATACCGGGAATCAGTCCGAGGGAAAGTATTATTACAGAGGCCAGCATAATCGCTTTCGGCTGCGTAAAGAGCTGGGTCAGCATGTCCCTGCCCAGGTTGTACTCGCTGGCGGCCCTGGTGACGATTATGCCTGCTGCCGTCGAGGTTAGAAGGGCAGGTATCTGGCTGACAAGACCCTCTCCTATGGTCAGGATGGTATAGTTGCCCAGGGCTTCGCTCATGGCCATGCCCTTCTGCAGCACGCCTATGGCGAACCCGCCGAGTATACAGACGAATATGATTACAATACCCGCTATTGCGTCTCCTCTTACGAACTTACTCGCTCCGTCCATGGCGCCGTAAAAGTCCGCCTCGATCTCGATGTTCTCCCTTCTCTTCCTGGCCATCACGTCGTCGATAAGGCCGGCGTTGAGGTCGGCGTCTATGCTCATCTGCTTGCCCGGCATTGCATCCAGGGTGAACCGCGCCGCGACCTCCGCGACCCTTCCCGCGCCCTTCGTGATGACCACGAAATTGATGATTACCAGGATAAGGAAGACGACGCATCCGACTACATAATTTCCGCCCACAATGAAGGTGCCGAAGGCCTTGATCACCTTTCCCGCAGCGTGGGACCCCTCGTCGCCGTGGAGGAGTATCAGCCTGGTGGATGCTATATTGAGGGAAAGCCTGAAGAGCGTAGTTATCAGCAGCACCGAAGGAAAGACCGAAAAATCGATGGGCCTTCTTATATACATACCGACAAAGAGGATCACCAAGGAAATCGATATGCTCGTAGTGAGGAACATGTCCGCCAGAAAGGGGGTGAGTGGTACAAGCATTATGAGTATGACAAAAACGATACTGACGGCAATTATGACATCGCCCTTATCCCGTATACGGCCCATGACTGTTTCCATTACAGCACCACCCTGTTCCTTTGTTTATAGACCTGGGCAAGCAGCTCGGCTACGATGACATAGAACTTTTCAGGGATGTAATCCCCCACCTTTACAGCATAAAAAAGCGCCCGCGCGGCAGTCTTATTCTCGATGACCATCACGCCGTGCGACCTGGCAACTTGCTTTATGCGCTCCGCCACGAACCCCCCGCCCTTGGCCACTATCTTGGGTGCAGGCATTTCTTTCGCCACATACATGATCGCGATGGCAAGGGATGTCGGGTTCGCGAGGACCAGGTCGGCCTTCTTCACGTCCTCGATCATCCTCCTGCGCGCCATATCCCTCTGAATGCTCCTCATCCTCGATCTCACCAGAGGGCTGCCCTCTCTCTCCTTGTATTCCTCTTTGATTTCCTGGCGCGTCATCATGATCTCCTTTTTCTGTTGCCACCTCTGTCTCAGATAATCGAGGCCCGCCAGAAAGAGGAAAGCAACGCCCAGCTTCAAAGAAAGGCCGAAGCCTGTCCGGCCGACAAAGTCAAGGATCGACGCCGTGTCCTGGCCGCTGAGGGAGAGTATGGCAGGGAGCTCCTTCATGATCACGGAGTAGACGACATAGCCGAGAATGCCGATCTTGAAGATCGATTTCAGCGCCTCAAAAAAAGACCTCTGGGAAAAAAGCCTTCTTATGCCCTTGAAGGGATTTATGGCATCGAGCTTCGGCGTCATGGCCTCGAAGCTCCAGAGGAAGCCCGTCTGGATGAATGAGGAGAAAAGACCCAGGACGATGACGAGGACGAAAGCCGGGAGCACCATGACGAGCCATTGAGACGCAGCGAAAAACAACATGCCTTGGATGCTCTCTACCGTGATCTCGATATTCGAGCTCCTGATATAGCGGCTATAGACTGCAAACATCCTGTCGAAGCCCCTGGACATGGCGTAGTACAGAAATAGCGTAAGAAAGATGATGACGAAGGAAGAGGCAAGCTCCGGGGATTGGGCCACCTGCCCTTTCTTTCGCGCGTCCTGAAGCCTCTTCTCGGTCGGTTGCTCGGTCTTATCCTGAAAAGATTCAGCCATACTCAAGTCCTCATATCATGGACTTCATGACCTTCAGCATTTCGCCGTCCATGCCCCTTAAAAGTCCGGCAATTACGGGAACGATAAGGTTGAGAGAGGCCGCGAGCAGGGCAAGCGTAATGAGTATCTTCATCGACGCTCCCTCGATGAACACGTTTATCTGGGGCACCAGCCGCGAAAGGATCCCCAGGCTGATCTCGACAAGAAAGAGCGTCACGACCACGGGGGCGCATATCCTCAAGCTCGCGCCGAACAGCTTTCCCGTCGCCACGACTATGTAATCGAACAAGGCCGGCCGCACGACAAGGGCCCCGGGGGGCACCTGTCGAAGGCTGGCGGCGATCCCTCTCAAAACGGTGTGATGGCCGTCTATGCCGAGAAATATCATTATCGCGAGGAGGCTCTGGAACTGTTCGATGACGGAAGTCTGGACCATCGCCGTCGGGTCCATAGTGCGCGCAAAAGACAGACCCGACTGCACGGAGACGACCTCCCCCGCCGCACTGGCCATCGCGAAAAGCAACCTGACCAGGTACCCCATGGAAAGACCGATGAGGACCTCTTTTGCCGCGGCTATGAGGAGCAGGAAGGCGTCACCCTGGAAATCGGGAAGCGGTACGGAATTAAAGAGAAGGAACGCGATGAGGAGGGACAGGCCCGCCTTGTAGGCAGCGGATACGCTCCTTGATTCGAAAAGGGGCAGGAGCCAGATCAGCGAGACTACCCGGAAGAAGACGAGAACGAATTTCTGAGACTCGATACCGATGTCGACCACCCTACCTCACATATAGCGGAATATTTGAAATGATCCCCGTAGTGAATGAGACCAGTACCCGCATCATCCAAGGCGACAGCAGCATGAGACACGCGACGATTGCGAGTATCTTCGGAACGAAGGCCAGGCTCATCTCGTGGATTTGCGTCGCAGCCTGAAAAATGCTGATCGTGAGACCAACGATTATGGCGACCCCGAGCATGGGGGCGGCGATAATGAATGCTGTCTTCAAACACTCCCTGAACAACTGGATCATCAGGTCCTGGCTCACCCTGTCCTCCTCAGAAAAATCCTTTGATGAGGGAGCCGGTGAGGAGGTTCCACCCATCGACAAGCACAAATAGCATCAGCTTGAACGGCAATGAGATGAATATGGGCGGCAGCATCATCATTCCGGCGGAAAGGAGGATGCTCGCCACGACCATGTCGATGACCAGAAAAGGGATGTACAGAAGAAAACCGATCTGGAAGGCCCTCTTCAGCTCGCTTAT
Organism: Syntrophorhabdales bacterium; assembly: GCA_049521495.1. Classification (GTDB taxonomy): domain Bacteria; phylum Desulfobacterota; class Syntrophorhabdia; order Syntrophorhabdales; family WCHB1-27; genus CAWEPK01. Next base: position 3,378 of record JBEKOT010000020.1, on the reverse strand, counting down.
AGCAAAGGCCGGTACTATGACCCTGAAGGGTATGTCTTTTTCGTTGGCCGGCCTCGAAAGTCCGCTTATCCCCATGAATAGACCCAGGTCTTTCTCTTTCGTGAATTTCAGCATGAAGTGGCCCATCTCCTGCGAGGACCTGCTCAGGAACTCCTCATAGCCGATCTTGTCGCTCATGAAAGGCGCGAACGCCGATTCGTTGATCCTCTGGTAAGTGGGCGCCATGATGAAGAATGTGAGAAACAGGGAGAGACCTATAATGATCTGGTTCGGAGGGAGTTGGGGTATTCCCATAGCCTGGCGCAGAAAGGAGAGGACGATGACGATTCTGGTGAACGAGCTCATGAGGAGGAGGATTGCCGGGGCAAAAGTTAGAATGGTGAGAACTATTACTATGTTGATGAGGTTCTTGTTCCCCTGGCTTCCTACGAGCGAGCCGAAGAGATCGGACTTTACGGGTCCTGCCGGCTTCGGGTCGGCCTTCGCGGTGTGGCTGTGGGCCTTCGCGTAGCAAAGAGAGGGCAGGCCGGCCAGGCAGACCATCACAAAGACGAGAAGGACTATCTTCATCACGATTCCTTTTCCTCGCTTTTCCATTCCGTCAGAAGGGCCATCTCCTTTTCGCCCACCCCTATGACCAGCACGCGGTTCTTCACTTCGATCACCGATACGAATTTCCGGTACCCGAGATGGATCGTTTCCACCTTTTGCAACCCATAGCGCTGGTTCCTCGGCGCCAGGTTCAACCGCCATTTCCCCATATAGCGGTAAAAGATTATGGCGGCGAAGACTATTACGGCTAGCGCCAACACCATTTTGAGAGCGCCGAAATAAATGTCCATCAGGCCAGCTTCTGTACCCTTTCCCTCGGGGTCACTATCTCGAGTACCCTGACCCCTAGTCTCTCGTTCGACACCACAACCTCTCCTTTCCCGACAAGCTTGTCGTTCACGTAAATATCGGCAGACTCTCCCGCCAGCCTGTTCAGCTCTACAATCGACCCCCTCGCCAATGAGATCAGATCACCTATGGGCATTTTAGCCCTTCCTATCTCCACCGATATCTCCACCGGAATGTCGAGAAGGCTATCGATGCTCATCTCGTGGCCTTCAGCTTCGCCGGTCTGCTTCTCTGCCGATAATTCCTCCATCACCGTCCCCCTTGTCAATTGAGTATCTGCTCTATCTTGACTGCCTTGTTGCCCTTGTGTAAGCCCATCGTACCCTTGAGCTTTGTCCTGTTGCCGACCTGGATCTCGATGGGCTCATCCATAGCGGTGTCGGTTATTATTACGCTGTCTTTCTTGATCCTAAGGAACTCCTCCACCGAAAGCCTCTTCCTTCCGAGGATGGCCCTCAGGTCGAGGGGCACCTCCTTTACGCGCTCCCGCAGTTTCTGGACCCACTTCTGCCTCATTTCCAGGTCCTCTCTCGACGGCGTAGACACGAGGTAGCCCTTTATCGATTCGAGGATCCCGTAAGGCATGCAGATCTTCATCCAACCCGACACGTCCGCGATCTCGATGGAGAACTCGCACACAACGACCGTCTCTTCAAGAGAGACCATGGTGATGTAGTTCGGGTTTATCTCCGATCTGGAATACCTGCATTTTATTTCGTAGACAGGCTCCCAGGCCCGCTCCATTTCCGCGCACACGATGTTTACGAGCTTTTTTATGACGTTGAACTCGATCTTCGTGAACTCCCTGCCCTCTATCTTGGGCACCGTAATCGTATTGCTCCCGAAAACGGTCTCGAGAACGCAGAAGATCAGCTTTGCGTCGAAGATCACGATAAAAAACCCTTTGAGGTGGTCCGTGATCACGATGTTCATGTTCGTCGGCAGCGGCAGGGTTTTGATGAATTCCTGGTATGGGACGTACTGCGTCGGGGTGATGTTTATTTCGACTTCCCTTTCCAAGAACAGGGTAAGGGCCGATCTCAGGGACTTCGAGAGCCTGTCCGTAACGAACTCCAGAGAGGGAAGCCTTTCCTTTCTGCTCTTGGTGTATTTAGCAAAATCGACCACCTGGGCATTAGCACGCGCGGGCGCCGGCTGTTGGCCCTCCGCCTCCGGCTCCTCCGCGGCTGACTCGACCTCTCCCTCGGAAATACCTTTGAGCAGGGCATCGATCTCTTCTTGGGAAAGCAATTGCTCCACGTTTCGCTCCTACTGCATGACGATATCGGTGATGTAGACGGCTTTCAGATTACCATCGGCCATGAACTGGCTGACTCTTCCGAACATCTCCTCTTTAATCGCGTTCCGGCCGCCTGTTTCCATGAATACCTCGGGGGCCTTCGTCCCGAGCACGGACAGCATCATGTCCCGAATGACGGGGGTCATTTTCTTTATCTGCTCCACGCCCTTCTCGTCCTTCACCTCCATGGCCACCGAGATCTTGACGAACCTCGAGGAATTACCGGAGACATTGATGACGAAAGGCTCGAGTGCAATGATCGGCCCTATCTCGACCTTATCTTTTTCACTTTTTTCCGTCTTGTGCTTCTGGACATTAGCCAGGAGGGTCTTGCCGTAGACGTAGTATCCGCACGCTGCTGCCAACCCAAGGATCACAAGGGTGATGATGAGGGTTTTCAAGAACCCCTTCTTTGCCGCTTTCGGAGGGGCTTCATTCTCGGGTATCGCCTCTTCCTGCGTCTGCGTTTCCTGTTCGGTCATATCGTTCTCCTTTAGCCTTCGGAGAGCAATATATGTGCCAGCGCTCGCGACCGGTGGAAAATATGCCTGTTTCCGCGGAAAATCCATATCGATCCAAGACGCCGAGGTCAGGGTGGCCGGGCTTCGGGTGTTGGGCAAGAGACGGGTCGCGTCACATAATTGACATACGGGCCGGCTCGGACATTAGAGGACATTGGTGGCAGGGGGCCGCTGAAACCCCCTGAACGGGATGGGCCTTACTGTCGGACGGCGGGCGCACCGTGGGGCCGCCCGCCGTCCGGAAGTTCCGCTATGTGGTCTTCATGTTCATTAAGGTCTGGAGGATTGTGTCCGTCGTGGTAATGACCTTGGCGTTGGCCTCGTAGCCGCTCTGGGCGACTATCATCTCCGAGAACTGGGTTGCCAGGTCCACGTTCGATTCTTCGAGGGAGTTCGCGTTGATCTTACCCATGCCGCCCTGGCCCGGAGCAGATGTATATGCAGCACCGGATGCGAGCGTTCCGGAGTAGAGGTTGCCACCTTCCCTCTCCAAGCCCTGAGAGTCGTTAAAGTTCGCGAGGGTGAGCTGGTAGAGCTTCAGGATCTGTCCGTTGTCGTAGCTTCCCGATATGATCCCTTCCTGGCTCACGCTGATGCTCTGAAGGACGCCGGGCGGGTAGCCGTCCTGGCTCTGATATACCGTGTTCGAGGCGGATG
>JBEKOT010000019.1:0-25118 GCA_049521495.1 Syntrophorhabdales bacterium | reverse complement strand
GGGTTCGACCTGGCCATGTCGGCAACTGTCAGGATCAGGCTCTTCGGGTCCTTTTCTGCCGTCTCCGTTATTTTATCAGCCCAGTAATCGGCGCGGTTCCGGTCGATCCTGTCGGCGGCGATCCGCGTTGCAATCCGCCTGAGATTCTCGATCAATGCCAGACGGAGCATGATGGGAATTGCCCATAGCTCGCCCAGCCGCAGCGTGGCAACTGTCTGATAGGAGGCAACGAAGCTGCCGAGACTTTCCGGGTCCACCCGGCCATCGCCATGGGAAATCGTCTCCAGGGCAATGTCGTATACGCGGGGAAGCCCCCTCGACGGGCCATCTTTGAGGCGGGGCAGTCCCTTGGCGTATCCCTTCGGCAGGAGCCTCTTTGCCGCCCGTACTTGTTCCTCGATAAGATAGAAGTTGTCGAGCAGCCATTCTCCGGCCGGAGTGATTCTGCGGCTTGCCTTCACGGCTTCAGCCACCAGATGGCGGACTTCAAGAAGGACGGCTTCGTTTGCAGCAAGCCTTGCCAACAACCTTTCCGGGGCATGATCTTCGCCCAAGGCGTGCAGGGCCGCAAGGGTCCTGCCGTGCTGTTCCATCTGAGAGGCGCTGAACAGGTCCGACCGTAGCGGAGCATCCTCGGCGCCCTTTTGCGTGAGCGCGCTCCTATGGATGATGGTCCTTAAAGGGGGGAAGTTCCCGAGACTGGTTTTTGAGAAGCGCGTCACGATAAAGCTCCCTTGCGGAAACGACCAGGGCTAAATGAAGGGAAGTGCGATTACAATCGCTGCTTTGGCTCCCCGCTCTCGTGCGATGGGGCAGTTTCGCCTCTGGGCAGGGTTGATGACGATACCACGATAGTCTACACCTTGGCCGTTGATCTTACCACTCTCATCTTAGGAGTGAGCTCTTCCCTGTCGTGTTCTCTTCTGCGGCTCATTCTTCACGTAGTCCATTATGACAGCTCTCCTGATGTCCTCTCCCACATGGTAGCCTCCTCCTTACTCGTGCGCAATGAAAATTATTCGACTCTGATTTGAGGAAAAACTCACGAGTGTGAGACTTTGTAGTTTTCTATCGCTTTGTTGGTCCCGTCGACTGTTGCAAATTCATCAAGCAGGGCCTTCACCATTTGCAGTTTGCCTTTTTGCTCTAACGGCAATTCGGCGCCGGTTTTGCATTTGACGACCATTATCGGCCCATTGATCTGCACGAGCTCCGCATCATAGTGAACTAAGAATTCAAGGTAACTCTTCGTGCGCGATGGCTTTTCTTTCGCACGCATGAACGTCCTCCTCGAGAGAAATTGGCCGTTGAAGTTTTTTGCATTTGTGCTGTTTTCCATATGTGGCACTCCTTGCCCGGGTCCATTGTTTGGCATCGTATTCACGACCACTATGCGGGACGGCCGTTTGGAGCCTACAACAGTACCTTTCTTCTGTTGGGGGTTTACTGACAGCCCCCGAGCCTCGGACGGCTTTTCAGGAATACGCAGAGGCGGTAGAACGTGGGTTGATTGGTGACAGCCACCAGCGGAACGTGTTCATTATATCACGATTGCCAAAGAAAAGCGCGTACCGCACGATTTGCCCTTCCGGCGAGACTTTCAATGTGCAAAGGCCTTCGTGAAGGGCAAGCCCCGGTCATTCCCCCTGGCTATTCCTTGAACGGATGGCGGTCTGGAGCCTGCTTCGGCGCGGGAAGCACGGCCAGGATGCTCGGGATGGCGAGATTAAGGACCGAGCTCCGGTGGCGCACGTAGTCGTACATCGCTTCAGGCTTGGCGCCGATCTGGGCTTTCGGTCCGAGGGCCGTGCGGCCCAGGACGACGCGCGACGCTCGCATCTCGATTGCCTGGGCCACGCACGCATAGACGAGGGACACATAAAGCGGAAGGCCTCCGGCCGCCCCGGCCTTATCGAAGCCCATGTAGTAGCCAAAGGCGCTCTCCCCGTCCCGGATGAGCGTGATGAAGCCGAGGATCTTGCCGCCCTGCCTGGGACGGGCCACCACGGTGCGAAAATCGTTCTGATAATACCGTGCAAGGGCCGGAATCCAGTTTTCCCCGATAGTCGCCAGGCGCAGTTTCTTGCGATCGTGTACCTGGTGGTAGAGCCCGTAAATTTCAGCGGCGCCGGCCTCCACCTGCTCCGGAGTGATGCGCTCGAGCACGATTCCCGATTCATCCAGGCTTTGTACGGTCTTCTTTATCCTGGTCCGATAGGCGGACTTCATGTCATTGAGGCAATCGTCGAAGCTAGCCCAGGATGGCTCCAGCTCGAGCACCATGTTCGGCTCCGTTTCGAAGCGGCGGAAATTGGAATTCCGCAGAGCTGCTCCCGCCCCGGCCTGCTCGTCCGTCAGGTCCTTTATCACCACCATGTCCGACTCGCCGAAGATTCTACTGGACCTTCTTATATGGTTAAGCGCTTCTACCACCGCCGGCCAGAGCCTCATTGGGTTTTCGCCTTCGGCGAAGGCTACGCCGTGCGGACCCGTCGAGAGCAGGTTCCCGCAGACTAAAAAGCGCAAGTGGACCCAGGCGACCGGGAGTTCCGCAGCACGCTCTGCCACCTTCAAGAGGTGCCGAAAGCGGCGCCAGAGGTTCGAGGCCACGTCGGGCCACAACTCCCCAGGGGCGGCCGGCGACGCAGCTTCCTCGCGGAAGGGCCACAGAAAGAGGTTGTCGTAGAGCAGGACCCGCTTGCGAAGCCGGCTGATGGAGCGCTGCGAAGCCTCTCCCAGGGAATGCCAAAAACCGGGCGTCCTTTCGGGAAGGCTCCCGGGGGACAGGTCCGCCACCCGAATCTCAAGGCTCTGCGCAACCACCGTAGCAACGGGCCGGTCACCTGCATATACGATGGCATAGTGCGTGGACAGGTTGCCGGGGAGGTGCTGTTCCAGAAGCCGAAGGAAGGGACGCGAGAGGAAGAGCCCCGAACGGGCCGCCACGCGGTCCCAATGATCGGGGTTCAGAAAACCGATGGAATCGGCGAGGGCAAAACGGAATTCGGCGGGGGCCATGGGATTTGATTTAGACATAAGCTTCCCCTCCTGCTGTGTCATTCAAGCGTGGGATGGTCTGACCTAGTACGTAAAAGTCTACCTTAGCTGGCTCTAGAAAACGACAATTCCTTGCAGAAGGCCATATCGATTCATCAACATTTCAACCGGTTATCAATTTTCTTTGTGGTAAGATAGGGGTTAGATGAAAGAGCAATTCATCGTGCAGGGATACGGTAAAGAGGCACTTCCATGAGGATTTCTTCATTAGCAGACAAAGACCTGTTGAACGTTGATTTGAAATCCCGCACCAAAGATACCGTAATTTCCGAGATTGCGGGATATATCGCCAACCGGAAGCGCATAAGCACTCAAAGCGAGATCATTGAAACAATAGGAGCTGGTGCGGCCGGCATCGGTGGCGGCGTAGCCATTCTGCACGCACGGATGGAGGAATTAAAAGAGGTGCTCTTTTTTGTAGGAGTCTCCAAACCGGGTATAGATTTCTCCTCAGCAGACGGAAAACCTGTTCGCCTGGTCATTCTTTTTATTACCCCCCTTACTGAAACGGAGACACATTTCAAAATCCTCTCCCAGATCGGCGGCCTGCTTAAAAGCAAAATATGGGTTGAAAAGCTCTTGTCCGCCCGCTCCAACGAAGAACTGTTTACGATCCTCCATATGGAGGGAATAGAAAAGGAAGGGTTTCTTGAACTTACCAAAGAGGAGGTTTACCAGGAACTCACCACGCGCGACACAGGACTTACGGAAACAGAGGCAGAAGAGCGCCTGAAAAGATATGGGCACAATGAGTTGAGAAGGGCAAAGGGCAAATCCCTGGTGCTTCGCCTGCTTTATAACTTTACCAACCTCTTGGCCATCCTCATGTGGGCAGGGAGCTTCCTTGCCTTTCTGATACATATGGCCGAGGTCGGCTGGGCGATTATTGCCGTGATCTTCATCAACGCCCTGTTCAGCTACTGGCAGGAATTTAAGGCCGAGAAGGCCATCGAGGCCCTGAAGAATTTAATCCCCTCCTTTGCCCGGGTCATCAGAAACGGAGAGGAAAAGAAAATTCTCTCTACGGATGTTGTCCCGGGAGACGTCGTCATTTTTGAGGAAGGGGACAATGTCCCGGCCGATGGCAGGCTCATCGAGGCCCAGGAATTGAGGGTGGATAACAGCGTATTCTCCGGTGAGTCGAGGCCGGTGCACAAGATACCGGAACCGGTCGGCGATGGGAAAGAGTTTATCTGGACGGAAATCCCAAACCTTGTTTTTGCCGGGACGAGCGCGGTATCCGGAGACGGAAAGGCAATCATTATCGCCACGGGGATGAGCACGGAAATAGGCAAAATCGCCTACCTCACCCAGTCGGTCAAAGAAGAATCAAGCCCCCTCCAGAAGGAGATAAACCGGCTCACCAAGTTGATTGCTCTGGGATCTGTCAGCCTGGGTATTGCATTCTTTTTGGTTGGCACGGTGTTCGCCAAAATGTCCCTTGTCGCTTCAGGGATATTTGCGATCGGCATCATCCTGGCGAATGTCCCGGAGGGCCTTCTTCCTACTGTCACCCTCTCCCTTGCGATGGCGGTCCAGCGGATGGCCAAGCGCCATGTCATCATCAAGAAACTTTCTTCGGTGGAAACCCTCGGATGCACCAATGTCATCTGCACTGACAAGACCGGGACGCTCACCACCAATCAGATCGACGTCCAAAAGGTTTGGCTTAACGATGAAATTATTGAAATTACAGGGACCGACTATGAGCCAAAGGGGACCTTTTCTTTCGGCGAGGGGAAAAGCATACCTCCTGAGTCGTTTAAGGAGGATACCCTCGAACTTCTGCTCCGCGCAAGTATGCTGTGCAGTACCGCCAGGCTTGTTCCTCCGTCGCAGACTCAGAAATTCTGGAGTATTATCGGCGACCCTACCGAGGGCGCCCTGCTGGTCCTGGCGGGAAAGGCCGGATTCGACACCGAGCGCGAACGGGAGCGCTATCCCCTGGTCAAACGGTTTCCTTTTGAATCCATGAGAAAGAGGATGACTTCCGTGCATAAAACGGAAGGGGGAAATCTACGCGCCTTTGTCAAAGGTTCTCCAAAAGAGGTTCTGGAGCTCTCCGACAAGATCGTCCTGGGCGAACGGGTTATCGATTTGACACCCGAAAAGCGGTCCCAAATCCTTGAGCGGATGGACGATTTTGCCGAGGAGGGATTGCGTGTCCTGGGGATCGCCTACCGTGATCTGACAGACGCCGAAGAGGTTATGGACTCCACGGCAGAGGCGATAGAAAAGCATTTGATTTTTGTCGGACTTGCTGCGATGCATGACCCTGCCCGGCCGGAAGTAAAGGGGGCCATCGAGAATTGTAGGAAGGCGGGCATCCGCGTGGTAATGGTGACCGGTGACTACGAGATAACGGCGTTTTCAATCGCGAGGCAGATCGGCATCGTCACGTCGGCTGATGCCGAGGTGATTACCGGAGCAAAGCTTTCGGAGATGCCTGACGATGAGTTAAAGGAAAAACTCAAGAAAGAGGTAATTTTCGCACGGGTCAATCCGGAACACAAATTCAGGATAGTCAGCGCCTATAAAGAATTGGGATATATCGTGGCGGTTACCGGGGACGGCGCCAATGATGCGCCGGCGCTCAAGCAGGCCGATATCGGCGTAGCCATGGGCATCAGGGGTTCCGATGTCGCGAAAGAAGCGGCAGCGATGATTTTGACCGACGATAACTTCGCGAGCATCGTGGCGGGCATTGAAGAAGGAAGGGCGGTCTTTGACAACATCAAGAAGTTTATTACCTATATTTTCGCCCACCTTGTACCGGAAGCCATTCCTTTCATTCTCTATGCGGTCTTTAGAATCCCTGCACCGATCACGGCCATGCAAATCCTGGCTATCGATTTGGGCACCGAGACACTACCGGCTCTTGCCCTCGGCACGGAAAGGTCGGAAGCGGGCGTCATGAATGTCCCCCCGCGGCCGAGAGGGAAAGGACTCGTTGACAGGACTCTTCTCTTCCGTGGATATGTCTTTTTGGGACTTCTGAACACGGCCGCTGTGTTGATAGCGTATTTTTGGATTCTTTACCAGGGCGGGTGGAGGCCGGGGACGCAACTTGAGCCAAACGAAACTACCTTCCTTAACCCGCTACATTTGAAGGCAATGACAATCGTCTTCGTCGGCATTGTGGTTATGCAGATTGCGAATGTCTTTGCATGCCGCAGTGAAACTCTCTCCGTCTTCAGGATAGGATTCTGGGGAAACAGGCTCATCTTCTGGGGAATCCTTTTTGAGCTGGTGTTTACGTGCGCTCTCGTATATATTCCCTCTTTCCAGCATATCTTCAACACTATTGGAATCGGATGGAATGAATGGGGGATGCTCTTTATCTTTATGCTCGCAATCTTTTCTTTGGAGGAATTAAGAAAAAGAATTTCGGCCAGATAATATACGTCCGAAATTTCTGTTGCTATATTTTATTTTTTGTACAATGCTCCGCTACGGGGGTAGCGTGATTTTTCAAGTGCAGGTCGGAGGTATGTCCTATGAATACGAACGATAAACAGCACCGTGCCATTCTCCGGCGGATCGCCCGGACGGCGATGCTTGAGAGGGGATTACTCCCTGACTTCTCGGTTGAGGCGCTCACCGAGCTTGCCGGGATTCCGGCTTCCGCCGCAACCGGCGAAGAGCAGGCTTGCGACCTCAGGGACCTTCTGTGGGCCTCCATCGACAACGATGACTCCCTTGACCTGGACCAACTTACCGTTGCCGAGGCGATGCCCGGAGATCAAACAAAGATTCTCGTCGCCGTGGCAGACGTGGACTCCATCGTCCGGAACGGCTCGGCAATCGACGACCACGCTCGCCACAACACTACCTCGGTATATACGGCTGCCGCGATTTTCCACATGCTTCCCGACCAACTTTCCACCAACCTCACGTCGCTGAACTTCGACGAGGACCGACCGGTGATCGTGATCGAAATGGTGATCGGCGCAGACGGATCGCTACAGGCCTCGGATATTTACCGGGCCCGTGTCCGCAATCATGCAAAGCTCGCGTATAACAGCGTCGCGGCATGGCTGGAAGGCAAAGGGACGGTGCCCGAGGCCATTGCCGCTGTAAACGGACTCGACGAGAACCTCCGCATCCAGGACAGGGCAGCACAAAGCATGATGAATCTTCGCCACCTGCACGGGGCCCTCAATCTTGAAACCGTTGAAGCAAGACCGGTATTTGACGGCAATGAGATCCGTGGGCTGGAAAAGGAGGAAAAGAACCGGGCAACCGAGATCATCGAGGATTTCATGATAGCCGCAAACGGTGTGACCGCACGGTATCTCTCGTCAAGGAAATTCCCTTCCCTCCGCCGCGTGGTGCGCACCCCAAAGCGATGGGAACGGATTGTCGCTCTCGCGGGGGAACGTGGCTTCACGCTGCCGCATGATCCGGCTGCTGCAGCGCTGGAGGAGTTTTTGACGAAAGAGAAGGCAGCCGATCCGCTGAGATTCTCCGACCTCTCCCTCTCCGTGATCAAGCTCATGGGACCGGGCGAATACGTTGCCGAGCTTCCCGGAGAGGCTGCCCCCGGACACTTTGGTCTCGCTGTCGCGGACTATGCCCACTCCACAGCCCCTAACCGCCGGTACCCGGACCTCATCACGCACAGGTTGCTGAAGGCCGCGATGGATCAACACCCCGCGCCCTATAAGAATGAAGACCTGGAGGCGTTAGGCAAGCACTGCACAGAACAGGAGAACGCAGCCAAAAAGGTCGAGCGGCAGGTCGGAAAATCGGCGGCGGCAATGCTGCTGGAGGCAAGAATCGGGGAGCGGTTCGATGCCATCGTCACCGGCGCGGCCCCCAAAGGCACGTGGGCCCGTATTCTCGACCCTCCTGTAGAAGGGAGACTGGTGCATGGCTTCGAAGGCGTCGACGTGGGCCAGAGGATTCGGGTGCAACTGATTCACACGGACGTGGAGCGGGGGTTCATCGACTTCAAGAGGGTTGGGTGATCAAGGCTGACCGAGGCGAGTACGGGAAAGTAAAATACCACAGGGGAGCCATAACGGTCGGCGGTGACATGGGAAAGAGCGCTTTGACGCCTCTATTTTGAAGAACTATTTTGCGTTTACCGTGAGTTCTTCTCCCGCAATTCGGATTTGATTAGTTCGGTGGAAACGCGGCGGCTTCTGAGGAGGGCGCAGAAATTGGGCCTTTGCATGCCCACCCTCTCTGCCGCGCGGGTTATGTTCCCATTGCATGCCTTGAGTGCCTGAATGAGAAAGGCGCTTTGCACCTGCCCGAACACGTCCTTCAAAAGATGCTTCTTGGCGGCATTGAGCTCTTCCAGATTTTGTGGGATCGGGTTCGACCAGAACAGGCTGTTCATCTGGAGATGGTCGAGTAGGTAGAACAAGTCTATGGTCGAGTTGTCAGAGAGAATAACTAGCCGTTCCACGACGTTTTTCAACTGGCGGACGTTACCCGGCCACTCGTAATTTGTGAGGGTCTCCATTGCCTCGTCAGAGAAACCATCGATCCGTTTCCCCGTTTTCAGACAGTAGAACTTGAGAAAGTGGTAGGCGAGTCTGGAGACGTCCTCCTTTCTCTCCCTGAGAGGAGGAATATGGATCGGGAAAACGTTCAGGCGGTAGAAGAGGTCCTCCCGGAACTTCCCATCCTGGACCATGCGTCTCATCTCTTTATTGCTGGCGGCAACGATCCGGACATCCGTGACGCGAGAGTGGCTAGCTCCCACCGGTTTGAATTCTCCCATTTCCACGACCCGCAGGAGTTTTCCCTGGATATCGAGGTTGAGGTTCGTCACTTCATCCATGAAAAGAGTGCCGCCGTGGGCTACTTCGAATATACCGGCCTTGTCCCTGGTCGCACCGGTAAAAGACCCTTTCACATGGCCAAAAAGCTCGCTTTCAAGCACGCCGGGCGAGAGAGTGCTGCAATCCACAGCGACGAACTGCCGGGAAGACCTCGGGCTGTGGGCGTGGATGGCCCTTGCGAACAGCTCCTTTCCTGTGCCGCTCTCCCCGAAGAGAAGCACTGTGGCATCCGTGGGGGCCACCCTCTTGACCTGGTCGAATATCGGGAGAATCTTGGGGCTGTCGCCCACGATGCCTTCAAAAGGCGCGCTTTTCGACAAATCCTTGCGAAGGCGACGGTTCTCCTCAACCAACAGGCTTTTTTCTATGGCCCGCTCTACCGTCCTCATGAGCGCTGCGTCGGTAAAGGGTTTTGACAGGTAGTCGTAAGCCCCCGATCTCATGGCGTCGACCGCGTTTTGAACGCTGGAGTAGCCCGTCATCACGATAACCTGGGTGTCTGCCTTCGCTTCGCGGACGGTCTTGAGGATCTCCATCCCCTCCAGGTCCGGCAGCTTCATGTCGAGCAGGATAAGGTCGTACGTGTTTCTTTCGACGGCCTTCATCCCTGCGCTGCCGGTGGTACAAATATGGACGGTGCGGTCTTTTCCCGAGAGCGTCAACTGGCATCCCTTGCAGATGGAAAGATCGTCGTCGATTACGAGTATCCTGGCCTGTCTCATTCTCTCTTCTGATGTCCTGAGCTCGGCGCCGGTGGGATAGGGAGCTCCACGGTAAATGTGCTGCCTTTTCCGGGGATGCTTGAAGCAAGAATGCCTCCTCCGTGCTTCTGAAGTATTCCGCACGTGATGGCCAGGCCGAGGCCGGTTCCCTTTTGCTTCGTGGAGAAGAAGGGCTCGAATATCTTCTCGAGATGCTCCTGGGAAATACCGCACCCGGTGTCGGAAACCTCCAGACATACCTTCGTCCCGTCCGGGCTTATGGAGCTCCTGACAGAGATGGTTCCTTCTTTTTCTATGGCTTCCAGGGCGTTAACGAAAAGATTGATCAGCACTTGCTCGATCTGTCCCATGTCGATCCATACCTTGGGCAGATCCGGCCGCAAGTCTTTTTCAAGCCGGATGTACCGCAGCCGGAACTCGTTTTCAAGTACGCGCTGGGCCTTCTCGACAACCTCGGCAACATCGGCAAGGACCATCAGCCGTTCGCTTTGCCTCGAAAATTCAAGAAGCTCCTCGATAATGCTCTTGCAGCGTACGGTCTCCTGCAGGACGATCTCGAGACCCTCCTTGACGATCCTCGCGTTTGAGGTCTTTTTGAGCAGGTTCGAACTGAAGAGCATGATGCTGCCCAGAGGATTATTGATCTCATGGGCTATGGCGGCTGCCATTCTCCCAAGAGCCGACAGCTTCTCCGTCTGAAAGGCCAATCGGTCGTACTGGGATTTCTGTATCTGGATGAGCCGGTCCCTTTCGATGAATGTCGCGCCTATTTCTGCAACCAGGGTGACAAAGTTGATCTCTTCCTCCGAGACTTCCCGCCGTTCCCTGAAATAGACGCGAATAGCGCCGAGGGTGCCCCCTCTCACGATCAAAGGTCCGTCGACGATCGTCCGTATTCCGTCCGCCCAAGCCTCCTGGGGGGCCACTACGCGGGGATCGTTGAGAACGTCCGATATGATGGAGATCTTGTCTCGCGCAAACCCTTCGTCAAGAATGCTGCCAATTTTGGGGAATGCTTTAGAGAGTAACCGGTCACTCAAGCCATAGGTAGCCACCAACTCCAGCTCATGGCTCTCGGTGTTATAAATCGCCATGAGGACCCCTATGGCATCGAGAGCTTCAGCCGCATTTTTTGCGAGGACATCGAGAACGTCTTTGATTTTGCAATTGATATGGAGCGAGGAACTGATGTCCCTCAGCGCACGGTAGAAACTTTCGAAATCTGTGTTCCTGTCCATTTCCAATGCTCTTTAATTCATGTGCAACGTAGTAATGCTTCTGTAAAGCATCCTCCGCCGGTCAACTGATCAAGAGCATGTTAACGCATATTCTTAAAATGGCCCCAGGACCGTATATGTCATTATAGGGTCATGTACTTATGGAATCAATAAGAAAAATTTATCTGCCACCTTTTATACCTATAGAAACTTATACGGCAAGTGCGGGCTGCGTGTCCTGTAAGAAGGGGACCGTTATCCGGAAGTGCCCGGAAATAATCAACTAAATGGCCGCCGGTCTCTTCTCGCTTGGCGGGCATGCCTTTTGCTTACTTGTATTTGCCAGAGGCCAAAGCGCGAAGGAGGAGAATCATGAACACTATGCAGGAAATGGGAAAAAACGGCGGGTCGATTCAGCGGCAACATATCCTTCTTGTCGAGGATGAGTTGAACCTGGCTAAGGGCCTTGCCATGGTAATGCGTGAGGAAGGCTACCGTGTGGACTTATCGGACACGGGGCGAGGGGCCATCGAGAAGTTGGGGAGAAGGCCGTTCGACCTTATGGTGACCGATCTGAAGCTACCCGACATCGACGGCTTGGACGTCATCCAGCACGCGCGCGAAAAGCGGCCGTCGACAAAGGTGGTCGTCATCACGGGCCATCCCTCCGTCTCTTCGGCGATCCAGGCAGTAAAGATGGGGGCCTCCGACTATCTTCGCAAACCCTTCACGGATGACGAATTCATGTTCTCCGTAAAGAATGTCTTCGCTCAGAGGCCGATAAAGTCGATGGAGCAAATCCTCACGGAGACCCAGAAGGAAAGACTCATCCAAAAGGAAGAGGTCGTTCGTGTGCTGGAGAGGGCGTCTCAGGACCAGGAGTTCTGGCTGGCGCTATTCAACACCGGTTCCGAGGCGCTACAAGGATATCGCCTCTCCTCCCAGGCCAAAGCCGCGATAGTTTCGGGAGACCTGGGATGGCTCCAGAGGCACGTCGGGGAGTTGACCGAGGAGCAGCTAAGATTCATTCACGCCCGGCTGCAGAGGGAAATCTGGTGATCAAACTCGGCTTTCCAGCGGCGTCGCCCAAGTAAGCGCCTTTTGCAATAGGAGAGGAAAAATGCATACGGAGCTGACAATCAACAGTAGACCAACTTGTCACGACCTGCCGGGAACGAGTATGGTCTTATCGGCGATGAGAAAGAGATTTCACGGAAGGGGCGACGAGCTTATTCCCATGCTTCAGGCGGCCCAGCGGGAGCTCGGTTTCCTGCCCGAGCAGGTTCTTCTCGAAATAGCCCGCTTCGCCGGCCTGACATCGGCAAAGGTGTATGGGACGGCCACCTTCTATTCGCAGTTTCGCCTCAAGCCCGTTGGGAAATACATCGTGCGGGTCTGCCGTGGTACCGCCTGTCACGTAAAGGGGTCCTACCGCATGCTGGGAGACATTCGGGACCACCTCAAGGTAGCGCCGGGAGAGACAACGCAAGACGGCCTCTTTACTCTTGAAACCGTTGCCTGCTTTGGCTCATGCGCACTGGCGCCGATTATAGTGGTTGACGATGCGGTCTACGGGAATGTGGGGCGGTCGAAGGCGCTGGCGCTCCTCGACGACATCCGTTCTCAGGAAAAGAAGCGCGTCTAAGCGACCCCACCGGCGGGATCGGAGATGATGCGCCCCGTTCTAAGCAGTGCTCGAAGGCCCCTTTAACGGGTCGACGCGTGGGGAGGTGGACATGGATTTCAGGCAGGCATTAGCCCGGGCAGAAGATAACTGGAACGCCCTCGACCATCTGGCCTATCCGCTCATACACGTCGGGATGGGGACCTGCGGCAAGGCAGCCGGCGCAGACGGCGTGTATGCAGCGGCGAAAGAGACGCTCGATCGGATGAAGCTCGAGGGGCGTATGCTCAAGGTGGGTTGTATCGGCATGTGCTATCTTGAGCCGATCATGGCCGTAAAGTGCCCGGGAGGGCCTTTCATCTACTACGGGAACCTGACGGCCGAAAAAACAGAGAAGATACTGACGGCCGGGCTTGGAGAGGGCGATCCGAAGTCCGAGTGGGCTTTCTGTACCATGGGGGAGAAATCGATCGACGGCATCGGCCGTTTCGAGGATTTGCCCATGATCAAACCCCAGGTACGGATCGCGTTGCGCAATTGCGGCATAATCGATCCCGAGGATATCGAGCACTATATGGCCAGAGGGGGCTACGGCGGACTGCAGAGGGCCCTCGGGATGAGCCGGGGAGACGTGATCGAGGAAATCAAGAACTCCGGCCTCAGGGGACGCGGCGGTGCAGGCTTTCCTACCGGTCTGAAGTGGGAGTCTGCAGCCAAGGCACCTGGAAAGACAAAGTACATCGTATGCAACGCCGATGAAGGCGACCCGGGAGCCTTCATGGACCGCTCGCTCCTCGAAGGGGACCCTCATGCCGTCCTGGAGGGCATGCTCATTGCGGCCTACGCCATAGGGTGCACCGAGGGCTTTATTTATATCCGCGCGGAGTACCCCCTCGCGATCAAGCGGCTGGAAAAAGCCCTCGGCCAGATGGCCGAATACGGTCTTGTCGGTCGCCGTATTCTGGGAAGCCGATTGGGCTTTCAGATACAGATCAAAGAAGGGGCAGGCGCCTTCGTATGCGGGGAGGAAACGGCCCTCATGGCTTCCATTGCCGGGGGGAGGGGAATGCCGCGCCCGCGGCCGCCTTACCCCGCCAATAAAGGGCTCTGGGGAAACCCCACCAATATCAACAACGTGGAAACCTTCGCCAACGTCTCGGCGATCCTTGCGCAGGGCGCGGCCTGGTTTGCAAGTTTCGGGACAG
Source organism: Syntrophorhabdales bacterium (assembly GCA_049521495.1). Lineage (GTDB taxonomy): Bacteria > Desulfobacterota > Syntrophorhabdia > Syntrophorhabdales > WCHB1-27 > CAWEPK01. The sequence goes on along the minus strand of JBEKOT010000019.1, from coordinate 11,498 downwards.
AGAAGAGCAAGGGGACCAAAACGTTTTCCCTGGCCGGTAAGGTGCAGCGCACGGGACTCATAGAGGTACCCATGGGTATGCGTCTGGGCGATATAATCGACGGAATCGGCGGGGGAGTGGCCGAAGGCAAGAAACTGAAGGCAGTGCAGACGGGAGGCCCTTCGGGAGGATGCATCCCCGCCGATCTTCTCGATCTACCGGTGGACTACGACGCCCTGGCAAAAGCAGGGTCTATCATGGGCTCCGGAGGCATGGTGGTGATGGACGAGGATACGTGCATGGTCGACATCCCCCGATATTTTCTTGCCTTCACAGCGGACGAATCCTGCGGCAAGTGCATGCCATGCCGTCTCGGGACACACCAGATGCTGGATGTGCTCAACGACATCTGCGACGGGAACGGTAAGGCGCAGGACATCGATGCCCTGGAGCTGGTGAGCGAAGCCGTAAATAAAGGTTCTCTTTGTGGTCTGGGGCAAACGTCCCCGAACCCGGTACTGACTACACTGCGCTACTTCCGGCAGGAATATGAGGCACATATCCATGAGGGGAAATGCCGGGCGGGGGTTTGTAAGGCCCTGTTCCATTACGAAATAGATGGAGAGACATGCACCGGCTGCGGGGCTTGTTCCCGCAAGTGCCCAGTTCAGGCGGTTACGGGCGAAAAAAAGAAACCCCATGCGATTGACCTGGAAAGGTGCACCAAGTGCGGCACGTGTCGTGATGCCTGTAAATTCCACGCGGTCCTTGTCTGCTAAGGCATCGAAGTGCCTTGCAGGGAAGGCTCCCGGTCTAACGAGAGGAAGCCGGTTCCTGGAGGGCCTTAAGGAGGTGAAACCCTTGAAAAAGGTAAGACTGAGCATTGACGGTCATCCGGTATCGGTTCCCGAAGGATCTGTCGTCCTTACCGCAATCCAAAGTGCGGGCGCATTCGTGCCGACTCTTTGTCACGATCCCGCCTTGAAACCCTTCGGGGCCTGCCGGTTGTGCATTGTTGAGATCGAAGGCATGCGGGGATTGCCTACCTCCTGCACTACGCCGGTAAGGGAAGGCATGATAGTTCGCACCGAGACGGAGGAGATCCGGAGGGTGAGAAGGACGATCGTGGAGCTGGCGATCGCGAATCATCCCGCCGATTGTCTCATCTGCGAAAAGAGCCAGCAGTGCGAACTTCTTAAGGTGGCCCGATACGTGGGCGCAAGACAAGGGACCGACGGGGGACTTCGCAGGGCAAAACTCAAGAACGGCAGGGACACGTCGAGCCCGGCCTTCGATTTTGACCCCAATAAGTGCATCCTCTGTGGGAAATGCGTGCGAACGTGCGACGAGATCTCGGGCGTCGGGGCCATCGACTTTGCCCATCGGGGCTACCAAACGGTGGTCACGCCTTTTGGAGGCAGGCAACTCGCCCAATCCGTATGCCAAAGCTGTGGCGAGTGCGTCGAGCACTGCCCGACCGGGGCCCTGATGGCAAAGGATATTCTAGTACCCGACAAAGAGGTGGAGACGATATGCCCTTACTGCGGGGTAGGCTGCTCTATTCTCGTAGGAGTTCGGTCCGGACGGATCGTACGAGCAAAAGGCAATGAAAAGAGCCCCGTCAACCGGGGGGAACTCTGCGTCAAGGGCCGGTTCGGCCTCGATTTCGTCAATCACAGGGATCGGCTCACCCGCCCCTTGATCCGGAGGGAAGATGTTCCCAAAGGAGCTTCAGGCGACATCACGGTACTATTCAGGGAAGCGGACTGGGATGAGGCCCTGGAGAGGGTAGCGAGAGGAATGGCAAACGTCATCGAAAGCAGCGGCCCCGAAGCGGCCGCCGTGCTCAGCTCGGCAAAGTGCACGAACGAAGAGAATTACGTCATCCAGAAGTTCGCCAGGGCGGCCTTGGGGACGAACAACGTAGACCACTGCGCCCGCCTCTGCCATGCGTCGACCGTTGCGGCAGCCCTGGCCGCCTTCGGCGACGGCGCCATGAGCAATTCGATCTCCGATGTCGATGAAGCCGACGTCCTGTTCGTTATAGGATCGAACACCACCGAATGCCACCCCATTATCGGACGAAGAATCAAGAGGGCCGTCAAAAACAACGGGGCAAAGCTCATAGTGGCCGATCCCCGCGCGATTGAATTGAGCGAGTCGGCCGAGGTCTATCTGAGCCATTTCCCGGGCACGGATATTGCGCTCCTCAACGGGATGATGAACCTGATCGTCGAGGAAGGTCTCTACGACACTGATTTTGTAGCAAACCGGTGCGAAGGCTTCGAGCCTTTTCTCGAATCGATTGGACGGTATGATCCTACGACAGTGGAGATGATCACGGGTGTCCCGGCAGACAAGATACGGCAGAGCGCCCGAATCTTCGGACGCGCAAAAAGGGCGATAATCCTCTATGGCATGGGCATTACGCAGCACACGACCGGATCCGACAACGTAAAGGCGGTTGCCAACCTCCTGATGCTCACGGGGAATCTCGGTCGAAAGGGAACGGGGTTCGCGCCCCTCCGGGGACAGAACAATGTCCAGGGCGCCTGCGACATGGGGGCCCTGCCGGTTTTCTTCCCGGGTTATCAGCGGGTCGACAATCCGGCCGTGAAGGAAGGGTTTGAAAGGGCGTGGGGGAAGAGCTTGAGCGCAAAGCCGGGGTTCACGGTGACGGAGATGGTCCGGGCCGCCCATGATGGGCAGCTTAAGGCCCTCTACGTGATCGGCGAGAATCCCCTGCTCAGCGAGCCCGATATAGACCATGCGAAAGAGGCCCTGTCGAGGTTGGAGACACTCGTCGTACAGGACATTTTCCTGACGGAAACGGCTCAATTGGCCGACGTGGTATTGCCTGCGGGGAGCTTCGCGGAAAAAGACGGGACTTTCACCAGCACGGAACGGAGGGTGCAGCGCGTACGCAAGGCCATGGACCCACCGGGGGCCGCGAAGGCGGATTGGGAGATCGTTGCGGCGCTGTCGGCCCGTCTCGGTTATATCATGAGCTACAGGAGCAGTGCTGAGATCATGACAGAAATAGCAAAGGTCACGCCCATCTACGGAGGGATAAGCCATGCCCGCCTCGAGAAGGGCAGCATTCAGTGGCCTTGTTGGGACTTCAGGCATCCAGGCAGCCCAATGCTACACAAAGACCAGTTCTCCCGTGGTCGTGGCAGGTTTCATGTGGTGCACGACGGACCGCCGGCGGAACTTCCCACTTCCGCTTATCCGATCATGCTGACCACGGGCCGGATGCTCGAGCATTTTCACACCGGAAGCATGAGCCACCGGTCGAGGGTGCTGGAAACCCTCGTTCCGGAAAGCCACGTCGAGATCAATCCTTTTGACGCGAACCGGCTTGGAATTGCAGAGGGTGACTCGATCTCCCTGACCTCCCGGAGAGGAAGGGTGAACACCAAGGCCAAGAAGACGGATCGCGTCAGGGAGGGGCAGGCATTCATGGCCTTTCACTGGGGAGAGGCTCCGGCGAACCGATTGACGAATCCGGTCCTTGACCCGCTGGCAAAAATCCCCGAATTCAAGGTTTCCTCTGTCAAGGCAATCCTGACCGTTCTCGAAAGGGCAGCAGAGGACAACCTTTTCCTCGCGGCCCTGTCCGACAATCCTGCCGGCGCCCTAGCGCTCTTCGACCTTACGCCCGAACACAGGGACGCGTTGGTCAATGGGGACATCGAATCGATTGAGAAGTGGGTGGGGCCCCTGGATGAACGGCTTCAAGCGTGGCTGAAGGAGCGGCTCACGCAGGAGAATTTCTCAAGAGCGCTGACGGAGGAAACAGGTCTGTAATCATGGGCAGGCGCTTATCTGGGACCGACCCTTCAAACGACCGCAGAAGCGATCCCCAGTCCCTTCACGATCCCCCGCGAGTCGATCAATCGGAAGGTTACCAGGTAGCTCCGCTTTTACAGGGGGTCACACACATGGCTTGAGTGTCCGACCTTTTGTGTGGCGCCTCCCTCTATTCAAACCTACCCGGGACAGCTCTTCGCCTTGGGAAGGTAGCGAATCTGGATGCGATCTGTAGCGTTTCTACTTTGCGTTGACACCAGAGCCGGCGTTCCATCTTGACAGGGACGCATCTTTTTGTTATTGAAATGAGCATAAGGCGATGTTGCTTGTGGGAGTGAGAACGTAAAAAAATGGCGGCAAGATTGGTTTATGATCCCTCGTCGGGCCCGCTGAAATACGCCTGCGCCGTGTCAGGGTCCGGCACCAACTACGAAAGGATATACGAGCGGGACCCGGATAAATATCATGTCGTATTCAGCAACGCCCCGGGCTGTGCCTGCGTAGAGAAAGCAAGAAGACGGGGCGTCCCGGTTGTCTCCCTTGACTCCGGTATATACTTCCGGCAGATGTGGGGGCTTGAGAGAGTTCCAAGGTACGGCATCGAGAGAAATGGTTACGACATGGCGATGATGACGCTCGTAGAGCAAACCATGAATGGCTCGCCGGACCTCATCTGCCTGGCTGGATACGATTTATGGATAGGGGATTGGATGCCTGGAAAGTACTATCCGCGCATTCTGAACGTCCATCCGGGTGATGCGACAAAATACACCGGCTTGGGATGGAGACCGACGGCTAAGGCGATTCTGGCCGGAGAAAGGAGCGTAAAGTCGACCGTTTTCTTTGTCGATAAGAGCGATGACGGCGGGCCCGTATTGATCCAGTCGGCGTCCCTTCAGCTTTCGAGGTGGGACAAGGAGCTGCGTGACATAAGAAGATTTATCGAGCGCACCAATGTGAAAACCCTCGAAGATTTCCGGAAAGCGGCGCAAGGGGAGGGCGGCGATCTTTACAAGTCGCTGCAAGACGTTTGCACGAGCATCCAGGAGACGCTCAGAGCAGAAGGGGACTGGCGGATATATCCTTTTGCCGTGCATGACCTAATTGCAAAAGGAAGGGTCGGGCTCGAAGGAAGGACGGTCTACATCGACGGCGTGCAAATGCCGGAGCAAGGGTGGCAGGTCGATACCTACGGATTTTCCGCTAGTATAAGCTAGGGAGAGGGCCTGGCGCGCCCCTTCCCTTTGCCGCCCGCGCTATTTCACCGGGCCGCACCAGGCCCTGGCGTTCTGGAACATTTTAATCCACGGGGATGCGCCGAGCGCCTCATTCAGGTAACCGGGCATCCATGCCCATTGCCATTTGAGAAACGTGCGCTCCGGGTGGGGCATCATCGCCAGATGGCGTCCATCCTTGGTGCAGAGGCCGGTAATCCCGTAGGGTGAGCCGTTCGGGTTAAAAGGATAGCTTTTCGGGACCTTCCCGTCAGCCCGGCCCTCGTCGTCGATGAAAACCAGTGAAACGAGCTTCCTGTCGATCACCTCGTCCAAAAGGGACGGGTCGGGGAAGTGGAGCCTGCCTTCGCCGTGTGCTACCCAGACCCCGAGCTCCGAGCCGGCCATGTCCGTGAGCATTATGGCAGGGCTTTCCATGATCCTGACGGTCACCCATCGCGATTCGAAACGGCCTGACAGGTTTCGAACAAACCGCGGCTGTCTGTCGTCGGAAATCCCCAGCCATGGCACCCATCCGAGGAGTGCAAAAAGCTGGCAGCCGTTGCAGACGCCCAGAGAGAAGGTGTCCGGCCGGTTATAAAAATCTTCGAACATCTTCCTCAGCTTTTCGTTGTACCTTATGGTTGCGGCCCAACCTTTGGCGCTCTCGGGGACATCTGCGTACGAAAACCCCCCTACTGCAACCAACCCCCTGAAGCCCTCAAGGCCGATCCGCCCGCTGATCAGGTCGGTCATAGTAACGTCCCATGGGGTGAATCCCGCCTGGAAGAAGGCCGATGTCATCTCACGGTCGCCGTTGCTTCCCTCTTCCCTGAGAATGGCTACTTTGGGCTTCTCTTTAAGCTCCAAAGCGCGGCCCGGCGTCGGTTCCGGCTTGAAAGTGACCGTATAACCGGGACCTTTACGGTCGAAGATATTTTTTCTTTCCTCCTCCGCGCAATCGGGGTTCATCTGAAGCCGCTCTATATGATAGGAGGTATCTTCCCACCACTGCCTGAGAAGGGGCATGGCCGACTCAAGGACCGTCCGGGCGTTATATGAGACAAGAATTTTCTTCTCCTCAGAGGTCTCTCCTATTACGGAGGAACGGACGCCAAAGGAATCGAGGGTCCGGACTACCCGCGGGACGTCACTCTCCTTGCACTCGATGACCGCGCCCAATTCTTCGGCAAAGAGCGTTTCCAGATCGGTCCACGGCCCCTCCATTCGAATGCTCAGGCCGCAGTTTCCCGCAAAGGCCATCTCCAATAATGTCGTGACGAGGCCGCCGTCACTCACGTCGTGCCCCGCGAGGATCAAGTCCTCCGAGATCAGCTTCTGGACTGCGTTGAATGCCGATTTGACCGTTTGAGGATCGTCCACATCGGGAGACTCGTTCCCGATCTGACCGTAGACCTGGGCGAGGGCCGAACCTCCGAGCCGGGGCTTATGCCCCGATATGTCGAGGAAAATCAGCCGGCTCTTACCCGGGCTCTTTATCTCCGGGGTGACGACCTTCGTGATATCGGGCACTGCGGCGTAGGCGGAGACAACGAGCTGGCGGGGCGACTTCACAATCTCATCTCCGACCTTGGTCGCCATCGAGAGGCTGTCCTTTCCTCCATCGACGGCGATACGCAGCTCCACCATGAGGTCCCGCATAGCGCATGCCGCATCGTAAAGAGCTGCCCCTTCTCCAGGCAGCTTAGGCGCCCACATCCAATTGGCCGAGCACTTGACCTCGTCGAGGCTGCCGATCTTCGCCCACATGATATTGGTGAGGGCCTCCCCGACCGCCATACGGGCGCCCGCTGTCGGGCTAACGAGCATCTTGATCGGCTGCTCCCCGACCGAAGTGGCCGCCCCCGTCAATCCGAAATGACTTTGGGCAATTACCGCAACGTCTCCGACCGTCAGTTGAAGAGGACCGCAACATTGCTGCTGCGCGATCAGGCCGGTCACGCTGCGATCGACCTTATTCGTGAGAAACCTCTTCGAGCCTACCGCGAGGTCGCGAAGCACCCGGGACAGTGCCTCCTCCACGGCCAGGTGGTCGGGTAGCCGCAAAGGTTCGAGCGATGAAGGCAGCCTCTCGTCCCTGAACGTTTTCTGCGGCATGTTGCCGAGGACCTTCGCCAGATTGAGGTTGACCGGCGTGGAATCGTCGCTCTCATCATGGACCACGAAGCGGCCGTCTCCCGTGACTGCCCCCAGAACCTCGCAATTCACTTTTTCTCTTTGGCACATGGCTTCGAAATCTGCGATCCTTTGGGGTCTGATCAGGAGGCCGCATCGCTCCTGGTATTCGGCTATCCATATTTTCAGCACCGAAAGAGTGGGGTCCCCCAGCCTGATCCGCCTTAGCTCGATCCTGCCCCCCGATTTCTCGACCAGCTCCTTGAGGACATTGGCCGGTCCCCCTGCCCCCTGGTCGTGAATGCTCGCGATGGGGTTATTTTCCCCCATCTCGATGCAAGCCCTGACAACGCGGTTCATCTTCTGCTCCATCTCTGCATCGCCGCGCTGCACGGCGTTGAAATCCAATTCCGCCTCGTTTTCGCCCTGGAGCTTGCTGGAGGCCGAACCCCCGCCCACACCGATGCTGTACGCCGGACCGCCTATTGCGACAATGAACATTCCTCTCAGGGCTTCGTCCTTTTCGATGTGCCTGCCATCTATCTGTCCTATGCCCCCGGTGAACATTACTTTCTTGATCCATCCCCACCGCTCGCCGCTTGATAGTTTTTGGTCAAAGGACCTCGTAAAGCCCAGCACGACCGGCTCGCCGAACTTGTTGCCGTAATCGCTTGCCCCGTCACTTGCCCCTATCTCGACCTCTAGAGAAGGAGCAAGGTTCGAGGGGTAAGCTAAATCCGCTGCTTCCCAAGGCAATTCATATCCCGGGATGAGCAGGTTTCCGGTGCAGTACCCTGCTGTTCCGGCAACGACCAAACCGCCTTTTCCAGTGGCCTGGACATCACGGATCCTTCCGCCGGTACCGGTCTCTGCACCGGGGAAAGGCGCGACCCCGGTCGGAAAATTGTGGGTCTCCGCGGTAAAGATGATATGGTAGGTCACCCTCTTCTTCTGAAAGGGCGCCGGTTTGCCCGGCTCTTCGGGAAGAACCGTCCAGCACTCGTATCCCCTGATCCCGCTCGAATTGTCCTTGAAGGCGATGATGGTGTTCGAAGGGTTGGCCCTTAAGGTCGATTTTACGACCTCCATAAGCGTCTCAGAGACGGGAACACCGTCGATGATCTGCTTTCCTTTGAAATAGCCGTGCCGCGAGTGCTCGCTGTTGGCGTTATCCAGGTCCCTTATTTCAACGATCGTAGGGTTTCGCCCTTCTTCCTCGACAAAGTAGTCGTAGTAGAGACGCTTGTCCCAGTCATCCATGGCAAGGCCCGGTACTTCAAGAAAAGCCTCGACCCCTTTTTCCAGCAAAGGCACCTCGAACACGGGCTCCGGCTGGGCCCCGGTCTCAAAAGTCTGCAAGGGATCGTCATACAGGCACTCCGTCATACGGTCGTGATTCTGTCGGACGAAGTCATCCCTGTCAACGCCCGGAGCAACCACGTACCGCCTCGAGCGTTCTATGCGCAACACCTTGTGGAGACCGATAGTGTGACAAATGGCTACGATATTTGTCGAAAAGGCCGTAGCAAAATTCATCCGCGGGCCGAGCTCGACCACGCGACCCCCGTCGGAACCGATCGGTTTCATCGATACGGTTTCAGGTATGAAACCGTTCGCCAGTAAGTGTCTCAGAAGCAAAAGCTCCTTCGAGTCCAGGGCTTCCGAAGTTTCCACATTGAAGCAGTATTCGAGGTTCTTATCTTTTTGCAGAAAAAGCTGTAACATCTTTCCCGACCTCTCCCGAAGTCATCATCGAATGATCCCTTCATGATCAAATGCTGCCTTTCTTCCCGACGAATGAGCCGACCGTCAGAAACAATACAGCAGCGGGTACTTTACCCTGGAGACGATACAGCCGGCCCGACGCACGTACATACTCTTGGCAGGCAGAAATTATGCCTCAGATTACATCGTTCCTCAAGGCCGTGTCAATAAGAGTCAATTGCTTCTGCCTGGGGCCCGGGATAGCGACATCGATCCGAAGGGCCCATCAATTTCTTCTTGACATAATATGCAACCCACTGGTAACGTGAAATGAAGAGGTATTACCAATTCCGTTTTTGGACTTACCAATATGGATGGTCTTCCTGTGAGCGACCCTTCCCCGCCTCTCGGAACCGGGAGGAGACACCAATTGATACGCCAGCAAATCAGGAACGCCATATTGGACGGGACAATGCAGCCGGGCGATAAGCTGCCGCCTGAGAGGGAGTTGTCGGCCAGGTTCGGGGCCAGCCGCATCGCCGTGAGGGAGGCCTTAAAGAGCCTGGAGGCATCCGGTCTCGTCGCCATCAAGCCCGGGTCCGGCGTCTTTGTCACCAGCGTTTCCTCCAAGACGATGAGCGATTCCCTCTATTCGATCGTCCGCATGCAGAAGACATCGATCAGCGAGGTCACAGAGGCGCGTCTTATAATGGAGCCGAACATCGCGAAGATCGCGTCCGAGAGGGGCACTGAGGCCGATTTCCAGAAACTGGAGGCCAACATACGGGAAACCCATCTCATCCTGAGCGGAAAGAGGTCCTCCACGCCGAAGAATATCGAGTTCCATTCCATCCTAGCCGAAATGACCCACAACACGTTGATAAAGCTGACAATGGGGTCGCTCTTCGACGTTCTGAACGCAATGTTCACGGACGCCTCTCGCAATTCCCGGAGAAGGCTGAGCATCTCCCGCAAGTCGCTCGACCAGCACAGGAAGATACTCAGGGCGCTCAGGGAGAGGGACTCCGAAAAGGTATACCGCCTCATGGTCGACCACATCGTCGAGATCCAGACGAGGCTTACAGAAGCAACATCGAGGTTCCGCTTGATACCTGATTAGGCGGATTCCTTCTTTAAGAAAAGGGGAGAGATATGGAGAAAATTCTCAAAGCGGCCTTCAGGATCAGCGAGTGGCTCGACATGGTAGCCGTCGGCGCGCTGACCTTCATGATGTCGCTGACTATGGCGGACGTGGTTTTCCGGTCCTTCGGCAGGCCCATCATCGGCACCTACGAGATAGTGAGCCTCTCCAGCGCGATCGCCATCGGCTTCGCTATTCCCCTTACGTCCTGGAAAAGAGGCCACGTCTACATGGACTTTATCATCGACCGGCTCCCCCGGAACGGGAAAACTCTGCTTGTCGTGGCGACGCGGGTCGTGGTAATCCTCCTTTTCATCTTCATCGGCACCAACCTCTTCATGCTCGCCCACGAGTACTACGCGTCCGGAGAGGTGTCGCAGACGATCAGGATGCCCATTTATCCCTTCGTATACGCCGTCGGCGTAGTCGCCTTCATCGAGTGCTACGTCATCCTTTGCGATATCCTGAAGGCGGTCTCCGGAGGTCACGATGAATGAGATCATCATAGGGATTGCGGGCATACTGGTGCTCCTTTTCCTCTTCGCTACAGGCATAGAGCTCGCGTTTGCCATGGCGATCGTCGGTTTTGTCGGGTTCGCCTACCTCGTCTCCTTCAAGGCCGCTCTCGACCTCTTGGGCCGGGACGTCTTCGAGGTCCTCTCAAATTACGCCTACACGGTGTTCCCCCTTTTCATCTTCATGGGGCAAATCGGCTTCAACACGGGCATAGCGGTGAGGTTGTACGACGGGGCGTACAAGTTCATCGGCCACGTCCCCGGAGGACTGGCCATAGCCACCGTTGCCGGCGCCACCGCTTTCAAGGCGATCTGTGGCTCGTCGACCGCCACCTCGGCCACTTTCGCGAGTGTCGCAGTGCCCCAGATGGACCGCTACAAGTACGACCGGAGGCTTTCCACAGGGATAGTCGCTTCGGTCGGCACCCTCGGATGCCTGATCCCCCCGAGCGTCTTTCTCATCATCCTGGGCATCCTCACGGAGCAGTCCATCGGCAGGCTTTTTCTCGCCGGCATCATTCCGGGCCTCCTCACGGCCGTCTTCTTCGTGCTCATAATATACGGCTGGGCGAAGATCAATCCCGATATCGCCCCGAAGGGTCCTCTCTTCACCTGGAAGGAGAGGGCCGCCTCCCTGCCCGAGAGCCTCTGGGTGCTGGTTATCTTTGTCCTGGTCGTGGGCGGCATAATGTGGGGGTTCTTCTCTCCCACCGAGGCAGCGAGCGTGGGAACCTTCGCGGTCCTTCTTCTCTCCGTAATAAAGAGGGACATGACCCTCAAGGTATACCTCAAATCGGCCAGAGACGGACTCCGCACGGCGTGCATGCTCCTCATGCTCATCGCCGGCTCAGCCGTGCTCGGCCACTTCATCGCGGCCACGAACATACCGAAAGTGATCGCGGACTGGGTCGTGACCCTTCCCATCAACCGTTACATAATCCTCATACTTATCACCATTGTCTACCAGCTCGGCGGGTCCTTTATCGATGACCTCGC
>JBEKOT010000018.1:0-25859 GCA_049521495.1 Syntrophorhabdales bacterium | reverse complement strand
GTATGAAGAAAGTCTTATTGCCGCTGGTGCTTCTGCTTGGCGGGCTCTTTCTTATCGTGCCCTTTGCTTCGGCAAAAATGACCATAAAAGTGGGGCATGTGGACAGAGGGAACCGCCTCGAGAGCGATATGGAGGCCTTTGCCAGCGTGTTCAAGGACCTGGTAGAAAGCCAGAGCGGGGGCGAAATGGAAGTTGCCATCTATCCCGCGGGCCAGCTCGGGGGCGCGCGGGAGATGGTGGAATCGGTGCAGCTCGGTGCGATCCAGATCGTGCCGTGCTACACGGCGGTGGCCTCAATTTTTTCACCCAAAGCAGAATTGCCGTATGCCCCTTTTATCTTTAATTCGGTGCTCGAGGCATGGCGTGTGCTCGACGGGCCCTTCGGCAAGGAGCTGGCGGACGTTATCTACAAGGAATCAAAACTTCGGGTACTGGCCTATGGTGACGCCAATGGATTCAGGGACTTTTATTTCACCAAGAAAGCCGTCCGTTCGCCGGCCGACATGAAGGGACTCAAAGTCAGGGCCCCTGAAAGCAAAATGATGTTCAATATGTTGACCGCTTTCGGCGCAAACCCTGTCGTGATCCCCTGGACGCAGCTCTATATGAGCATGCAGACGGACGTTCTGGACGGCTTCGAAGTCCAGCCGGCCGGCGTCGTTGACCAGAAAATCCACGAGACCTTCAAACAGGCTATTTTGACGAACCACTCATACGATACCTTGTACATCTTTGCGAATGACAATTGGTACAAGAAGTTGACGCCGAGGCAAAGAGAGATCGTCCTGAACGCAGCGCGCGTCGGGGCCGTAGTGTCCCGGGGGGTGAGCGAGAACAGCGACTTGATTGCGCTGAAGATTATGAAAGCGAAGGGTATACAGATCTATTATCCCAAGCCGCAGGAAATAGCCGAGTTTATAAAGCTGGGCCAGCCTGCCGCTCTTAATTCCCTTGAAAAGACTACCGGGAAGGAATGGGTGCAAAAGCTTCTCCGGGCGAGGGACGAAGCCAGAAAAGAGCTCGCGGTGAAATAACCGGGGCCTTATCAGGTCGCTTTAAGGGAGAACGGGGTATGTTCAGTCGGAAGCTGGACGTGGTCGCCGATTTCTTTTACAGGATCGCCTATTGGGCGTCGGCAACCATGCTCGTGATAATCTTTCTGACCACGCTCCTGCAGGTCTTCTGCCGCTACGTCCTGGAACACTCACTATCGTGGTCCGAGGAAACGTCACTCATCTTTTTCCCGTGGGTGGTGTTCCTCGGAGCCTCGATGGTCTTGAAGGAGCGGGGACATGTCGCAATCATGTTCGTGGTCGCTCTTTTTCCGGTTCGACTCAGAAACATCGCAAGGGTTTTCATAGACGTGATGGTCGCCTTCTTCGCCTGCTACCTCGTGGTTTTCGGATGGAAGCTGTCCGTCTTTGTCGGAGCAGAACAACTAACCACATTCTGGAATGTCCCGTACTTCTATTTGTACCTGTCGGTATGCGCGGGGGGTGCCTTTCTGCTGATCCAGGCGATGCTTCTGCTTGCCCGGGACACGGCAAATTTTTTCGGCTGGGATGAGAAATAGCGGGTTCGGCCGTATCGGGCTTAGCGCGTTCGGAGAATTGGAAGTATGATACTGTTTATTTCGATCATATTTTTCGGGCTGTTTGCCCTCGGAGTACCGGTTGCGTTCGTGATGGGGCTTTCGACGGCTTTCACCTTCTTTTATCTCGGCAATGCGCACCTCTATACGCTCATTCCGCAGCGCATGTTTGCGGGGATCGCAAGTTCCGTGATGCTGGCCATCCCGTTTTTCGTCATGGCGGGCCAGGTTATGACTATCAGCGGGATCACTCGGGACCTGGTCCGGCTGGCCAATGCCATGGTCGGTCACTTTCGGGGAGGTCTGGCCCATGTGGTAGTCGTTTCGACCCTCCTTCTTTCGGGGTTGACGGGCTCCGGTGTGGCCGATGCCGCCTCGATCAGCACCGTCCTGGCCCCGGCCATGGAAAAGGAGGGTTATGACCTGGACTTCACCTCCGCCGTCATCTCGGCGGCTGCCGTGACCGGTCCGATGGTGCCTCCCAGCATTGTCCTGGTCCTTTACGCCACCTTCATGAACGTCTCGGTGGCCGGACTATTCCTGGCCGGCTACGTCCCCGGCGTGATCGTTGCGCTTGGTATCATGGCGTTCATCTATTTCATTTCGAAGAGAAGGGGCTATCCGGTCCGTCACGGTTGGTCGGGCTTCAGGGAGTTTTTCTCGGCTTTTAAAGGGGCAATCCTTGCGCTGATGATGCCCGTCATTATTTTGGCAGGCATTTTATTGGGTGTTTGCACGCCTGCCGAGGCAGCCGCCATTGCTGCCGCCTATGCATTGGTGGTGGGGTTTTTCGTGAAAAGGACCCTCAAGTTGAAAGATTTGGCGGAGATCTTGAGGCGGACCGTCGTCATCTCCTCGACAGTCCTCTTCGTCATCGCCACCGCCATTGCCTTTGGCTGGATTATGTCTCTGGAACAGATACCGCAGAAGATCGCGTCTTCCGTCGTCGGACTGGGCGGTGGAAATTTCTATCTCACGTTCCTGATCTTTAACATCATTCTTTTTATCGCCGGCATGTTCCTCGATACGATCATTTCGATCATCCTTCTGGCCCCTATCCTTGTCGTCACCGGGGCAGAGGCAGGGATTCATCCCCTTCATCTTGCGATCGTCGTCTGCATGAACCTCGCCATCGGGCTGATCCATCCGCCATTGGGACTGGTTCTTTTCGTGGTTTCCGGCGTTACCAAGGTCACGCTGGAAAGACTCACCATAGCCATCATTCCGTTCATCTGCGTACTGATCGTCGTCTGTCTCCTGGTTTCGTACGTTCCCGCGATCAGCATGACCATCCCTAAATATTTTGGGTTTTACCCTTAAAATAATGTGGGATATCTCAAAAAAATGGCCAGTTAAGCCGACGGGGCCGGGTGATAAACGGTCGCCGGAGGGTAGAGCATGAGATTGGAGGGAAAGGTCGCCATTGTGACCGGGTCGGGGGGCGGGCTTGGAAGGGCGATGGCTACCGCCCTCGCTGGGGAAGGGGCTGTCGTGATCGCAGCCGACGTGGACGCGCCGTCTATGAAGCAAACCGTTGACGAGATCAAGGGGATCGGTGGAAAGGCCACTGGCGTGCATTGCGACGTTACTAGGCTCGGTGACGTGCAGGCAATGGTCGCGACTGCTATCGGAGAGTTCGGCCGGATCGACATACTCGTCAATAACGCCGGAGGGGGCAGGTTCGACGGTGGGGAACGTTTTTTAAGGGGTATTTCAATCGGGAACCTGGACAAGACGATAAGTCTTAACCTTAAAGGAACGATGCTCTGCACCCTGGCCGTAATGCCCATATGATCGAAAGAAGATACGGGAGGGTTGCAATATTTCTTCGCAGGGAGGTCGGTATGCGAGTTTGCAGGTCCCTGTTATGCGGCGGCCAAGGCCGGCCAGCTCGGCTTTACAAGGCAGATGGCCTTGAGGCTCGGACCTTACGGCATACGCGTGAACGCGATAGCCCCTGGGGTAATTTTCAGCGGGCAGACCGAGGACTCGTGGCCTGCCGCTATTAAGGAGGTCCATCGCGAAATGCTGAGCAGGACACCTTAGGACGTCTCGGAAAGGCGGAGGAGGTAGCCAGCGTGGTCGTATTCCTCGTGTCGAGTGACTCGGACGACGTCACGGGCGCAACGATAGACGTTAACGGCGACCGGTTCATGTCCTGAGAGGCGGAAAGGCGCGAGAGGAGCCTGAAAAGGCTGAGGAAGCGGAGGTCCTTATGAGATTATCGAAGCGTGAAATGGAAATGGCCGAAGGCAAACATGGAAAGGCCAAACAGTTGGCCATAGAAAGACTGATAAAATTCGGAGAGGCCGTGGGGGCAGAAGAGATGGTGCCTATAGCGAGCGCCCATATTTTTGGCACCGACGCCACCATGGGAAGGATCCCGAAGCACGACTACGGCACCGGTCCCATTTATAGGGAATTTGCAGCGCTCGACGCAAAAGTGAGCGTTTTCACCACGACAGACCCCTGCGCCATGCAGACCGACAAGTTCTTGGAAGAAGGCTATCCATGGAACTTTAGAAACGCTCGGCTCCCGCAGGAGATCAGGGACGGAATGATCGAGGGCGCACAGTTGCTCGGTGAGATGGGGATCATAAATACGTTCTCATGTATTGCCTACCTGAACGTAAATACACCCAAGTTCGGGGATTATTACGTGTGCTGCGAGGGCAACGCGGCCTGCTACGCGAACACGATATGCGGCGCAAGGACAAACAGGGATGACAGCATTACCGCTTTTTACGCTGCGATTGCAGGGGTAAACCCAAAACACGGCCTGATGTGCGATGAGAACCGTGTGGGAAAAATATTGTGCGATCTGGATCGACAGGTGGTGGAAAACCTGCAGACGATCGCAGATTGGAACGCCCTCGGTGCATTTATAGGCATGAAGGCCTATGACAGGGTACCGGTCGTTACGGGACTCCGGCGAATATCCGTCGAAGAGGCCAAGGCCCTTTCTGCGACCGCCTCCCCCGCCCTGCATTTCCCCAAGATGAACCTGGTCGGCATAAGTCCCGACTCGCCGACCCTCGAGGCGGCCTTCGGCGGCCGTATCCCAAAAGGTGTCGAGAAAATAGAGGTTGGCGTCAGCGACCTTCGGGCTGTCTACGAAAGCTTGAACACGGCGCCGGATAACAGCGTTGATATTATCGTCACGGGCTGTCCGTTCCTGGACCTGCGCGAGGTGAGGGACCTCGCCGTAAAGCTTTCGGGAAAAAAGATCAGCACCAATGTGGCGTTCTGGGTTCAAACCGATATCCAAACGTATCTTATGGCAAAGTTTTTCGGTTTTATCGAAACCATCGAAAAGGCCGGGGCCAAAATATATCACAGTTGTTGTATGGGAAATGGGCCCGCCGAGAAATGGGGCAGGGTACACATAGCCACGGACAGTTTCAAGAACATAAAACTGTTCGGAGGCCGTGGCCAAAAGTTCCTTTTCGGGGGTCTGGACGATCTGATCGACGCCGGTGTGACCGGAAAATTGGAGCCGAAGAAGTGGGCCGGCCGGCGGCGTCCCCTGAAATAGGGAGAAAGGAGGTAAACATGACGACCACCAAAAAACTGAAAGGAATCACGCGATCCGAGGGATTTGCGCAAGGGGAGGCCCTGGTCACCAGCCAGCCTATCAGCCATTTCATGTACGACATCGAGAACGACACAGGCATCGTCAGGATGGCGAATCACGAGCTATACGGCCAATGCGTAGCCGGTAAGGTCCTTGTTTATCCTTCCGTGATCGGACCGAGCGGCGGCTCGTCGGGGCTGTTCCTCAAGTCGAAGGTGACAAAAGTGGGACCGAAAGCGATCATATGCCGGAGGGTGGACCCAATAGATATTTCAGGCGCATTGGCAGGCGGAATACCCGCCGTCGACGGCCTCAACCTGGACCCCGTCAAAGAGATAAAGACCGGAGACTGGGTCGAGGTGAGAGCAGGGGAGATAGGCGGAGAAGCCGTCGTAACAATAACGCGAAAAACTCATGAGCGGGCTCGGCAAAGACCGAAATAATAAATCACTTACACGAAAGGAAGCGAGATGAATACTTCAAATCTTTTCAGCTTATCGGGAAAAGTGGGAATCGTAACAGGCGCCGGACGCGGGATAGGAAGGGTGCTGGCCTTGGCCCTGGCCGATGCCGGTTGCCATGTCGTTATTGCGGACGTGCTTGTCCGCGAGGGGGAGGAGGCTGCCGGGGAGATAAGAAAGAAAGGAAAAGACTCGATCTTTATCAAGGTTGACCTGCCGCGGAAGGCGGAGATAGAAGCGATGGCATCCGAAACGGTGAAGCGCTTCGGGAAAATAGACATCCTCGTCAACAACGCGGGCATAAATATCTTTTCGCCGGCGGAGGATTTTTCGTTGGACGATTGGAATAAGGTCGTGAACGTGAACCTGACGGGAACTTTCTTTTGCGCTCAGGCGGTTGGGAAGATCATGATCGGGCAGAATAAAGGGAAAATCGTGAATGTCGCCTCGATCGGCGGCATGACCGGGACATACCGCAAGGCGGTTGCCTACGATTCGACCAAGGCCGGCATCATCAATTTCACCAGGTCGCTGGCTGTAGAATGGGGCAGGTATAATATCAACGTAAACGCCATAGCACCGGGGATGATCGAGACCGACCTGACCAGGGGCAGGCTGGAAGATAAAGAGTTTCACGACTATTTCATTAAACGTGTCCCTTTGGGTAAGATAGGTCAGGCATATGACCTTGCCGGTCCCGTAATCTTCCTCTGCTCCGAAGCCTCGGATTGGTTGACCGGGCAGACAATGGTCCTGGACGGGGGCCAGACGCTCCTCGACCTTACGATTTGACGTCAGTGCCGGCTGCTCCCGATACGGTTTTCGGAGGCCGTGGAACAGGCCTTTAAATGGGATCGGGGAAGCCGGGTTTAGAAACGATAAAAAAAACAACAGGAGGTATCTTGCATGGAAAGTCAGAAGGTGTATGATGCGATATGGTTCGGCGGAGGCGCTTCAGGCAGGTTCGGGGCCGCTTTCCAGAAGGCCCTGGGGGGCGACCCGCTGATAATAGAGCAGCACTGCCTGGGAGGCGAGTGCCACGTGTGCAGGTGCGCTTTTGAGAATTTTATCTCGGATCAATCGTCGATGGCCGAGCTGCTGCACCTTTACTCGGGGAAGTCCTGGTATCCCGAATTCGATCTGAGCAAGATCAGCATGTCGAAGGCCCTGGAGACTTACAGGAGGGTCGGGCAGACTTCATTCAAGGAGACCATGAAGCATCAGACGGAGACGCAGCTGGGCATTGCCGTTGCGTGGGGAGAGGGCAGGATCATAGACAAGAACACGGTCGAAGTCGATGGAAAGATCTATAGAGGCAAGAACCTCGTCGTCGCAACGGGGTCGAGGCCCGCGATGCCGGATATCCCTGGGATCGACCTTCCCGGCGTACTGACGTACAAAGACCACCCGGAGATCCGCAAGGACCCCAAGAAGCTGGTGGTTATAGGGGGAGGAAAGATCGGCATCGGAAAGGCCGCCATGTTTGCGCCCTTCAACATCGACGTGACCGTCCTTGAGAAATATACGTGTCTCCCGAAATGGGACCGGGACGTGAGAGGCTATGTTTTCAGGGATTTCAAAAGGCGCGGCATCAAGATCCATGAAGGTGCCGATGTCAAAGCGATTAAAGGAAAAGGAAAGGTAGAGGCTGTGGTCGCAGAGATCGGCGGCAAGACCGTCGAGTTTCCATGCGATGCGGTGATGGTGTCTGTCGGTCTGACCCCCAACTCGGAGCCTGCCATCCCCCTGGGAGTCAAGATCGGCAAGGCCAACGAGATCGTTATTGACGGTGGATGCCGGACGAATGTGCCGGGCATCTATGCCGTAGGCGATGTTGCCGGCCCTCCTTACTTCATGGCCGTTGCGCGAAAGAGAGGGATGATCGCCGCGAAGAACATGATGGGCAAGGAGGCTAGGTGGGATGACAGCCTGCCGCTCCCCGATCATATCTACCTCCCTCCGCTCGAGGCGACGATGGTGGGTCTTACCGAGGCGGAGGCGCGGGAAAAATATGGGGACGTGATTCTCATCCAGGTCCCCTGGGGACCGAAGCCGAAAAACCCTCAACCGGAGGAATATTACCCCGGATTTGCGAACCAGGGACTTCCCGTGTGTGGAAGGATGCACACCTTGAACCTGCTCTTTTACTGCCAGGGTAGAAATGGACTGGTAAAGGCTATTGTAGACCCGGCATCGAGGAGATACGTCGGGTTCCATTCGGTCGGCGATGGGGCCAAGACGGCATTTCAGTATCTTTCCTACCTGCTGAAAATCGGTTGGACCATAGACCAGATGGCAGATTTACACGAGATCTTCCTGAACGCCGAGCATTTCATCCAACTCTCCCGATTGGTTGCGGGGCAGGAGGAGCTGAAGGGCTTCGCCGAACAGGTACCCTTGGAGGATGACTTTTAGCCGCAGGCCCGGCGGAGAAGAAAAGGCGGACGGTAGAAGTTGCAGAAGAGTCCTATAGACAACTAAGAGAGGGGGATACATATGAAAGCAAGCAAAGAGATCATCGCAGATTACTGGGATAAGAAGATAACCATCTCCGTACCAAAGGATACGGTTGTCCCGGTTGTTCCACCCCCGGCGCTTCTGGAGAAGCCGGATGTTGCGGTGAAAAAGGCGCTGGAAAACCCGGTAGGGGCGCCGCCCCTACTTGAGCTGGCAAGAAAGGCCAAGGGGAAAAGGGTGGTAATCGCCCACGATGATCTCACGCGGCCCGCCCTGCCCCGTCGTATCATGATTCCAATAATAATGGAAGTGTTGAACAAGGCCGGCGTTAAGGATGAGGATGTCTTCCTTGTGAGCGCCAACGGAAACCATTGCAAGTGGCCGGACACGAGTTTTCGCGCTTATTTTGGCGATGAGATCTATAACCGCTTCCGGCCCATGGGAAGCGCCTCCAGGCTTCTAAATCATGACTGCCACGATTTGCGGAACCTGAAATACATGGGTGTTTCCGAACTTGGAGATTATGTAGAGTACAATAACCTGCTGGACGAAGCCGCGCTTTTCATTTATTGTGGAACCGTGCTCCCGTCCAATTGGGGGGGCATGACGGGAACGGGCGTGATAATCGGCCTTGCCAGTTCCCGGAGCATGGTCTCTACCCACGGTCTGCCGGTGGTAGGTCATGAAGAATCATGCCATGGGGACCACCGGACCATGCTTTACCGGAAGCACAAAGAAGCGGTCATGAAGCAGATCGAGAAGGCCATCGGCAAGAGGGTCTTTTATGTGGATGGGGTCCTTGGCGCCGGGGCCCAACTGGCGGGTATTTTTGCGGGTTACTCGCCCGAGATTAACGAGCCGACATGGAGCCTGACTGAAAAGCTGTACCGGGTTGAAGTGCCCCAGGCCGACGTTTTTGTCCTCGGTGTCCCGCGGGTGGGTCTTTACGGAGAGACGAGCAATCCCTTGATCGGTCTTGCGGCTACCTGCACGCCCCCGCGCATTTGGGTAAATAAGCCGATCCTGCGGGAAGGAGGGGTAGTGATTGCGTTGACGCGGTGCACGGGGAATATCGATGACAATGCCCATGCCTCGTATCGGGAAGTCATAAACCTTTTCAGGAGATGCCATTCTTCTTACGAGTTGCAGAAATATGAAGAGGAATTCCTATACCGCGAAGACCTCATTTTTAAATATCAACGCTGCCATTCCTATGCGCCGATCCATCCTTTCTGGCTGTTTTATGAGAGCCAGTACATGCTGGACCATGCAAGCAAGATCATCTTTGCCGGAGTGCCCACCGCAGAGGTCCCTATTGCTCCGCCTCAGATCGAAGGAACGGGAGGGGCGGGCGCTGCAAGAGACATGGGCTGTGTTCCCGCGGTCAATTTTGAAGAAGCCTGGAAAATGGCAGAGAAGATCGTCGGCAGAAATCCCACGGTCGTTGCCTGCCCTCAGTTCTGGACGACCGTCCGTCCTCAGTTCCATGTGAAATAGGGGGCTGCCGTCCGTGGTCATTAAGGCGCTGAAGGAATTCGAGGCTGCAAGACCGGCCGGGGCGTTGAAGAAAACTATGGATATCTTAGCGTACCTGGCCTGCGAACGGGAGATGGGCTGGAACCGGGAGATCGTAAACGTGAACGGCAGCGGCATATCGCTGGGCCACCCCGTGGGCTGCACGGGCGCAAGGCTCGTCGTGACCCTCCTTTACGAGATGGCAAGGCGGGACGCGCACCGCGGGCTTGCCACGCTCTGTGCGGGCGGCGGCCAGGGGTTCGCCCTTATAGTGGAGAGGGAGTAGCGTTACAGGCACGGGAGAAATAAGCTGATGTAGCAGAAACTCTTGGAGGAGCCATATCGAAGCGGGGTGTGCCAGGGGAAAGGGGAGCCTATGGATACGCTTGCGATCAAGTCGGGCTGGGAGATAGTTGAAGAGGAGTGGCCCGACTTCAAGGGCAGGATCATAGCGGACAGGCCGCGCAGCGTCGTGGAGCTGCTGGAAAATACCGTCAGCCGGTTTCCGGACCGCGTGGGGTTCATCTGCGGCGACGGGCGTCTCACCTATGGCCAATTCGATGAGACGGTCAACAGGATCGCCGCCGGTCTCGAAGGCGAAGGCGTCGGCCGGGGCGACCACGTGGCCGTGCTCCTGGGATCGCAGATCGAGTTCCCCCTCACTTTCTTCGCCCTCATGAAGCTAGGCGCCCTCATGGTGCCTCTCAATACAAGGTTCAAGGGCGAGGAGCTCGCATACGAGATAAACGATTCGGAGAGCAAGGTCCTCATCGTAGACGAGGAGTACTGGTCCTTTATCGACGCTGCGAGGGGTCGGCTCAAGGGTATCGGGAGGATATTCTTCAACGGGGCCGCGACGCCGGAAGGGACAATGCCCTTCTCGCAATTGACGGAGCACGCAAGCTCGCCTTTCAAACAGGCGGTGCTTTCGGAGTCGGACGGCGCTGCCATCATGTATACGTCGGGTACAACGGGCAAGCCGAAGGGCGCCGTGCTCCATCAGCGCGGCCTTGTGGTCACGGCCATGCTGGTGAGCGACTTCATTCAATACCGCCCCGGCGACAAGATGATATGCTCCATACCCCTTTTCCACATCACCGGCCTTTCAAGCGTGATGCTCCCCCCCATCTTCAGCGCCGTCGCGTGCGTCTACATGAAGCAGTTCAAGACCAGGGAGTTCCTGGAGATCATGGACCGGGAAAAGGTGACCCACTATATGGGCGTTGTCAACGTGGTCTGGCTCATGATCAACCATGGCGACTTCGACAAATACGACTTCTCCTCCTTCAGGACGGCCCTTTTCGGCGGTTCTTTCGCGACGGAGGAAATGGTCAGGGGTATTTTCGCCAAGCTGCCCGGTCTCCAGATCAGCGTCGGGTACGGGCTGACCGAAAGCTTCGCCATCGTTACATCTACACCGTTCGAAGACGCCCTTCGCAAGATAAACGCCGTCGGCAAGCCGCTTCCCACCGTCGAGGTAAGGATCGTGGACGATGACGGCAAAGAGCTGCCGAGAGAGGCCATCGGCGAGATCGTGCTGAAGGGGCCGAAGGTCTTTAAAGGTTACTGGAAGAACCCGGATGCCACGAAGGCGGCCGTTGTCGACGGCTGGCTTCTTACGGGAGACCTGGGCAAGATCGATGACGAAGGGTTTGTCTACATACTCGACAGGAAGAAAGACATGATCAACCGAGGCGGGGAGAAGATATACTCGCTGGAGGTGGAGAACGTCATATCGGGCCATCCGAAGATACTCGATGTCGCGGTAGTCGGTGTGCCGGACAAGATCATGGGAGAGGTGGTAAAGGCTTGCGTTGTCCTCAGGCCGGGCGAGAACGCGGCGGAAGAAGAGATCAGGCAGTGCTGCGCTTCATGCCTTGCGGACTACAAGGTGCCGAAGTTCGTGGAATTCATGGATGCCCTTCCCAGAAACCCGGCGGGCAAAGTGAACAAGGCCGAGCTGCGATATGCTGCAGGGGAGAAGGTAAAGGCGACGGGGGTCACTATGGCGCGCAAGGGAGGGGTCTTTATGGAAAAGAAGGTCGCCCTTGTCACCGGCTCGGCGCGGGGCATCGGCCGGGCCATAGCCCTCGATCTTGCGAAGGGGGGAATTCGCGTCGTTATTAACTACCGCGCGGGACGGGAGGCCGCAGAAACCCTGGCGCGCGATATCGAGGACGGCGGCGGCGAGGCCCTGGTCATCGGGTGCGACGTAGCGGACGATGGCGCGGTGAAGGCGATGGTCGAAGAGGTCGCGGACAATTGGGGCTCCATCGATATCCTGGTGAACAACGCCGCGCAGCACAGGGGCGGCAGAATCCAGACGATTTCCCCCGAAGACTGGCGCCTCGTGATGGAAACCGCCCTTGGAGGCGCCTTTCACTGCTGCAGGCACATCATCCCCTCGATGGTGGACAAGAGGTGGGGCAGGGTGATCAACCTTTCCTCCTACGATGCGCTCCATGGCTACCCCGGCGACACGGCATACGGGACGGCCAAGGCGGGCCTTCTCGGCCTGACCATGTCGCTTGCCAAGGAGGTCGCCTCGAAAGGCATTACCGTAAATGCCATCGTACCGGGCTTCATCCCCACCGACATGACGCGGGGCCTCTTCAATACGGAGGAGAAGATCGAGCGGGAGCTGAAGAATATCCCCATGCGCCGGCCCGGCACACCCGAGGACGTCGCCGAAATGGTCAGCTTTCTGGTATTTAAGGGAGAGTATGTGACGGGTACGATCTTACGGGTTGACGGCGGCCTTGCCATGTAAGGCGAAAGCTTCGCCATAGGCGCGAAAGCGACGGAGGACCTGGACCATGAGAGACGCGCAACAGTATATCGAGAGCCTTCGGGACGGACGGGAAGTCTATATCCACGGAGAGCGTGTCGATGATATCACGAAGCACCCTTCCCTTCGCAAGGCGATAGACCACGGCGCCCTCGACTATGAGCTCGACAAGCGGCCGGACCTGCACGACCTGCTCGTGACCCGCTCTTCCGAAACAGGGCACGAGATCAGGCGGTATTTCGAGCTGCCGGGCAACCCGGACGACTTGCTGAGGCGACAGCAGGTGATCGAGACCACAACGAGAGAAGGCGCATCCATCGTGATCTTCATGAAGGAGATAGGGACGGACGCCCTGAACGCGCTCGCCATGGTCTGCTACGATATGGACAAAAGGTACGGGACCGGGTACGCGGAAAGGGCGGCAAAATACAGGCAATACCTCGAGGAGAACGACCTATCCATGGCCGGCGCCGTAACGGACGTGAAAGGCGACCGGAGCCTCCGGCCTTCCCAGCAAAAGATGCCCTACTATTACCTGAAGGTCGTAGAGAGGCAGCCGGGAGGGGTCGTGGTGAGGGGCTGCAAGGTCCATACGACATCGGCGCCTATCACGAACGAGCTGCTCGTCCTTCCCACCAGGGCGATGACAGAGGATGACAGGGACTATTGCATCGCCTTCGGCATACCGGTCAATACGAAGGGTGTGAAGATAATCTCCCGGCCCGAGCGGTCCGACCTGGGCCCCTTCGATTACCCGCTCAGCTCGCGCCACACGACACTGGAGGCCATGACCATATTCGACGACGTATTCGTTCCGGCGGAGAGGATATTCATGGACGGGGAGTGGGAATTCGCCGGTATCCTTGCAAACTGCTTCGCCACCTGGCACCGGTTCACGGGGATCTCGTACAAGTACCCCTTCGCTCAGATGATGATCGGCGCAGCCGCCCTTATAGCCGATTACAACGGCGTCCCGGGGGCTTCCCATATCAGGGACAGGATAACGGACCTCGTGGTCTATGCCCAGTCCATCAAGACCTTCGGCCAGGCGGCCGCCAGGGAGTGCGTGGTGACGGAGAACGGGATTGCCTGTCCCAACCCGCTGCTCTGCAACATCGGCAAGTATCTCTTTGCGGCCAACTACCATGCCTCGATGAAGGCGCTCCAGGAGGTGGCCGGAGGGCTCGTCGCCACGGGTCCGACGGAAGCGGATTGCAAGAATCCGGCTACGAGGGAATTCATCGAACGTTACCTGGGCGGCCGCAGCGGCGTCCCCGCCATGAGCAGGCTGAAGGTGATGAAACTGATACGGGACATGGGAGGCACCGACGGCGCAGGGGAGTGGTGGGTCGGGACGCTTCACGGCGAGGGGTCGTTGCAGGCGCAGAGGATGTCGATCGGCCGGGAATTCGACGTGGCAGGCTGTGTCGACTACGTGAAGAAGCTGCTGGAAGTGGAATAGAGATGCAGGCATAAAACCGAAAAAGGGGGGTACAATTATGAAGTATTGCAAAGGGATCTTTCTTGCCGTCTGTCTGGCTGTGCTAGTTGCCGGCGTTCTGCCCGCGTCTGCCTCTGCGGCCGACGTCATAAGGCTGAAGTACACGAGCTTCATGCCGCCGACCCACCCGATCTCGCTATTGTCGGACCAGTGGGGCAAGGAGCTGGAGAAGAGAACGAACGGAAGGGTCAAAGTCGCCTATTTCCCTGCCGGCACGCTCGTCTCGGCAAACCAGACCTATGACGGGGTAGTGAAAGGCATCGTGGACGTAGGCTTCAGCATAATGTCCTACACGCCCGGCAGGATGCCTCTCTCCGAGGTCATCGTTCTCCCCCTCGGGTACAAGAGCGGCGGCCAGGCGACCCGCATGGCGAACGCCTTTTATCAGAAATTCAAACCGAAGGAATACGATGACGTGAAGCTCTTCTATCTCCACGCGCACGGCCCGGGCTTTTTCCATACAAAGAAAGCGGTGAACAAGATCGAGGACCTGAAGGGCCTGCGGATAAAGAGCGACGCGAACACGTCGAAGGTGGTCGCAGCTGCCGGCGCAAGCCCTACGACCATGCCCATGCTGGAGACGTACGATGCCCTGAAAAGGGGCCTTGCCGACGGCGTGCTCCTGCCCATGGAGACGCTTAAGGGATGGAAATTCGGAGAGGTCTGCAAATACACGTACGTGAACCACGGCAACGCCTACGGCAACGGGTTCTTCATTGCCATGAACAAGGACAGGTGGAACTCGCTCCCGAAAGACATCCAGCAGATCATCGACAAGCTCAACGAGGAATGGTTTGAGAAACAGGCAAAGCTCTGGTCGTGGGTAGATGAGGACGGGCTCGAGTTCGCACAGAAGACGGGCCAGAAGATCGTCTACGCCGACGCGGCCGAGGAGGCGAAGATGAGGGAGAGGATGAAGCCCCTTCTCGACAATTACGTGAAAAGCATGAAAGAAAAGGGCCTGCCGGGGGAAGAGGTGCTCAAGTGGTGCCAGAACTGGCTGAAAAACGCGCTCGCGAACTAGGCCGTTTTTCTTAACCCGGGGCAGCTACCGGAAAACCACGCTTTCAGTGGGAGGAAGAAACCCATGTGGTCTACTTTAGAAAGAAGAATGTGCAATTCCCTTCTCCTCGTGGCGGAGATAACCCTCGCCTTCATGCTCGTTTTCACCCTCATCGACGTGCTCCTCAGGACAGCCGGCAAGCCGATCGTCGGAGACTACGAGATCATCTCGTTTCTCGGCGCCGTAGTCATCGGCTTTTCCCTTCCATACACGTCGTCGCTCGGGGGGCATGTCTTCGTCGATTTTCTTCTGGTTAAGCTGCCCGGCCGGGCGAAAGGGATGATGGAGGTGGCGACTCGCGTCGCCTCCATCATCCTCTTTCTCTGGATAGGCTGGAACTTTGTGGTCATGAGCCTCGACCTGATAAAATCGAAGGAGGTCACGCCCGTGTTCAGATTGCCCTTCTACCCGATCTCCATGGGGCTTGCGCTCTGCTGCGTCGTTCAGTGCCTCACGTTTGTCTCACGGATCGCAAAGATCGTCGGAGGGCGGCATGAGTGAAGTGACGACCGGCATAGTGGGCGTATGCGTTTTGTTGATAATGTTCCTCACCGGCATAGAGCTGGCATACGGCATGACTATCATCGGTTTTATAGGCATAGCCTATCTGGGCAAGTTCAGCGCCGCTTCGAACCAGGTGGTCAAGGATTTCTTCGATACCTTCACCTCCTACGGGTTCACGGTGATCCCCATTTTCGTGCTTATGGGGCAAGTCGCTTCGAACTCCGACATTGCGAAGAAGCTGTACAACTCGGCGGAGAAATTCGTAGGCCACATCCCCGGCGGCGTGGCTATGACAACCGTCGTGGGCGCGACGCTTTTCAAGGCGATGTGCGGCTCGACGCTGGCAACGTGCGCTACTTTCGCGGGCATCGCGATCCCCGAGATGACCCGGCTGGGCTACAGCAAGAAGCTTTCCCTCGGCGTCGTCGCCTCGGTGGGCACCCTCGGGATGCTGATCCCTCCGAGCGTCTCGCTTATCATCTACGGCATCGTCACGGAGCAGTCCATAGGCAAGCTCTTTCTCGCGGGCATCATCCCCGGGCTCCTGATATCCCTTTTCTTTATATTCGTCATTTACGGTTGGGTCAAGATCGACCCCTCCGTGGCCCAGCGGGCGCCAAGGTCGACATGGGCGGAGAGGATCAAGTCCTCCCCCGACTTCTTCTGGGTTGCCGTTATCTTCGTCCTGGTCATCGGGGGGCTAATGGAAGGCTGGTTCTCGCCGACGGAAGCGGGAAGCATAGGGACCGCCGCGGTGCTCATACTTGCTTTTTCGAAGCGGACGTTCCCCTTCGGGAAGTTGAAGAAGGCCTTCGAGGAGTCGCTCCGGACCGCCTGCATGGTGCTTCTGCTTATCGGAGGCTCCCAGGTCTTCGGCCATTTCCTCGCCGTTACGTCCATCCCCTTCATTACCGCCGACTGGATAGGGGGCCTGCCCATCAACAGGAACCTCGTCATGATTCTCATCATCCTCATCTACCTGCTCGGAGGCTCCTTCATCGACGACCTGGCGTTCATGATCCTCGCTACGCCTATCTTTTTTCCCGCCGTCGTCAAGCTGGGCTTCGATCCCATATGGTTCGGCATTATGGTCGGCATCACAATCATGATCGGGGTCGTTATACCTCCCGTGGCGATAGCCGTCTTCATAGTGAAGAACATCACGGGAGAGCCCTTCGGCGTGATCTATGCGGGCGTCTACCCCTTTCTCCTGGCTTTGGTCGGCTGCGCAACGCTCCTCTTCTTTTTCCCCCAGATCGCCACGTGGCTGCCGACGCATTTCGGATGAAGGGGTTGGATCCATCGGATGCAAAGAGTGACAACACTCGATGAATAGAAAGAACGGGACGGATATGGCCGGGGCGGCAACGGGGGCGGAAAGGGAGACATTGCTGCTCATGGGGAACGAGGCGATCGCCAGGGGGGCACTGGAGGCGGGAGTCGGGGTCGCCGCTGGCTACCCCGGGAACCCCTCTTCGGAGATCGTTGCCGCTATCGCGCAGGCCGCCGGAAAGATGAACGTTTACGCCGAGTGGTCCGTCAACGAGAAAGTGGCCCTGGAGGTAGCGGCCGCCGCCTCGCTCACCGGCGTGCGGGCCCTCTGCGCTATGAAGCAGAACGGGCTCAATGTCGCCCTCGACTTTCTCGCGAACCTGAACCTCACCGGCGTGGAGAGCGGCCTCGTCGTCGCCGTCTGTGACGATCCGGGCGGTATTTCGAGCACCAACGAGCAGGACTCGAGGCACGCGGCCAAGGTCCTCGACTTGCCCCTCCTGGAGCCGGCCTTCGTCGAAGAAGCGAGGGACATGGCGCGGTGGGCCTTCGATCTTTCGGAAAAAATACGAAACGTCTGCATTCTCAGGAGCGTGACGCGAATATCCCACGCTAGGCAGAACGTGCGGCTCGGCGAATTACCCGCCCGCCGGCCCCGCAGCCGCTTCGATACTTCGAAAAGGTACGCGAGCATAGCTATGACGACCCCGCCCGTCTTTCACCGGGCCCTTCACGAAAACCTCGAAAAGGTACGCTGCGAGTTCGAGACTTCACCCTTCAACCGCTACGACGGCCCCGACCGTCCGGAACTGCTCATAGTGACGTGCGGCAGCGGCTGGCTCTATTCGCTTGATGCCGTAAGCGCGCTGTCCGCAGGCAGAAGGGTGGGCATTCTCAAGCTGGGGACCACTTGGCCCCTGCCCCGCTCCTTCGTCGGACAGAGGCTTCTCGCGGCCGCAAAGGTCCTTGTCGCCGAGGAGATCGACGCCTTTCTGGAGGGGAACCTCAAGGAGATGGCGTGCGAGATCGCCCCCGGCCGGCCCATCGCCTTTTTCGGCAAGACATCGGGCCACATACACCCCTTCGGGGAGTTGAACCCGGATTCTGTTACCCATGCCATCGCGCGCATCCTAGGCATGAGGCATCGCGGCAGGCCCGCTTCCTATCAAAAGAAGGCCGAGACAGCGCTTAAAGAGATAGTACCCCCGCGGGCGCTCCAGTTCTGCGCAGGCTGCCCCCACCGGGCGACCTTCTGGGCCGTCAAGAACGCCATCGCTATGGACGGGCGCGACGGCTTCGTAGCCGGCGACATAGGCTGCTACAGCATGGCCCTTACCTCGACGGGTTTTTCCCAGATAAAGACCGTCCATGCCATGGGCTCCGGGATGGGCCTCGCCTCCGGTCTCGGCAAACTCGACAGGTTCGGCTTCGACCAGCCCGTCGTCGCCGTCTGCGGCGACTCGACGTTCTTTCACGCGGTTATACCGGCGCTCGTCAACGCGGTCCACAGCCGCTCCGATATCGTCCTTGTCATACTCGACAATGCCGGCACGGCCATGACCGGGTTCCAGCCTCACCCAGGCATCGGGACGAGCGCGATGGGCGATGAAGCCCCTCCCATTGACATAGAGGCGGTCTGCCGCGCCCTCGGCGCTGCCGTCGTCGTGACCGACCCCTACGACATCGCCGGGACTACCGAAAAGATGCTCGACCTGCTCGGCCGGAAAGGGCCTCCGAGGGTGCTCCTTGCGAGAAGGGAGTGCGCCCTCGCGAAGGCGCGCAGGGAGAAGCCGGCCTACAGGGTGCTCGTCGATGGAGGCCGCTGCAAAGGCGAGCTTTGCGGCTGCAACAGGTTCTGCGTGCGTGTCTTCAGGTGCCCGGGCCTGCGCTGGGACAGGGAAGCACAGAAGGCCGAGGTGGACGAGGCCATCTGTGTGGGCTGCGGTGTTTGCGCCGATATCTGTCCCGAATCGGCCATATCGCGGGAGGCCCTTCCATGAGATTCCCGAAGGGGCACACCTTCAACCTGATCATCGCCGGGACCGGCGGCCAGGGCAACATAATGGTGTCCAAGCTCCTGGGCGAGGCAGCCGTGAAGGAAGGCTGCATGGTTACCATAGGCGAGACGTACGGGGCGTCTCAGAGGGGCGGCTCGGTGGCGAGCCATGTCCGCATCTCCAGAAAGACGCTCCACGGCCCGCTCGTGCCGGAAGGAGCGGCCCACCTCATCCTTGGGCTCGAGCCTGTCGAGGCGCTGCGCATGCTCGCCCTCGTGGGCGGCCCCCGGACGACCGTCATAACGAACGTCAGGCCCATCCATCCCATGTCCGTGGCCATGGGCGAGGCCCGCTACCCGGCC
Source organism: Syntrophorhabdales bacterium (assembly GCA_049521495.1). Classification (GTDB taxonomy): domain Bacteria; phylum Desulfobacterota; class Syntrophorhabdia; order Syntrophorhabdales; family WCHB1-27; genus CAWEPK01. The sequence goes on along the minus strand of JBEKOT010000018.1, from coordinate 6,774 downwards.
ATGGACGAGATCAAGGCCGCCATTGCGTCGCTCTCGCAAAGGGCCGTCTACCTGGACGCCTTCGCCATAGCGAATGACCTCGGCTTGCCGCTGCTCGCGAACATGGTGATGGCCGGCGCCCTTATCGGCAGCGGCCTCCTGCCTGTCCCGCAAGAAGGGGTCGAGCGCCGGATAGGCTTGAATTTTCAGGAGGCCGCGGCTGCGCAGAACTTAAAGGCCTTAAGACTCGGTGCGGTGGCCGTGAAAGCCGCCATGGCGGTGGACGCAACGCATCAAAAACAGGAGGAACCATGGCCTTTAAAGTAGTCAATGTCTTCCCCCTCCCCGGAGCAGATTTCGGGGACGAGCTGCTCGGCGGCCTCGACGCCGTCCTGGAAAAAGGGATGTATATGACCGAGGACGAGATCATAGCGGCTGCGGGCGACGCCGACGCCGTGATCGGCGTCGTATCGATCCAGCCCTTCAACAGGCGGCTGCTTTCGGCCCTTCCGAAATGCCGAATTATAGCGGGCATAGGCATCGGCTACGACAGGACCGATGTGGACGCCGCAACCGACCTGGGCATAGCCGTAACGAACGTCCCCGACTACTGCCTGGACGAGGTTTCGGGGCGGGCGATAGCCCTCATGCTGGCCCTGGGACACAGGCTCCTGCCCATAGACAAGGCGGTGAGGACGCGGCGCATCGCCTTCACGATGGATAAGAAAGCACTCGACGAGATAGCGTACCCCATGTTCAGGATGCGCGACCAGACGCTGGGCGTAGTCGGCGTGGGGAAGATAGGTACGGTCACGGCCCTCAAGGCAAGGGGCCTCGGCATGCGGGTAATCGGCTGCGACCCTTACGTGCTGAAGCCCGTCCTCGAGAGCAGGGGGGTAACACCCGTCGACTTCGCAACCCTCCTCAGGGAAGCCGATTTCATTACGACCCACACCCCTCTCACCGGGGAAACGGCGGGCCTCTTCGGCTATGAAGAGTTCAGGCAGATGAAGCGGACGGCCTATTTCATCAATACATCCCGGGGAGGGTGCGTAGAGCAGGCAGGGCTCGTCCGGGCGTTGCAGGAAGGGCTGATCGCCGGGGCAGGGCTGGACGTTACGATCGACGAACCTATAGCCGCCGAAAACCCGCTCCTCGCCATGGGGAACGTGATCCTTACGGGCCACAGCGCCTGGTATTCCGTCCCCTCCGAGGCGGACCTCTACAGGAGGCCCATGACACAGATCGTGCAGGCTCTCGGCGGCACATGGCCCACCTATGCGGTCAACCCCGAAGCCAGGGCCCGATGGACGGCGAGGTGGAGCTGACATGGGCGAACTAGCCGCCCCATGGGGAGGCCCGTGGGCGCTATAAGCCGGTACCTTAAGGAAAGGGGGTCTTTATGACTTTCAAGAAAGTGGGCATAGTCGGATGCGGCGCCATGGGCTCGGGGATTGCCCAGCTTGCCGTGCAGGCCGGGTACGAGGTAGCCCGTCAGCGACGTCGACGAAAAGCTCGTGGCCAAAGGCCTGGAGCGTGTGGGCAGCGGCCTCGAGAGGCTCGTCCAGAAGGGGTCCCTTGCTGCATCCGAAAAGGACTCGATGCTAGCGCGCCTGTCGGGAAGCGCCTCCTTCGGTCCATTCGCCGCGTGCGACATGGTCATAGAGGCCGTCTTCGAGGACATGGAGACAAAGAAGGCTGTCTTCGCGCAGCTCGACAGCATATGCGGCGCCGAGACGATCTTCGCGAGCAACACGTCCTCCCTCTCGGTCAGCACGATGGCTGCTTCTACGTCGCGGCCGGCCCGCTTCATCGGCATGCATTTCTTCAACCCCGCCACCGTTATGCCGCTGGTCGAAGTGATAAAGACCATAGCGACCGACCCGGAGGTCGTGGAGGCGGCCGTCAGCGTGAGCAAGTCCCTCGGAAAGGTCCCCATACTGGCAAAGGACAATGCCGGGTTCATCGTGAACCTGCTCCTTACCCCCTACCTGATGGACGCCATGCGCGCGGCGGGCGAGGGAGTCGCCTCGGTGGAGCACATCGACATGGGGATGAAGCTTGGCTGCAACTACCCCATGGGCCCCCTCATGCTCGCCGATTTCATCGGCCTCGACGTGCTCATAAAGGGGGCGACCAGGCTTTTCGACGAGTATGCGGACAGGCGTTACTCACCTCCTCCGATCCTCAAGAGGATGGTCGCTATGGGGTATTTCGGGCTTAAATCGGGAAAGGGTTTTTACGACTGGTCGGACCCGAAGCATCCCGTTCCGAGCAACCTAGACCTTTAGCTTCTTCGAAAAGGGGGCGACATGGCAGATGTTCTGTGGGAAACAAGAAACAACATAGGATACATTACGCTCAACAGGCCGCATTCGGCCAACAGCATGACGAAGCAGTGCGTCGATGAGTTCGTGGGCGCCCTGAACGCCTGCAGGAACGATGACAACTGCCGGGCCGTCATCATCACGGGCGCCGGGGAAAAGGCGTTCAGCGCGGGCGCGGACATAAATACATTCCTCGAAGAGTTGGAAAAGCCCCTGGGCGGCAGGGAATGGTCAAGGTACGGACAGGCGGCATTCAATCTCCTCGACCGCCTGGGAAAGCCGACTGTCGCGGCCATAAACGGCCTTGCCATGGGTGGAGGCCTGGAGCTCGCTCTTGCCTGCACCTTCAGGATCGCCTCGGAGAGGGCAAAACTCGGCTTCACCGAGATCAACCTCGGCCTTCTGCCGGGCTGGGGCGGCCATTCGAGGCTGGTTAAGCTACTCGGTAAGGGAAAGGCAGCCGAGCTGCTCCTGACGGGCGACCTCGTAAGCGCGAATGAGGCGCTCGCCCTGGGCCTTGTCGATAAAGTGGCGGCCCCGAAGGAGCTGGTCGGAGCGTGCGAGGCCCTGCTCGCAAGGATTATCAGGCACAGCCCGATCGCGGTGCGGGTCGTCCTCGAGGCCCTCCATTATGCCCAGTACCAGTCGCTCGACGATTCCCTGGTCCTCGAATCGAACCTCGGCGGGCTTGCCTGCGAAAGCGCAGAAGCAAAGGAAAGTCTCAGGGCGTTCGTCGAGAAGAGAAAGGCCGGGCTCAAGGGGCAATAATCCCCTTTTTTGAGGAAAGGAGGGCACCTATGGCGTACGAGACGCTGCTTTTGGAAACACGGGAAAGGATAGCGACAATCCGCTTCAACCGTCCGGACAGGATGAACGCCGTCAATATCCGCCTCACCGACGACTTCCTCGACGCCCTTTTGTCCTGCGACCGCGACGACGAGGTCCGCGTCGTGATCGTGACCGGAGTGGAGAACGCCTTTTGCGCCGGCCTGGATATGGACGAGGCGGTTTCCAGGATCGAGGAGGGCCGCCCTATCCTGTCCTCTGCCGAGCACATGGTCCCTGCGCAGGTCAGCGTCCCGTTGATCCCACTTGTGATAAGGCAGATGAAGAAGCCCGTCATCGCTGCGATAAACGGACCGGCAATCGGCGCAGGCTTCAGCATAGCCCTGGCCTGCGACATAAGGATCGCGTCCGATCAGGCCAGAATGGGCGCGCCCTTCGCGCGCGTGGCACTCACGCCTGAATTCGGATCGAGCTACAACCTTCCCAGGCTCGTCGGCATGGGGAAGGCTTGCGAGCTGATCTTCACGGGAGATATAATTGACGCAAGCGAGAGCGAGGCTATCGGGCTCGTGAACCGGGTCGTTCCCGCGGCGGAGCTGGAGCCTTTTACCCTCAGGATGGCAAGGAAGATGGCAGAGCTGCCGGCGCTGCCGATCCAGCTCGCCAAGAGGGCGCTCTACCAGGGAATGGACGCTGACTTCGCGAGCCAGCTCCAGTTCGAGAGCCTTGCATTAGGCACGTGCGCCATGCAGGAGGACCATCTGGAGGCCCTGAAAGCGTTCCTTGAAAAAAGGAAGCCCGTCTTCGGAAAACGATGAGAATATCGTGCATAAGCCGATCTTTTTGAACCATCGACTCTGGGAAGGCGAAAGTACTATAGAGCTCGCGCTTCCCGCCCGCTGGAACGTGCAGGTGCTGCGCATGAACGGCGACGGCAAGCGGGTCCTCGGAGAATCGGACTATGATGCGTCCCTCTTAGGGCTCATGCCGCAGGTACGGGGACACAAAGAGGTCTTGCGTAGTTTTCGACGACCTCTCGCGGCCTGCCAGGACTTCCCGGCTCGTCCCTTCTTTGCTCCGTCTCTTCGAAAAGTGCGGGATCGGGGACGAACAGGTCCGCTTTCTCTGCGCCCTCGGCGCCCATGCCCCGCTCGATAACGCCGCCTTCCGGAAAAAGCTGGGAGAGGAGGCACTCGAACGGTTCCCAGTATACAATCACAATTGTTACGGACCGAGTGAGAACCTCGGCAAGACGGCCCTCGGCACGCCCGTCCTCGTCAACAGGGAGTACCGCTCCTGCGACCTGACGATAGGTATAGGCGCCTTCGTCCCCCATGCCTTTTGCGGCTACTCCGGCGGCTACAAGATCGTCATGCCCGGAGTCGCCCATATCGACTCCATTGCCCGCCATCACGGGATGCTGAAGTGGGAGGGCATGAAGTTCGACCTCGGGAACGTGACGGGGGACAACGCCTTTCTCGACGATATGAAGGAGTTCGGCAGGAAGGCGGGCCTCAACATCAAGATCGACCTTCTCATCAACTCCGACGCGGAAGGCACCGACATATTCGCCGGAGATCCGGAAAGCCTCTATGACTACATGCTGGAGAAGGCGCCCGCCCACTACGCCTGCCCGGTGGCGGGCAAGGCCGACATCGTTTTTGCGAACGTCTACGCCAAAGGCAACGAGGCCGCCATCGCAGTAGCGCAGGCCGAAGGGCTCCTGAAAGACGAAGGCGGGGACATCGTATGCCTGTGCGACACGGACATGGGCCAGGTAGTGCACTACCTTTTCGGCCGGTTCGGAAATCGAAGCTGGGGCCCGCTGGCCGGAGCACCCAGGCGAAAGGACCCGAAAGTGAGAAGGATCTTCCTGTGCTCCCGCTACAAGGACCTGGCAGGCAGCTACTGTTTCGGCCGCGAAGAGGACCTGTTCTGGTTCAGGGACGTAAGTGAGATCGTGAAGGTGCTGGACGACGATTACAGGGGCAGGACAGTAGATGTCCACGTAATCCCGGACGCGACGATCCAGACGTTCCCTGACAGACAGTCTGAATACCCGGAAGGCCGTTTACGGAAAAGTTGAAACGTAAGCGCTTCCGGATAACCGAAAAAAGGGGGGAATGTGGAGAAGCTGATCGTCACTGCAGCCATTACCGGTGGTGCATCTCCGGAGGGGAATCCGTATCTGCCCAAGACACCCAGGGAACAAATCCAGGCGGCAGTCGATGCATATAACGCGGGTGCATCGATCGTCCACATCCACGCCCGCAACCCGGAAACGTGCAAGGCGGAGCACCGGGCGGAGTTTTTTATGGAGGCCATTGCCGGAATAAGGGAACGCTGTCCCATCATCATCAACTGCACCACCGGCGGGTCGGGCAAGAGGTGCGACGGCGATTGGCTCTTCAATGAAGTACCGACTGAGAGCGTCAAGGGACGTGTTTCCGTCATACCCGCGCTCAGCAAAGACCCGAAGACCAAACCCGATCTCGCTTCCTTCAATGCCGGCTCCCCGGTCATCGATATATATCAGGCGAGCAAGAAAGACTTCGCCCTTAAGTTTGTGATGGTGCACACGTTCCCGGACATGGTCCATATTGCGAACGTGATGAAGGAATGTCAGGTCAAACCGGAGCTCGAGTGCTACGACATAAGCATGATAAACAACTGCATCTTCCTCAGGGACATCGGCGCCCTCGAAGATCCGCTCTATTTTCAGTGCGTCCTCGGTGTGCTCGGCCAGATACCGGCGACCCTCGACAACCTGATCCATATGCACCGGACGATACCGGAAGGCTCTCCATGGTCCGTCTGCGCGGTGGGGTTGAGCGAATGGCCGATGATTACCACAGCGATAATACTTGGAGGACACGTGAGGGTAGGCTTCGAGGACAACATTTATCTCTCCAAAGGCGTTCCGGCAAAGAGCAACGCGGAGATGGTGGAAAAGGCCGTGCGCATCGCCCGCGAGCTCGATAGGGAGATAGCCTCCGTAGAGGACGCCCGAAGGATCCTCCACATTCATTAAGGTTGGATCATGTCCTGTCTTCTCGAGACGGTCGGTTTATCAAAGACTTTCGGCGCCCTTCAAGCGGTAGTAGACGTGGGCTTGAAGGTAAAGGAGGGCACAATTCATTCCATTATCGGCCCGAACGGCGCAGGGAAGACGACGCTCTTCAATCTGCTTACCGGTTTTTTGAAACCGACCGCGGGCGTCGTCATCTTCAACGGGAAAGAGATCGCCGGTCTTTCCCCTGACAAGATATCGAAGCTGGGCATGGGCCGGTCTTTCCAGATCACAAGCATATTCCCCGACCTGACGGTCGGGGAGAATATAAGAATAGCATTGCAGTCACGCACGACAATGAGCTACAGATTCTTCAAGAAGCTCCATACCGGCGACGGACTTGATGAAAAGAGTCATCAAGTTCTTGCGCAGACACACCTCCGGGACAAGGCCGATCTTCCCGCAAAACACCTATCCCACGGGGAGAAGAGAATTCTCGATATCGGAATCGGCGTGGCAACGGACCCGCGGCTCTTGCTGCTCGATGAGCCGGCTTCCGGATTGGTGGGCGACGAGATCACCCGCGTCACGGACCTGGTTAGGGATATATCCAGCCGCGTAACGGTGGTCCTCGTCGAACACAACATCGACGTGGTTCTTTCCATTTCCGAC
>JBEKOT010000017.1:0-25969 GCA_049521495.1 Syntrophorhabdales bacterium | reverse complement strand
TCGGCAAACGCGAGAACCTCGTCATCGTTGAACCCCTTGATGATGACCGTGTTGATCTTCACGGGATAGAGTCCGGCCGCCGTAGCCTTCTCGATGCTTTTCATAACCCTGTCGAAGACGTCAAAGCCCGTGATGTAGGCGAACCTTTCAGGTTTGAGCGAGTCGAGGCTGATGTTCACGCGCTTCAAGCCCGACGCGCGCAGCTCATCCAGGGCGTCGGCCAGCTCGACCCCGTTCGTGGTGAGGCTGATGTCCTCGATGCTGTCGATGGCATTGATGTTTTCGAGAAGGAAGGGAAGGTCCCTTCTCCGAAGCGGCTCTCCGCCCGTGAGCCTTACCTTCCGTACGCCCAGGGAGGCGCCGATCCGGACGAACCTGATAATCTCCTCATAGCGCAGGACCTCCTCGTGGGGTATGAAGAAAGCATTCTCGTTACAGTACCTGCATCTGAGGTTGCACCTGTCCGTGACAGAGACCCTCAGGTAGTTGATGATGCGGTTGAAGTTATCCTTGAGCATACTTGATTTTCCCGCTTTGTTCAGTGCTGTAGCCGCCCAGTCCCTCAAGCCTCGAAGCAAATTCAGGCGAAGCAAGAAGCTCGACAAGGAGCGCGAACCGCGGGTCCAGGCTGAACTCCCTATCGACGACCAAGTCGTATTCCTCCTCCACGAGGGGGATGAAATCCAGTTGGAAGATACGGGAGACGCCATGGATCGCGAGACTCGTATCGGCGATCCCTTCCTTCACGAGGATAGCCGCAGCAGTGTGCGTCGCCTCCTCCCGGTCGTAGCCCTGTATCGATCGCGGGTCGATGCCGCCCTCCTTCAGCATCATGTCGAGCAGTATCCTCGTGCCTGACCCGGACTGCCGGTTTACGAACTTCACGTCCTTGCGGCCCAGGTCATTCAACCCGGAAATAGCCTTGGGGTTTCCCTTCGAAACGAGCAGCCCCTGCATCCTTCTGGCGACGTGCACCAGCAAAATGGCCTTATCCGCCAGGTATCTTTTTATTGCAGGTATATTATACACCTTTTCCTGCTCGTCCAATATGTGGGTCGTGACAAGGTCCGCCACCCCTTTCTGCATCGCCATGATCCCTGAGAGGCTGCCCACGTGAGCCGACACAAGGTCGGTCCCGGGAGAGCGGGTCTTGATCATATCTCTGAGAACGTCGAGAGACAGGTCGTGGCTTCCTACCACATTGAGCCTGTGCGTCAGCTCGTCCTCAGGCCGCAATAGGACCGCCCGCACCGTTGCGCCTGCGCTGTAACCCTCCACGTTCTCCGGTATCGTGATCAGCCCGTCGGCGCGGGAAAGGGAGGAAAAGACCCCGGCGCCGCGAGGGAGGGGATAGGCATAGTAGCGCCCGCCTTTTGCGAAGAGCCTGACCCGCACCACCTCCTCGACGCCGATGGTCGAAGGGAGGCTGTATGGGGTAGCGCACTCGACGGTCCACTCCGAGGCGCGGGCCCCGCAGAGCCGCTCGTAAGCCGTCTTCAGGAATGCCTTGAAGCTCACAACCGCCGAGACGGGATATCCGGGTATACCGAAAACGGGCTTGCCTTCGATAAGCCCGAACATGGCGGGCTTTCCGGGCATCATGGCGACGCCGTGGAAAATGAGCCGGCCGAACTCCCGGATCAGCGATTCAGTAAAATCTTCTGTGCCGGCGCTCGATCCTGCGTTTATGACGAGCACGTCATGAGTGGGGATGCAGGCGCTCAGGATGGCCTTCAGGTGCCCGCTGTCTCTGGCTATCTCGGTTCTTGTCACGTCGAAGCCCATCTCCTCGCCAAGGGCCGTAAGGGTAAAGGAATTGAAGTCGATCAGCCCGTGGGGAGGGAGTCCGCCGTCCTCCTGCCCGTAGATGTCGACAAGTTCGCTTCCCGTCGGGATGATCAGGAGCTTCGGCCTCCTTCTCACCGGGAGCTCCTTGATGCCGGCAGCGAGCAGCAGACCTACATCGAGGATCCCCAGCCGGTAGTTGGCCGGGAAGAGCATGTCGCCTTCGATGATGTCCTCTCCCGTCAGCCTCACGTGCTGCCAGAGCGAGGCGGGCTTCCGGATTACGATCTCGGTGCTCTTCTCTTCGACATCCTCCACCATGATTACGGCGTTCGTGGCCGTCGGCATCGGGTCGCCCGTATTCACGCGCAGGGCCTTTTCCTTCGATAGGCTTAAGGGGCTAGCCAGGTCCGCATCGAGGGTCTCCTCGAAGGAGACGGCGTAACCGTCCATTGCGGCCGACGTGAAGGGGGGGTTCGAGCGGGCCGCTATTACGGGCCTAGACGTCACCCTGCCGACGGCTGCGGGCGCCCTGATCTCTTCCTCCCCTCGAAGGGGCTCGATGGCGGAAAGTATCCTCCGGAGCGCCTCTTCCTTGCTTATGGTTGTAAGATACCTCTTACCCAAGGGGCAGCACCTCCACCTCTTCGCCCGTCTCGAGCCCTTCCTTTCCCTCGGGGACGACCACGTAGCCCTCTGCCCTCGAAAGGGTCGAGATCACCGCCGATTTTGCAAAAATCGGCGTCACAGATGCAAGGTCCTCTTTGATCGAGACGTTGACCCTTACGTACTCCTCTATTCCATAAGCGGAAGGTATATTCGTCGTTAATAGTCCCTTTACGATCCATTTGACGCCCGGCGTCTTCTCACCCTTCAGGCGCTCAAGAAAGGGCAGCACGAACCGTAGGACGACCATGGCGCACGAGACCGGGTGGCCCGGAAGGCCGAAGACCCCGCTGCCCCAGAGGGAGGCAAAGAGCGTCGGCTTGCCCGGTCTTATGTTGAGGCCGTGAAAGAGGATCCTGCCGCCAAGGCGCTCGATGGCCGCCGTCATGTGGTCGCTCGCACCCTTCGAGCTGCCGCCCGAGAGCAGTATCACGTCGCACCCCTTGACCGACAGGAGCTTCTCTGCGACCGCGTCAACAGTGTCTCTCGCGATGCCCGCGAACCGCACGAGGCAGCCCCGTCTTTTGACCAGGTCGGCCACGGTGTGTGTGTTGATGTCCCTAATCTTGCCCGGCCCAGGTGTCGCGTCGGCAGGCACGACCTCGTTGCCGGAGGAGATAAGCCCGCACTCGGGCCGCCGGCAGACAGTAACGGTAATGAGGCCCAGGGCTGCCAAAACGCCCAGGTCGAAGGGCGAGATGAGACGCCCCTTTTCGAGGACGGTCTCTCCGATTTTTACGTCTTCGCCCTCAAAGCAGATATTTTCAGCTTTTCGGACGGCCCTCGTGATCTCCACGGCCTCGGCTGCCCGCCTCGCATACTCGTCCATGACAACGGCGTCCGCGCTTTCCGGGATCATTGCGCCCGTGGCTACGTAAGCCGCCTGGCCGTCGGTCAACCGGACGTGAGCCGCCCGGCCGACAGGCACCTCCCCTATGATATTCAGAAAAGCCGGCGTACCTTCCCGCGCGCCATAGGTGTCCTTCGCTTTTACGGCATAGCCGTCTACGAGGGACCTATGAAAGGGCGGTATATTTTCCCTGGCGACAATATCGGATGCGAGGACCCTTGAAGATGCGGCCTCGAGAGGGACTTCCTCAAGGTGCGGCGGGGCGACGGGAAAGGACGCAAGCAACCTGAGCGCTTCTGCAGCTGTAATAGAGGTCAGGAATTCCACGGGAGAAAATCACCGATAGTTTATAAATATCACAGATTTCGGGCCGATTGTCAACAACGTCCGGCCTGTTTTCTTCAAAGACCGACCGGACCGCAGAACGTCCCCCAGCGGAGGCTCGCCGCTATCACCTGTCTTACCCCCGTCCGGTCAAGTATGGAACGGGCGAGCCCGGGCACGAGCGCTCGCCTGCGGCAGGCATCGTACTGATTCAGGACAACGGTGCATCGCTCCCTGTCTACATCCTTCATGAGTCCGTCTTCTTCAAAAAGCCTCAAGAAGACCGGGGCCGTGATCTCCGCCTCCGGCCCGATACCCGCAGCCGTGGTGAAAAGCTCCCACCTGAATACCTTTTCTTCCACCGTATAGCCCAGAGCATCGAGGCCCGCAACGACAACGGTCAGGTCGGAGAAGCGCGGAATAACAGGCTCATAGGCCGCCGGATATTTCAAGGGCCGTCCTTTCGCGCCGTCGGCCTCGATGAAGACGAAATCGTAATCTGCGCCGAGCCGCTTCAGCTCATCGTCCCCTAGTCCGGTCAGCTTTCCGGCTTCCATCGACTTTCCCACCCTTATAAACTGCCCGGTCCGTGCGTCTTTAGTAAAGTCACGATCGTCGAGGAGGACGTACGGCTTCTTCGCCCGTATCCTGGTCGTGGTCGTCACGGCTGCCCTCTTGCCGCTTCTGAGGGCCTCTTCCGCCAGATATTCGCCGAGCGACGTTTTTCCTCCGGCACCGACAAAGCTTATGAATTTACCGCAAAGCAGGGACGGGAGGGGATCGATCTTCTCAAGGCCCGGCATGGGGGATGTTCTTGATGCGGGTGACAATGGTCAGCACCCTCGCCTCGTCCTTCTCTCTCACCAAGACGGAGGCGTAGCCCTTCTGGAGGATGAAAAGACCGTCATAGGCGGTATCCTTGTGCTCCTTTATCACGTACTCGATGGATTCCCTGTCAAGGGCCGCTTTGAGCAGGTCCATCTCGAAGATGCTTTCGACCGTGTGGACGTTGATCCACCTATCTGAAGTCATTTCCCTTCGGCAGCGCTGCCCCAGGCCTCGGTATGGAACGGTCCGCTTCCCTAGGCAGCGGCGCACCCGGTCCCGATACGGGCCGGTCCACCGGACCTACCCATATCTCCACCTGGGTAGTAAAGGCATCCCTCGTGGTCCTTATGTTGGAAGCCCTGTCTTCCTTCATGAAATTCAGGATAACGTCGCTGAACTTGTAGCTGTTGACCAGGCGCCATCCGTTCTTCGCCATGTTCACCCTGAAGTAATTCTCAAGGGAGCCCACGTCGACGTTGCCGGAGAGCACCAGTACGCCCGCCTTCAGGCTGGGCGTTTCGTAAATGAAGCTTTTTGACCTTTGGAGGGTGAGCTCTTTAGGAACAGGAATATCGGGAAACATGTAGAAAACCACGTTGGGGGTCGTCTCCTTGGCCGCTGCCGGTTGGTCCGGCGCGGCCTGCTGACCGGCAGCACACCCCCAAGCGAAAAGCAGCACTGCGACAAGAACCGCCATCCCCTTCTTCATACCTTCCCTCCCTCGTTTCTTCTCTCCAGGTATGCATAGGCACTATGGTTGTGGATACTCTCAAAATTCTCCGCTTCCACGACGAAATGGGTCATGTTCGAGTCATTGCTAAGCTTCTCGGCAACGTCCCTAGCCACGTCCTCTACGAATTTAGGGTTTTGGAAGGCCTTTTCGGTAACGAATTTTTCATCCTGTCTCTTGAGCACCGAGTAGACATCGCAGCTCGAGCAGCCCTCCACCAGAGCAATCAGGTCCTCTATCCAGAAGAAACGCTTGAACTGCACCGATACCGTCACAACCCCTCTCTGGTTGTGCGCTCCGTAGTCGCTTATTTCCTTTGAGCACGGGCAGAGGGTCGTCACGGGGACCGATACGGAAACGGTAAAATCCCTCATTTTGTTCTCCCGGTCCATGTGGCCCGTAAATCCGCACATATACTCCAGATAGCCGGGGGTACCCGATATGGGCGCATCCTTCCTGACGAAATACGGGAAGCGAACTTCCATGTGCGCCGTCTCTGCTCGCATTCTTTCCTTCATTTCCTTGAGGACGGCGGGAAAGTCTTTCATGTTGATCATATTTTTATGGGCATGGAGGATCTCGACGAACCTGCTCATGTGCGTGCCTTTGAACTCGTGGGGAAGGCTTACGTACATGCTGATGTCGGCTATGGTATGCTGAGACCCGTTTGCCTTGTCGAGCACCACTATAGGGTACTTTATCCTCCTGACGCCTACCTTGTCTATCTCTATATTCCGGGGGTCATACATGTTCTGCACGTCAATCATTTCCGCTTCACTCCCTGTAGGCGGCGTAAGCGTTCTCCGATTCCCAGACCCGCACCTCCCTCACCGCCGCTGCCTTCTCGCCCGTCATTTCCTTCAGCCGCCCGTATATATATACTGCAAGGTATTCGGAAGAGCTTGCCCGCGATTTGAAAAAGGGGATATCGTTGATGTACTTGTGGTCGAGATCGGCTACTACGGTCCGCAATAAAGACTTGAGGACGGCGAAATCGAGGAGCATCCCGTCCTCGCCCACCTGTTCGCCCTCGAAGAGCGCCTCGACTTTGAAATTGTGCCCGTGCAGCTCCTCGCACTTCCCGTGATACATTTCGAGCCTGTGAGCAGCGGGGAAGGTCTCCCGCACACATAGGGTAAACACCCAATAATTTATAATGCCCTCGGGATCTTGTCAATATGGAGGATAGATCCCTCGGCCCGGCTCTCTTCGCGCCTGACTTGTCCCTCCGCGCCCCGCTGCTATGGTCCGGCCGTCTCTGAGAAAGGGAGGGGACGCCTGCAAACGGTCGGGAGCGTAGTCTTTTCTTGTGAGAGGACCGCGCTGGTTATATTATTTCAAAGCCGGTCGAAGGATGGTATCATGCGGGGAAGAACCGCAAAAAGGAGCCCCCTTGATGAAGTTGAGGATACTCGGTACCGGCACTGCGGCGCCTTCCCTGGAAAGGGCGTCTTCTTCCTATCTGCTCTCTACCCGGACGGGCAACGTGCTGATCGACGCAGGGCCATCGGTTGTACGAAGGCTCCTAGAATTCGGGTACGGGCTCAACGATATCGACGTGATCGCCCTTACCCACTTTCACCCGGACCATACGGTCGACCTTGTCACATTCCTTTTTGCCTGCAATTATGGCGAGAGACGGCGGGAGAAGGATCTTATTCTCATCGGCGGACGGGGCATAAGGTCCTTTTTCAGGAGGCTCGCCCGCCTTTATCCTTGGATAGAGCCCATTGGTTACCGCCTGAAGATAAAGAGCCTGCCCGGAGGTACGATGCGGCTCGGTTCGGTTTCGCTCACCACTCTTCCCATGCGGCACATGAGTGCGAGCATCGGGCTTCGCTTCGAAGAAGGGGCAAGCTCCGTAGCCTTCTCGGGCGATACGGACTATTCGCCTGACCTCGTCCTTCTGGCCGCCGGCGTCGATGTTCTCGTGGCCGAGTGTTCCTTCCCGGAAGAGAAGGTGGAGGGCCACTTGAACCTGGCCTCCCTGCTCAAGGTAGTCAGGGAGGCAAAACCCGGACAGGTTATAATGTCCCACCTTTACCCGCAGTGGGGTCGATTCCACGGGGTCCTTCCCCCGCCCCTCCTTCTCGGAGCGGACGGGATGGAAATAGATTTGTGACCCCTTTCTACTTTTCCGCCTTTGACGCTGCGGCTATCCTTCTTCTTACCTTTTTCCACGAATCGGTGGTGAGAAAACTCTCCTCCATGTTCTCCACCATGCGCACGAATTTCTTGAAGGGAACGGCAAGGGTGACGGTATCGGGCGGTACGCACGGCCGCGCCGAGACATCGAGCATCCCTATGACGGCCCGCGGCTTTTCTGCGTCCTTCTCGAGATAGGGGTATTGTACAATCGTCGAGCACCCTGCACCGAAGGGCGAAAAGACGGCATTGGGGTCCGCCTCGTCGAACCCGACGAGGGTGAAGAGGCCGGAGAGAACGTCCGGCCGCGCGAAGAAGATAACCACGTCCGGGTAGTCCGATTCCACAAGCCTATCCCATCGCTTGAAGACGATGAGCGCACCCGGCGCGGTAAAGACCGGCTGCCTCTTCATAACCTCCCTGACCAGCTCCGGCGATTTCTTGTACCGCTCGCCCTCGACCTTACCGGGTATGCCGTAAGAAAGAAAGTATTCGAACTCCGGCCTGAGCTTGCTGGAGAAACCAAGATATCTCTTGCCGCCGGCGCAGCCGATCACATCGGCATTGAAGGCCACGTTCTTCCCCCGCCTCGCCTTTGCGAGATCCCCCACCATGCACCGGTGGTTCGCGGCTGGCTTAGGCATCTCCGCTCCCGGCGGCTTCTCGTTCGTGTAGAAGAACGAAATGGGCAGGTCGCTATCGTTGAAATATTTCTTCCAAAGGCGCTCAAACTTGTCCTTGATCGACATGTCCATACTCTAAACCCCCTTTAGGAAACAATAGTAACAAAAGCGATTGCGCGTTGCAACGTTAGCCGCAGCCTCAGATGCCGTGCTCCGCCAGGTTCATGAGCTTCATGAAATCGGCGTGGATCTTGCCGGGGTCAAAGGCATCGCTTCCCCATCTCCAGAGAAGGAGTCCCGGATTGTAAGCAAAGCCGAGGGGCCTCGTAATAAGCCTCGCAAGGAAAGGGGTACGGGGCGACGTGACAAAGAGGCCCCGGAAATCGACATCCTCGGTGAGGACAGCCATCAGTCCCCTGACGGCAGAGTCGAGAAGTTCGATGTCGCCCCCCTTGTAGAACCGAAAATTGCCCCGCACCGGGTATTCCAGGAGAAGATAAGAGCTGACGGGACCCTTCCTCTCATCCCCGAAGACGCCGTAGCGCATCTTGCGGCCGTCGACCTTCCCTGAAAGAAGGAGCGTTCGCAACAGGAACGATACGCGGAAGGACCCCGGCTCGCAGAGGGACCGGGCGACAGCCAGATACTTTCCCTGATAACGTCGATACTGCAGCAGGGCGCCGGCGGCGATCATGGCTGCCATAGCGGCGAGGCATGCCGCGATGATCGCAAAGGAGCTCATACGTCGAAGATGCCTTCGAGCACCACTGCCCCGGTCTCGACGTCGAAGATCTTCACTGCGCCGGCCTTCGAATCGAGGACGGCCGCCGTTTTCCCGAAAGAGCTTGACGGGTTTGGGATCGTCGGTGTCCCGGGGTTCACGATCAGGCTGCCTCCGACTTTCTTAATACGCGCTATATGGCTGTGGCCATGCACGAGGACGGCAAGACCGAATTGACCGACCAGCCTTTTGAAATCTCCATCCCTCTTATTCTCCCCGTGAATGACGAGGAGCCTCTTTCCGTCAACATTGAGGAACACGTACGGGGACAGAAGGGGCGGGTCAAGGACGAGCTGGTCCACGTCCGCATCGCAGTTACCCCTGGCGATCATGATCGGTATCTCAAGGCCGTTTATCCGCTCTGCCAGGGCTGAGGTATTGTATCCTTCCCCCAGCGGGTTCCTGGGACCGTGGTAGAGGACGTCCCCGGCGTGGAGGATCATCTCGACATCTCGGAAACAGCCTTCGACCGCCTTCTGGAAGCCTTTTACCGAGCCGTGGGTATCACTGATGAGACCTATCTTCATCTCCCGCCCCTTTCAACACCTTCTTCTCGAGTCGCCACTTGTAAGCCTCAACGCCTCCTGACCAGCACGGTCCCCCCTTCAACCTCGGCGATGTACCGTTTTGACTTCCGGAGGTCCGAAGCGAGCTCGGCGGGGTCGTCGAGAGAGAGCACGATAGTTCCGGTTTGTTTCAGGTATGTCATTGCCCTCTTGATATACGCCTTTGCCAGCTCCTCGGCGGGGAACCTCTCATCCCAGACGTAGGCAAGGGCCGGCCGCACAAAGATCAAGTCGAAACCGTCGTTCAGAAGGAAGGGGAATTCGACCTCCATGTGGAGAAAGTGTTTCTTCCGGGCTATTTCCCTTGCGGAAGAGTACCAGTCTGTTGCCCTCGCTCTCTTCCAGACCTCCTCGTCGCCGTCTATGTAATAAACTAATTCAGCTATTTTGTTCGATTCAAGGCTTTGGTCGAAATACAAGGCCGTCGTCAGGTCCATGATCTCGCCTATCCTCCGCAGCACTCCTAGAAGCCTCGCTTCTATCTCACCCTTCACCGCAGCGTCTTCCTTGATCCTGTCGGACAGGGTAGAGACCAGGCGCTCCATCTCTCTCACCCGGCTCATTACGTCCGAAAGATCCCCCAGTGCCCTCGTAGACATGCCGAGAAGGGGGTTTCCCAACCTGTAGTTCACACCGGCAGCATCGAAGCGGGAGCGCATGGAGTTCTGCAAAACATCGAGGGGGAAAGGGTGCTTTTCGACTCCGTAAAGCACGCGGCTGAGGATGAACTGATGGAGAAGGGTCTCGTTCTCCCATTCCGCTATGAAGGCACGCCCCTCCCTGTAAGGGAGAAGGAAGGAGAGGTAAGCCATTGTTTCTACGAGCCGTGCGCCTAAAGCCCCGAACCCGGGCGTCATATCTAGTATCCTGAGCGATAGGAGACGCTCCTTGGTGCGGTCCGCACCGATAACATGAAGAACGATTTCCTCACAGTCCGGTTCCGGCTCCCGCCCGTTCACAAAAAGGTAAGTGAATATGTCGCACTGGTCGTATGCGCGTACCGGCGCCGGCTGCCCTGCCCGACTGCCTCCCGCGCCACCCGAGTTGTCCGGCCCGGCGCCGCCCCCCACAGTCAGCCCCTGCTCCGCAAAAAGCTGCCTGTAAAGCGCCAAGGCGGCAGCCTCCGCCCCGTCCTTCCCGCTGTCTTTCAGGTCATGGAGGGACCGGCGCTTCTCCGCGAGATAGGCGATCAGCTCGGTCCTTTCCTCTTCGAGTAAAGCGCCGAGGTCTCCGCCGAGGCCGGCAGAGGAGAAGATCCGGTTGAAAAGGTGGACCGTCATTTCGTCCTCCTCGGCAACCGCCCTCTCCAGGTCGATCTCGACGAGGGGCTTTTCGAAGACGGAGGGCCTTTTCAAAAGGAGCCAGCTCTTGCCGTTCGTCAGTATGCTCCAGGGCACCCCGGTCTTCTTGGCGAGATATATGGACTGATATAACGGTATCCGGTTTTCGAACTCCAGGTAAAAACCGCTGATGCCCTCCCTGAGGTCCCGGCCGTACCTTTTCACAAGAAGCACTGCGAGAGCACGCTCGTAGTACTGCTTGGTTCCCCACAAGGGAGCGCTTACGGCCCTTTCCTTTTCCGACCTGAAAAGTGCAAAGTCCGGACCCTTGATCCTTTCCTCGAAGAACTGCGGCTTTGACTCGAAGACATAGCCCAGCGTCTTGAGAATGGGCTTGACAAGGTGGAGTTCCGTCTGGATCTCGCTCGCCCGCGCCCTCATCGCCTCGAAGGCCCGCACGGTGCCGGCGAGAGCGGCACAAGCGTCAGCGTCTCTGGGGAGCGCAGAGATGCGCTCGCCGAGACGGCCGGATAGGAGCGTATTCCTTGCGAAAGGGAGCATCTTCCTTCAATTCCCTTCTCTTTATCCGCTGCAGCCCTCGCACTCTTTCCGAAGGCCCTTCACGGGTTGTTCAATTGTCCTACGTCGATCCACTCAGCGAGCATGGCTGCGTGGTCAGGTTCCAGATGAAGGGTCGAGTAAAGGAAGACGCGACCGGTAGAAGTCAAAGTCCGGGCGATATCCTGATACCCTGAGTTGTCCCTCATCCTTTCCAGCTCGCGGGTCACGTCCTCGACCGTAAGGTCGAAGGGCGGGTCCGCGAAAAGATCGAGGGGGACCGGCTTGGGGTAGGCAGCACAGCTCTCGCGCACGACTTCGGCGATGAGGCGGGTCCTGTCTATCTTTTTCCGGAGCAGCAGAAGCGCATAGGTCTCGGTCATACTCTCGGACGAGTAGTAGTAGCGGTCGCCCCCGTCGGTTTGGAGCTCGGCCACGTCGCCGACCCCTTCGGCTCCGTCCGTTTCGGTCCATCCGTCTTCCCCATTGACCGGCGCAAGGCCTTTTTCCGCGAGCCGGCTTCTGATTTCGCTTTCCGCGATCAGGCGGCCTTCGCGGCTCGCCTCACGGATCAGAGCGGCCTTGAAGGCCGGCCCCTCTTTTTTAGGGATAACCGCTTTCGCCATTCCTCTTCCCTTCGGGCCTCCTGCCTCACAAACGGTCGGGCAGGAGCGAGCGTTTGGCCATCTCGCCGGCCACGTCTGCAAGCCCTGCGTCCCTATACGCCTTTGCGGTCGGGGCGCCCGTCGCCCTGTCCCATCCAAACTCGCCGTAAAAGAGGTCGATCGCCGTCTCCACGTCTTTTCTTTCCATACGGGTCGTCCCCTTTGTAAAAGCGGCCTTGCCGGCGCCGTCCTCGAAAGCCCACTCCGGGACCAGATCGTGGCGGGTGCGCATATTGCAGGTGCCCATGTCGCGGATGGTGAGAGCCCTGTGCAGCACAAAGATTCGCTCTGCAACTCCGTCCAGCTCGTGGCGGTTTTTCTTGTCCCCTGTTGCCAGGCTGTAAAGCATCGACTCGATGGAATCGTCGCCGCGGTAGCCTCGCTCCCGAAGGGGTGAGGCCACCCAAGGCCCCATCCAGTTGCACAGCGAAAGTGAATCGTGGAGCTCTTTGCGCAAGAGTGACCATTTCGCCATCCGCGCTTTCCAGGGGTTCATAGGCGTATATGCTCCTACGGCATCGACGGCGTCGCCGGAGCCCCATATCTCGGCGGCGAGCTTTTTCTGCACCGCGAGGGGCAGCCCGTTGCGGATAAAGTTGACGTGAGAGTGGCACTGGGCGTCCCTGTTGTAGATGAGGTTGATGAGGAGACCGCACTGGCCGGCCTCTTCCGACGAGTGGTGTTTCGGGTGACCCATCTTCCAGTAGGCAAGCTCACGGTCTTTCCCCCATGTCGCTTCCGGGATCGACCATCGCTCGAGGAGGTACCCGGTGCCGAGTCCGAGGGCGTACCCCAGCTCACCCTCTTTTGCTGCTATCCTCGGAAACAGATCGAATAGAAAGGCGGGGTCGCCCTTCTCGTACTTGTCCCAGGGGTAGCTCTTATACTCCTTCTCTCCCAGCTGGGCCTTGATGCGGCCCTCGTAGTAAATCTTCTGGAAATCGCGCTGCAGCTGTTGATAGTTGCACCAGATCCCAAGATCGTCCGCCAGGTGCATGCCCACCATGCAGGCTTCCATGTTCGTCTTGCCCCTCGGGCCGTCAGGAAAGTCCTTGAAGAAGGCTCTGCCGAACAGCAGGCCGGCGCACGTGTTCTGGCCTATTTCCATAATGCCGTACTTGGCCGCTACGGAGGGCGCCTTTATCATGGTGTGGCACCTGATGGGACAGCCCGTACATCCGTTCCCGCGCACGGTGTGCTGCCAGGCAATGTCCCCGAGGTAGTAGGCTGCGTTGTTCGTTCGGTAAGCTATCCGGTTCAAATTGTGAGGCTCGCACGTTCCCACCTCAATCGGGGGGGAGCTTGCCCCCCAAGCCTTTCCCTTAGAGGCCCTCCATCTTGAGCCCGGGTCGTGGAACTCCGCCCACGGCTGGGGAGAGCTGGGCACTACGTGCTGGTTGTTCGCGCCCAGGAGCGAAAGGTGGTACTTGACAAGCTTCTCCCACTCCCCCTTGTCCCCGCCGATAAAGATGCGGCCCGAGCCAGCTACCCCTATGGCCTTGAGGTTCTTGGCGCCCATGACGGCGCCCACGCCGCCTGCGGAGTGGGAGACCGAATTCATCACCACCGACATGGGGACCAGGTTCTCTCCGGCCTGGCCTATGGCCGCTACCACCGCCTCCGGCCCGAGAATCTGGGAGATCGCCGCGGTCGTTCGGCGGATGCCTTCTCCCCAGAGCTTTCGCGCGTCCTTTATCTCCACGCGGCCGTCGACAATGGACAGCCAGACAGGGTGATCCGCCCTTCCCTTGATGACCACGGCGTCGTAGCCCGCATATTTCAGGGCTGCTGCGAAGTGGCCGCCCATATGACCCGTGGCCACGAGGGGTTTGGGCCAGCACGTGGGCCATAGGGTTGTGATCGCCGTCCGGCCGTTGCAGGGAGCGCCCGTTCCCGCCAGCGGTCCTACGGCAAAGACTATCCTGTTTTCAGGGTCAAAAGGCTTCGTCCCTGGCGCGACCTCGTCCCACATGACCTTGTAGCCTAAACCGGTCCCGCCGAGGAAATCCTTGTATTTCTCTATGGTGTCCTCTGTCCGGCTTTTTCCCGTAGAGAGATCGACGTGAAGCGTTTTACCCGCCCATCCTCCGTATTTGGCCATTCTGTTTCCTCCTTCTCACCTCTTGTGGCATTCGAGACAGGCCGCTTCTTTCTCCCGACTCAGGGTCGCCAATGGAGCCGCCCGTATGGGCACTTTGTCCGTCAGGTCCACCCAGGGCAAGTATGTGAGCGATTCCGCCGGGCACGCATCCACGCACTTGGGCTTCCCGTCGCAGAGAAAGCATTTGGTGGCCTTGCCCGAATCTTCGTCGAAGGAGAGCATCTCCCAGGGGCACGCTCGCAGGCACATCCTGCACCCTGTGCACTTTGCCCGGTCGACGACGCGCGCATAAAGCGGAGGCGCTGCGACAATGGCGTCGTTCGGGCAGGCATCGGCGCACGGCACCGGGTGGGGGCACTGCTTGCAGAGGTCCTGTATCACTAGCCCCTTCCCCCAGTTGCCCAGGCCCTCCCTGCCGGCAAAAGCCCCCTTTGGTCCGAAGTTGAGGTTCCGTCCGACCTTGATCCTGGCAATTGAAGGGGCTGCTTTGCCGTCGTTGAACTCGGTGCAGGCGAGCTCGCACCGGCGGCACCCTACGCACTTGGTGGGGTCTGCGAGCACTATGCCCCGGGCCTGCTCCATAATTATGATGGGGCTCGTACCTCCTCTGGCCAACAGGGGACCGAGGGCGGACATGCCCACAACCGAGACGGCGCTCAATTTCAATACCTGGCGGCGCGTGCAGAGGGGATCGAGGTGTTTTCCTTTCGCCTTAACCATCTTCCGGTCACCTCCTCTTTACTTTTATAGCACAAAAGTCGGGGGTAGCGAGATAGATTCTTGGCGGCCGGTCCGGGCGGCGGGGCGGATACGTGCCCTAAAAGGTCGCCCTCCGGCAGGCCTCCGGAGGCTCCGGGCCGGATACAAGGCCGCGATGGGAGAACTATAGAATTTGAACCCTTCTAATGATAAGCTAACGTCTGGGCAAGGCTGTAATGGGCAATTCATATGAAGCGGTGATCATCGGAGGAGGGCCGGCAGGGCTCACTGCAGGAATTTATTTGGTGAGGGCCGGGATCAGTACGGTCCTTCTGGAAAAGCGGCTTGTCGGCGGCGCAGCCATAAACACGGAACATGTCGAGAACTACCCGGGATTTCCCGAGCCCATCTCGGGAAGCGAGCTGATGGGGAGGATGGCGGAGCAGGCCCGCAGGCTGGGGCTCGAGATAAAGGAGTTCCTGGAAGCCGACGGCGTAGTTTATGAGGGCGGCCTTTTTGAGACCAGGGTGGATAAGGAGAAGTCGTACCGGTCCATCGGCATTATAGCGGCGACGGGGACAGTGCCGGCAAAGATGGGCATACCCGGTGAAGACACGCTCCTCGGGCGAGGTGTTTCCTATTGCGCAACATGCGACGGCATGTTCTTTCGGGGTCTCGATGTGGCGGTCGTGGGCGGCGGCGATGCAGCCCTTTCGGAGGCCCTTACGCTGGCCAACATGGTCGGCAAGGTGTACCTGATACACAGGCGCGACCGGCTCAGGGCACAACAGGCACTGCAAGAGCGGGCAGCCAAGAACGGAAGGATCGAGTTCCTTCTCAACAAGGCGCCTTTGAGTATAAACGGCGGGGAGCAGGTCGAGTCGGTCACCCTTCGCGATACGTTGACGAACGAAGGATCCTACCTAAAGGTGAGCGGCGTCTTCTGCTACGTCGGGTCGCAGCCGCAGACGGACTTCCTCGGCCCGCTGGTGGACAGGGACGCCGCCGGCTTTATCGTGACCGGCGAAAACCTGGAGACTAGGAGCCCCGGTCTTTTCGCCGCCGGCGACGTACGGAAGAAATCGCTCAGGCAGATCGCGACAGCGGTGGGGGACGGAGCGCTGGCCGCCGTGAACTTGGAAAAGCACGTGCTGGAGAAAAGGTGATGGCACACGTCCTGAAGGATTTCATCACTGGAGGGGCGCTCGTCGTCGCGAGTCTTCTTGCCGGCCTGGCAGTCCTCATCGTCTTTTTCATTCTGGGTATATTCCTCCATATATTCGCTGCTCTGGCCTCGGCCTTTTTCTTTTTGGCTCTGATCGTAGCGGCCGTTTGGTTCGTTGGTTACGCGTACAGAAGGATGAAAGAGATCAAGAAGAAGTGATTGACGCTTACGGCACCGGCGCGCCAGACCGGGACTTTGTTTACGCTTCCGAAGAATACAAGCGCCTCAGGCGATGCCCCGGCTCCGGTCGTTCCGGCGCGGGAGTTCAAGGGAGGCGAAAAGGTGAGTCGTGCAGCTATGGCGGGCTAGGGTGAGGACCCTCTGCGCCATACTCCTCATTCTCTTTCTTTTCGCGCAAGGCGATGCAGCCGGGCCGGCCGTCATCCTCTACAGGATCGGAGACGGCGGCGAGGAGGCGTTGGCCCTCCTTGCGCAGTCCCTTGAAGGCAAGGGCTATGGGGTCAATCTGGTCCAGGGCGAGACGGATATAGACAAGCACGTGGAAAAAATCAGCAGGATAAACCGCGTACAGGAGGCAGTCTTCCTCGCCGTCGAGATCGTCCCCTCGGAGAAAAGCCGCGTTACGGTAGCAGAGGCGGAAGGCAGGAAGGGGGAGGGCCGGTTCCTCTCGATCACGGAGATACCGTCGCGGTTCGCAGAAGAGTCGGACAGGCTCGCGGCATCAGTGGCCGCGCCTTTTGGCGTCAAGATAACCCATCTCCCCCTCTTCCCCCTCCTCGGGGTCACTATGCCGGGGATCGCGGTGAAGCTGGAATTGAGCACAGGCGATAACTCTGAAACGATATCCAGGTTGTCCAGCGGGATAGAGAAATATTTTTCAGAAAGGACGGGCAGATGAGAAACAACGGCAGGCCGAACGACAGGATCAGGGACCTCAGGATAAGCAGGAACTTTCTCAAGTTCCCCGATGGATCCGTACTTGTGGAGATGGGCGAGACGAAGGTAATATGCGGGGTCAGCATCGAGGAGAAGGTGCCTCCATTTCTGAAAAATTCAGGAAAGGGATGGCTTACCGCGGAATACTCCATGCTGCCGAGGGCGACGCCTTCGCGCACTCTCCGGGAATCGGTGACGGGAAGGATAGCGGGCAGGACACACGAGATACAACGGCTTATAGGCAGGGCTCTCAGGGCGGTGGTCAACCTTGACGTCATCGGCGAGCGGACGATCTGGGTGGATTGCGATGTCATCCAGGCGGACGGCGGCACCAGGACCGCCAGCATAGTAGGCGGTTTCGTGGCCCTGGTAGAGGCCTTATGGAACCTGAAGAAAAGGGGCGTCATCGAAAAAATACCTCTCCGGGACTCCGTTGCCGCCGTGAGCGCCGGCATAATCAACGGCGTCGTCCTTCTCGACCTGTCCTACATAGAGGATTCGAACGCCGAGGTAGATATGAACTTCGTCATGACGGGCAAAGGCATGCTCATCGAGGTGCAGGGCACCGCGGAAAAGCTGCCCTTTTCGAAAGAGCTCCTCGACGTCATGTACGACTACTCTCTTAAAGGCATCACTGAGATCACCCGTGTCCAGAAAGGGGCCCTCGGTCACCTGTTCCCTCTCCTTTAGATCCGTGCGCCGGGGTTGAAACATGATAATCGTCGCAACGGCCAACAAGGGCAAGTTCAAGGAGATTGGAGGATACCTCGCAGATATCGGGGAAGGGCTTCTTGCGCTGCCCGATTTGAACGAATCGGTGGCAGTCGAGGAGGACCGGCCGACCTATTTCGAGAATGCCTGGAAGAAGGCCAGAAAGATAGGCAACCGGTTCGGGATGAAAACACTCGCCGACGACTCCGGACTGGAGGTGGCGGCCCTTCGCGGCAGGCCCGGAACACACTCCGCCCGGTACGGCGCGAGCGACGCGGAGAGGGTGGACAGACTTCTCGCGGAGCTAAGGGGCCTCCCACGGGAGGGAAGAAGCGCCGTCTTCAGGGCCTACCTGGTCTACTATCTCCCGGACGTCGAGCAAACCTTCATCTTTTACGGCAGTCTAAAGGGATATATCGGCTTCGAAAAGAGGGGGGAAATGGGTTTCGGCTTCGACCCCGTCTTCATGGTGCCCGGCCTGGAGAGGTCGCTTGCCGAGCTGGCCATGGAGGAGAAGAACCGGATAAGCCACAGAGGGAAGGCGCTTGCGGCATTGAAGGCATTTCTGGATGCATAAGTTTTCCTTGACACCGGGTGCTTTTTCACTATAAATTGTCGTGACAACATTGTTTTGACAACAATTATGGTCGGCGGCTTTTCTCGCGTCCTGAAAGCCGATTGGGCGGCCGCGTTCATAGGAAAGGCGATTGATAATGAAGTGTCCTACCCTCGACGAATCTCCCGGTTTCTGGATATACCGCGCCCACACCCAGGGGAGCAACCTCTTCAGGAAGATGCTTCAGACCGCGGGCCACCATCTGACGCCGGAGCAGTGCGGCGTGCTCTTGAGGCTCAAAGACCTGCAGGGCATAAACCAGAGCCAGCTTGGGAAGAGACTTCTCAAGGACCGCCATAACATCACGAGGATCCTCAATCTCCTCGAGCAACGGGGCTATATAGAGCGGAGGTCCCACAAAGGGGACAAACGGGTGTACCGCATTTTCCTGACCGGGGCTGGCGCGGCCCTGGGCGATGACCTTATGCCTCTTTTGCAGACCTATCTGGACCGCGTGCTCGATGGGTTCACGGAAGAGGACCTCATAGCCATGAAGAACGCAATGGGTCGGATTATAAGGAACATCGAGAGGTATGAATGACGATCCGCGAAGAGAAAACCGCCCGAGGAGCTAAACTCCTTCCTTGCATTGCCGCTCTAGCGGCAGTGGCCCTTTTCTGCGGCGGATGCCAAAAGGCGCAGACCGGGGACGGGCCGTCCGCCCCGGTCGTGGAAGTGGCAACGGTGATACAGCGGGACGTGCCGATCTATTCTGAATGGACAGCCTCCGTTGACGGGTTCGTAAACGCCACTATCCGGGCCCAGGTCCAGGGCTACCTCATCTCGCGAGACTACACTGAGGGTGATTTCGTCAAGAAAGGACAGATCCTCTTCAAGATAGACCCGAGGCCTTTCGAGGCAGCGCTCGAGCAAGCTAAGGGACACCTAGCGGAAGACCGCGCCAGGTGGGAAACCGCAAAGGCCAACCTCGATCGCATAAGACCGCTGGTCGAAGAGCGCGCGGTAAGCAAGAAAGACCTCGATGACGCTCTTGGCGCAGAGCAGGGAGCCACGGCGGCCATGCTTGCGTCAAAGGCTTCGGTTGACAAGGCCCAGCTCGATCTCGGCTTCACTCGCATCTGCTCGCCTATTGACGGTATAGCAGGCATCGCGAGGGCGCAGCTTGGGGATCTTGTCGGTCCGGGCTCCATCGAGGAGCTAACCATGGTCTCTACCGTTAACCCTGTGAAGGTCTACGTCCCGATGAGCGAGCAGGAATACCTGAAGTACGTTCAGAACGGCCTCGCCCGAAAGATGCCCCTCGACCTGGTGCTTGCCGACGGAAGCACCCACCCTTACAAAGGGTGCTTCGCCTTTGCGGACCGCAATGTCGATGTGCGGACGGGCACCATCAAGATTGCCGCCCTGTTCCCCAATCCGGGAAACGTGCTGCGGCCCGGCCAGTTCGGCAGGGTGCGCGCCCATACCGTCACCAGAAAGTCGGCTCTCCTCGTGCCCGAGCGGGCGGTGACCGAGCTTCAGGGAAACTATCAGGTCGCGGTGGTCGGCAAGGACAATAAAGTGGACATCAGGCCTGTCAGGACAGCGGAACGGGTCGACAACCTCTGGGTGGTAGAGCAGGGCCTGAAGGCAGGTGAGCAAGTAATAGCCGAAGGGCTCCAGAAAGTCAGACAGGGCTCGGTAGTTATCCCGAAGCCCTTCATCCTCCGGCAGCAGGAGCCCCCGGGCTCCGGCCGGGAAGAGATGAAACCCGGCCAGTCCTCCCAGCCTAAAAGAACGAGCGCCGGATAGGGGGCCCATCCATGTCACGTTTTTTCATAAATCGCCCCATCGTTGCCATGGTGATCTCCATCATGTTCGTCGTCCTCGGGCTCGTTGCCATGGCCGGCCTGCCTGTTTCGCAGTTCCCCGAAATCGTGCCGCCCGAAGTCCAGATCCTGACCACTTACACCGGGGCGGACGCCGAGACGGTCGAACAGTCCGTCGCGACGCCGATCGAGCAGCAGATGAGCGGCGTCGACAACATGAACTACATGTACTCTGTCAACTCCAGCAACGGCACCATGAGAATATTCGTCAACTTCGACGTCAAGACAGACCCGAACACCGATCTTATCCTCAGCCAAATACGCCAAAACCTGGCCCAACCCCAGCTTCCGGTCGATGTCAGAAACTACGGCGTGACCATGCAGAAGTCGCGCTCTTCGCCCCTCATGCTCATCGCCCTTTACTCTCCGAAGGGCACTTACGATTCAACCTTCCTGGCGAACTACGCCAACATCAACCTCATCGATCCCCTTCTGCGCGTGCCCGGCGTCGCAATGATCAACGTCTTCGGAGCGGGCCAGTACGCGGTCCGAATATGGGTGAAGCCGGACACGCTGGGCAAGCTCGGCATTACGGTCCCGGACATAGTCAACGCGGTGCAAAAGCAGAACACGGTAAACCCGGCCGGGCAGATCGGCAGCGAGCCGGTCCCGCCGGGGCAGGAGTTTACCTACACGGTCCGCACCCAGAGTCGCCTTATCTCACCGCAAGAATTCGGCTCCATCGTGGTCCGCGCCAACCCCGACGGCTCCATAGTGAGGCTCTCCGATGTGGCCCGGATTGAGCTGGGGGCGCAGAACTACAACGTCGTCGGCAGGGTCGACGGCCGGCCTGCAGGCGTCCTTGCCCTCTATCAGCTGCCCGGCACCAACGCGCTTAAGACCGTCCAGGGGGCGAAAAAGGTGCTGGAAGGGGCCAAGAAACGGCTTCCCACGGATATCGAGTATGCTGTCGACCTCGATACGACGAGGTCCATAGCCGAAGGCATCCACGAGATCCTCATCACGCTCCTCGAGGCCCTTGCCCTCGTCATTCTCGTGACCTATGTCTTTCTCCAGGGATGGCGGGCTACTCTCATACCGGCCTTTGCCGTTCCAGTCTCTCTCATCGGCACCTTTGCCGTCTTCCCCCTGCTCGGTTTTTCCATCAATACCCTCTCCCTTTTCGGCCTGGTGCTCGCTATCGGACTGGTCGTCGACGACGCTATCATCGTGGTTGAGGCGGTGGAGCGCCACATCGAGGAAGGGCTTTCCCCGAAAGAGGCGTCCCTCAGGGCTATGGAAGAGGTCTCCGGACCTGTTATGGCAATCGCCCTCATCCTCGCGGCAGTCTTCATCCCCACTGTCTTCATACCGGGAATCACCGGGAGGCTGTACCAACAGTTTGCCGTTACCATCGCCATATCCGTCCTGATCTCGGCCTTCAATGCCTTGACCCTAAGCCCCGCCCTTTGTGCCCTTCTCCTGAAACCCGGAAAGGAGACGAGGGGGCCCCTCGGCGCTTTTTTCAAGTCCTTCAACCGGCTCTTCGGCCGGGCATCCAGGGGCTATATCTCCCTTTGTGGGTCTCTCATCCGCAAGAGCGTCCTTAGCCTCGGTGTTCTCGCGGCGGTAGCGCTTCTTGCGGTCCTTCTCGGCAACAGAATTCCAAGGGGATTCCTTCCGGAGGAAGACCAGGGGTACATCTTCATCAATGCGGCTTTGCCCAATGCTGCCTCCCTCCAGCGGACGCAGGAGGTGTGCACCAAGATAGAGGAGATCGTCAAAAAGACCCCCGGCATCGAGCACTTCCAGACCGTGCCGGGCATCAGCCTGCTGTCTACATCACAGAACACTTACAGCGCTTTTTTCTTCGTGACCCTAAAGGAGTGGAGGGAAAGAAAAAGGCCGGAGGAGCATTACGAGGCCATCATGGCCCACCTGAACAGGGAGATGCAGAAGCTGCCCGAGACCATCGCTTTTGCCTTCCCTCCGCCGGCAGTTCAAGGCATCGGACTGGCGGGAGGCGCCACCCTCGTCCTCGAGGACCGGGCAGGCAAGAGCATCGGCTTTCTCGCAGAGAATCTGAACAAGTTTGTGGAGGCGGCCCGGAAGAGACCCGAGATCGAGCGGGTGACGACCACCTTCGTCCCGGATGTCCCCCAGCTCTGGGTGGACGTGGACCGCGACAAGGTGCTCAAGCAGCGAGTGGACGTCGGGCAGGTCTATCAGACGCTCCAGGCCTTCATGGGCGGCTATTTCATCAACTACTTCAACCGCTTCGGACGGCAGTGGCAGGTCTATGTCCAGGCTGAGGGGAAATACAGGACGAAAGCCGAGGACATAAGCCAGTTTTACGTGCTGAACGATCGGGACGAACCTGTCCCGCTCTCAGCGGTGACCACCATCCAGTCCCGTCCGGGTCCCGAGTTCACCATGCGCTACAACCTTTACCGCGCCGCCCAGATCAACGTGGCCGGCAAGCCGGGCTTCAGCTCCGGCCAGGTCATGGAGGCCCTGGAAGACGTATTTCACAGAACCATGCCGCCAGAGATGGGCCTCGACTACATCGGCATGAGCTTCCAGGAGAAGAAAGCCCAGGAAGGCGTACCTGCCTCCGCGATCTTCGGCCTGTCGCTCCTGTGCGTCTTCCTCATCCTCGCCGCCCAGTACGAAAGCTGGTCGCTCCCCTTCAGCGTGCTTCTCTGCACGCCCGTAGCCGTCTTCGGCGCCTTTGCCGCAATAGCGCTGCGAGGCCAGGTGAACAACATTTTCGCCCAGATCGGCCTTATAGTCCTCATCGGCCTCGGCGCGAAGAACGCGATCCTCATCGTCGAGTTCGCAAAAAAACGGTACGAGCGGGGCAACGCACTGGATGCCGCCGCCCTTGAAGGGGCCAGGCTCCGGCTCCGGCCGATCCTCATGACATCTTTCGCCTTCCTTCTCGGCGTGCTGCCCCTTGCCTTTTCCTCGGGCGCAGGCTCGAACGCCCGCCAGGTCATGGGGACGGCGGTCATGGGCGGCACGATCGCAGCTTCAGTGATTGCCATCTTTCTCATCCCCGTCACCTTCTACGTGGTTGGGCGGGTGACCGCCCGCTCGAAGAGGCGAAAGGCAGAGGGCGGCGAGAAGGGGGACGGCGATGCGTAGAGTCCTCGCCTGCGTCCTTGCTCTGGCGTTGTCGGGCTGCATGGTAGGTCCCGATTACCGAAGGCCGGCAGTCAAGGCCCCGGACGGCTGGCGCTTCGAAAATAAGGAGGCCAGAGACGTCGCCAATACGCTCTGGTGGAGGCAGTTCGGCGACCCCGTCCTCAGCGGGCTGATAGAAACCGCCCTCAGGGAGAATAAGGATGTCCATATAGCAGCAGCCCGCGTCGAGCAGTTCATGGGACGCGTGGCAGTGGCGAGGTCCGCCCAGTTTCCCCAGGTAACGGGGGCCGTGGTCCCTCTGCGAAGGGAATCGACCAAGTACGTCAACCCCCCATGGCCCTCCTACGCCAAGAACCCGTACTCCGACTACCAAACGTATCTCACGGCCAGCTGGCAGATCGACCTATGGGGACAACTGAGACGCGCCAGCGAGGCGGCCAGAGCAGACCTCCTGGCAACCCAGGAGGCGAAGCGGGGGGTCATTCTGACAGTAGTCGCAGCCGTAGCGTCCGCATATGCCGACCTTCTGGACCTGGATAAGCAGCTCGATATCGCCGAGCGGACTGCGACAAGCCGGGACGACACGCTCAAGCTCTTCCAGCTCCGCTTCGACCGAGGCCTCATCTCGGAGCTTGAGTTGCGCCAGGCCGAATCGGAGTACCAGTCGGCTCAGGCCACCGTGCCCCTCCTAAAGAAACTTATAGGCCAGCAGGAAGACGCCATATCGGTGCTCCTCGGTCGGAACCCCGGTCCTATCCCCAGGGGCGGCTCTTTCGATCGTCTAGCCCTGCCCGCAGTGCCTGCGGGCCTCCCCTCTGAACTCCTGGAGAGGCGGCCGGACATCCGGCAGGCAGAGCAAAACCTGGTGGCCGCGAACGCCAGGATCGGCGTCGCGAAGGCCCAGTATTTTCCAAACGTCTCGCTGACCGGTCTTTTCGGATTCGAGAGCACCAGCCTCTCCAACCTGTTCTCGGGTCCGGCCCGGACCTGGAATTACGCAGCGCCCGTGGTCGCCCCCATTTTCACTGCAGGGGCCATCTCGGGGACGGTGAGGATTGCCGAAGGGGTGCGCTCGGAGATGCTCGCCCGCTACCAGCAGTCAATCCAGCAGGCATTCAGGGAGGTGGAGGACGGCCTCATCGATCAGGCGAAGTCGAGGGAGCAGCTCTCCGCGCAAAGCAAGCAGGTCGAGGCTCTTGAAGCCTACGCGCGCCTCGCGCGACTCCGCCACGACAATGGCTACACCAGCTACATAGAAGTCCTTGACGCCGAAAGGAGTCTCTTCAACGCCCAGTTGAGTTATGCCCAAACACAGGCTGTGCTGATGCGCGCCCTTATAAACCTTTACAGGTCGATGGGCGGCGGCTGGGTTGTAGAGGCCGAAAATATCGCCTCCCCCGCCTCCCAGCAGTAGGGTGCTTCGCGACCCTGCTCTCAGGAATAGTTTCGGCTGTTCGAATAATCTCCCGGCCGCTGGCACCCTTTTCTTCCGCTGACCAAAGGTAAAGCCTTGAACCATGCTTTATCCCATCTTCTTGAGGAGCATCTTTGAGGACGTGATAGACCGATGAAGTCCGAGCCTCCTGTTGCCGATGCCCATGGCCCGCAGAGGAAGGATGCACTCACGCCCTGGCCGTTGGCGCGATGTCGCGGAAGAACTCGGTTGCTACCCGTGGTTCACGACGGTGCCGCGCAGGAGACAGTCAGGCCCCGATTTCGGGATTATTCTTGTTTTTCTAGCTTATTCTTGATGTCTTCCCTGAGGACCTTCTTGTCGACCTTACCGACCTTAGTCACGGGCAGCTCGGCTGCGAACTCGATCCTTTCCGGAAGCTGCTGGACGGAGGCCCCCTTCGATTTCAGGAAGGCGACGATTTCGTCGAATGTCAGTGCGACGCCAGCCTTCGCCTTGACGTAGGCGCAGATCCTCTCGCCCAAAACCGGGTCCGGCATGCCTATCACGGCGCTTTCATCGATTCCGGGGTGGGTTGCCAACCGGTTCTCGATATCCAGGGCGCTGATCTTCTCGCCGCCCCTGTTGATTATATCTTTGAGCCTGCCCGTGATCGTGATGTTCCCGGCCCGGTCTTTCCGCGCCTTGTCGCCGGTCTTGAAAAAACCGTCTTCGGTAAAGATCTGCCTATTCTCTTCGGGCGACTTGAAATAGCCGGTGAAAACGCCCGGTCCCTTGGAAACGAGCTCCCCTTCCACGCCGGGCGGCACCTCGTTCCCGGCGTCGTCGATAATTTTTATCGTATCGTAGGGACAGGCCGGCCTTCCCACGCTTCCCAGAATGACCTCGTCACTGTCCCCCGGTCTCGTCGAGATATTCGTCCCTTCCGAGGAGCCGAAGGCGTTTATGACTAGACAGCCAAGCCTCTTATTGGCGGCGGTGAGCAGCTCGGGCGTCGACGGCGCCCCGCCCAGGCAGATCTTCTTCAAGGAACTGAGATCGTAGTCCCCGATACGCTCCAGGTTCACCACCCTCGTGATAAGCGCCGGAACGGAAGGGATGGCGGTGACCCGCTCTTTCTGGACCCACTCGCAGATGTCCTCACCGCTGGAAGAATCGAGAAGGACGAGCCTCGCGTAATTGAGAAGGGCCGCGCCGATGCCCCAGTGCATGGCCATGCTGTGCCCTACCGGCGTGATGACCATAATGGTATCCTTGCTCGTGATCTCCCATGCCTTCGCGTGATACTCAACGTTCGTAATGTAAGAATTGTGGGTCCTGACGCTCGCTTTCGGCAAACCGGTCGTGCCGCCGGTGGGCATAATATGGGAGACCTCGTCCGGATCGGGCCTTCGTTCCTCCAGTTCTTTCAGGTTTTCCTTCGTCAGCTCGGCGGTTTCTATGAGCCCCTCGAGCGTGGGATACCGGCCGTTTTTCTCAGCCCGCACCGTTATAATGTGCTCCAGCTGCCGGTTTTCCTTCAGCACGGCGTCGATAACGGGCTGGTAGTCGATTTTGCCGTACTGCGCCGGCAGCACCCAGGCAACCGG
>JBEKOT010000016.1:0-27631 GCA_049521495.1 Syntrophorhabdales bacterium | reverse complement strand
AAGACAGGCGCGAGTCCAGCCCTCCGTAATCCGACGGTCGTCAGACGGCAAACCCGGCCTTTTACCTGCGTGCTGCAGTGCCGGTATGTTGCAGCTTAGGCGGGCTTGGTCTTGCTTTTCTCCCCCAGGCGCATGAGGAGTATGCCGATTTCGTAAAGCCCGTAGAGGGGCACGGCGAGAAGGGACATGTTGTAGATGTCGGGTGTGGGCGTGATAACGCTCGCGGCGATCACTATGACCAGAACCGCATAGCGCCTAGTCCTCGAGAGGGCCTTGGAAGTGACTACGCCGAGCTTGCCGAGCACCAGGAGAATGATAGGCACCTCGAAGGCCGCGCCGAAGGCAAATACCATGGTGATGCAAAAATGGACGAAGCGGTCCGTCGAGATCATAGCCTTCAGGGCGCCTCCCTGGTAGCTGAGAAGGAAGCCTATGCCGGACGGCAGCACGACCAGGTAGCAGAAGATGCTCCCGACATAAAAGAGGAAGACGGCAAAGACTATGTAGCGATAGCCGTGGAGCAGCCTGCCCCTGAGGGTTTCCCGGAATTCCCGCCAAACGAGGTAGAGGACGGCCGGAACGGAGAAGAAAAGGCCCGTATAGATCGCCATCTCTACGGATGCAAAGAAGACCTCGGAGAGATTGAAGTAATAAAGCTTCACGTGGACGTGCTGGGTGAGGAAGATTATTAGTTTTTTAGAGAAAAATATCTTCTCGATCTATTCTAAGCTGCATCTCAGGTTCGGGCGGAAGGGCGGCGCGACGGGCGGACCTTTAGAGTCCGGCCTGGGCATGGAGGCTTCGCCGTTCGTGAAACCATACGCTTAATGGTATTATTTAACGGGAATAAAGTCAAATCGCTTCCGCCGGCCTTCTCAGGGAAGGTGGGCCTGCTTGTTCGGTTCCACGCCTACCATGCCTTCCGCAAACTCCCTGGCGCTGAAGGGCACCAGGTCGTCCATCTTTTCGCCCACTCCTATATACCGTATCGGTATTTTGAGCTTCTGCGCTATGGGGAGTAGGAAGCCGCCCTTCGCGGTGCCGTCGAGCTTGGTTATCACGATGCCGCTGACGGAGATGTCCCGGTTGAATTTTTCCGCCTGGGCTATGGTGTTCTGCCCGTTCGTAGCGTCGACGACCAGAAGCGTCTCGTGGGGGGCGCCGGGAAGCTCCCTTCCGACGACCCTCTTTATCTTCCTCATCTCTTCCATGAGGTTGACCTTCGTGTGAAGGCGCCCCGCAGTATCGAGTATGAGAACGTCCACGCCCCTGGCTCGGGCGGCCTTGGTGGCGTCGTAGGCGACGGCCGCCGGGTCGGCGTCCGACTTGTGCTTTATGGTCTCGACTCCGAGCCTCCCTCCCCATACCTCGAGCTGCTCGATGGCCGCGGCCCTGAAGGTGTCGCAGGCCCCGAGGAGCACTCTTTTTCCCTCGCCGAGGAATATACCGGCAAGCTTGGCTATCGTCGTCGTCTTGCCTACTCCGTTGACGCCCAGGGTGAGCACTACGAAGGGTGAGGCACCTCTTGTATCCAGGGGTTTCTCGACCGGGAGGAGGAGCTCCTCTATCTCTTCGGCCAGGGCCCGTTTCAGGTCGTCTTCCGTTTGTATCCGGCCTGTCTTCCATCTCCGCTTCAGGGCGCCGACCAGCGCCTCCGCTGCCTCCACGCCCGCATCGGCCAGTATCAACGCTTCCTCGGTCTCGTCGAAGGCAGACTCATCGAGGCTCTTGCCTTTCACCATCCACTGGAACTGTGTCTGTATCTGGGCCCTCGTCTTGGTCAGGCCGCTTCTTATTTTTTCAAAAAAACCCATGTTTGCCTCGGTTTTGAGATTTCAATGCAGCACCCGAAAAATTCCTTCCCGGACGGGGCTTGGTTCCAAGCGCCCCGCGGAAAGGGTGGAGCAGGACCGGCAGCAGGTGAATCGCAGTCTATGATTCCGGTGCGTAGGGTTTTCCGCAAATTTTGCAGGTCCCCTGCTCGCCGATAACGCCGATGCAGGTTCCGTCCCTGCAGAGAATCCGGCCCGAGAGGTCAATCTCCTGATCGCTTTCACCGGTACGCGCTTCCTGCGCGGCCTCTTTGCCGATCTTGCGGCCGCATTGGTAGCAAAAAGGCCCGAGGAGCTCGACGCTTCTCCCACACCCGCCGCAGATGACGAGGTCTACTTCCCGGGCGCACTTTTCACACAGCATTGCTTCTCCTATTTCTTTTGGAATATCTTTATCACCTTTCCGTTCTCGAACTCCACGTACAAGGTGCCCTTGTCGTTGGGTATGATCTTGAATTTTGGCGTGTAAACCCACAGGATATGGTCTTCCATCGTCCTGCTCACTACCGTCGGATCCCCCAGCTTCTTCCGCACATCCTCCTGCCCCTTCGAGACAAGGGCGTTGTCAAAGGGGGACGATGTCCCGGAGGGCGGGCGCGCGCCTTTTGTCCCCGAGCATGCCACGAGAAAGGCGGTGCAGCAGACGGCGAAGAGGAGAGCCGCCCTCGGGGCCGCTTTCCACATTTTTTGTGGAAAACCTGTGAAAAAGTTGTAGGAAAAAGGTGTCAAGTAGTCGATATGGCTGCTCCTTTCTTTAAAATGCCTTCACACTAGGCAACAAAAAAACTCCCAGGACTCCCAGCATTTTCAGGTCCTATCGGGAAAGTTGAATATCCCGGTCCGGCCCGCGGCCGAAAGCCTATCCTATCACTTATCCGGCAGGTTTACAACGGCCGTGCAGGCGGTTTTCCTTGCAGCCTTTCTCAGCCGCTCCATCATGGCTTTTCCGAGGCCTTTTTCGGGCATGGCCTCGGCGTAGATGATCTCCGATGACGTCCTGTCGAGCTCTATGAGGGTAGAGAAGAAGCGCGCCGCTGCTTCCCTCAAGTCGCCCTTTTCGGAAAGCACCCTCACGTGCCTCGCAGCTACCCCGTTTCCCGGCTTCCTGAAGGCGAGAAAGGCGGAATTCTCGACTTCTATCTCGGAAAGGGACCTGATAACCCGGAGGGGCTTGTGGGGAGCGTAGTGATAGGGCATTTCGCCGGGTGCTTCGCACGAGCCGCCCTGCTCCTTCTCAATGACGTCTCCCACGGTTGAGGCCAACTCCTCGGCGCTGACCGAGCCGTGGCGGTGGAGGCGGACCTTGCCGCCGGCAAAGGAGACGATGGTCGATTCGATCCCGTAGCTCGCAGGCCCGCCGTCGAGGATGAGGGGCAGCCCACGGTCGAACAGGCGCGCCACGTCGCGGGCCGTGGTGGTGCTCATGTACCCGAAGGGATTGGCGCTCGGGGCAGCGACGGGCCGCCCAAGCCTGCGTATCAGATCGAGGGCCACGGGATGGCCGGGCATCCTGACCGCGACGGTTTGGAGACCGGCGGTCACTATATCGGGCACGATCCGCTTTTTCTCGAGTATGACCGTCAAAGGCCCGGGCCAGAAGCGCTCCATCAAGCGCCTTGCCTTCCGGGGGACCGAAGCGGCGATGATCTCCACCGATTCGTACCCGGCCACGTGGACTATGAGCGGATCGAAGCGCGGCCGCCCCTTCAGCTCGAATATCTTTGCAACCCCCTCCGGGTTAAAGGCGTCCGCCCCCAGACCGTATACCGTCTCCGTCGGGAAGGCGACGACCCCGCCCGCGGCGAGCAGCCGGACGGCCCGCTCCAGCCCTGAAGGGTCGAAACCGTTGAGTATCTCCATAGTTTCCCTGTTTTCGCCTATAGAATATAGCGCAGAAAGGGCGCTGCCGTCAAAGGCTGCGGCCGCCTTCAGAGCGAAAGCCCGCCGCGGCGGGACCACCCGTAACAGCACACTCCCGCCTTTGACCCGAGGGTCTCACTTTCCGGCGGCATCGGCCCCGACTTGCGCGACCTGCGAGTCCTGCTGAGATGACATGCCGCTCACACCGATGGCGCCGGTAATTTTGCCGCCCGAAAAGAGCGGTAAGCCTCCCTCTATGGGGGTGACACCCGGCATCCGCAGCACAGCCAAACGGCCGCCTGCCACCATGTCCTCAAAGGCCTTGCTCGGCCGCTTGAACATGGCCGCCGTGCGGGCTTTTTCAATCGCCACCTTGACGCTTGCCGTCTGCGTGTTATCCATCCGCTCCAGCATGACCAGGAGCCCGCGGGTATCTACGACTGAGATCACAACCGTCCAATTGTTCTTTATTGCCTCGGCTTCGGCCGCAGCCGTGACCCTTTTGGCCACCTCGAGCGTTACATCGCTGCCGTAGCCCGGCGCCCGTCCTGCCGACACGATGGGTTTCTTCATAAAAACCTCCTTGTATAGGTTAACTGCCCGCACGTCTCTTTACAGGAGCATTTCCTTCGATGGTTTTTTCGCCGGCGGACAGCGCAGCATCTGCCGCTCACATTTTCCACTCTTACGAGTCAAGGGCTTCGCGCAGTTTTTGCGACAGCACGTTTATGGTAAAAGGCTTCTGTATGAAGGCCTTGCACCCCTGCCGCATTATGCGCGTCACCCGCCCGTCAAGGTTGTACCCGGAGGAGAGGATGACGACGACTTCGGGCTCGATGGCCCTAAGGCGGGCCAGCGTCTCCTCGCCCCCCATATCGGGCATCACTACGTCGAGGATCACCAGGTCGATTGCGTGGTGGCTCTTCTCGAAGACTTCGACTGCCTCCTGGCCGCTCCCGGCCACGAGCACCGAGTACCCCAGCGCTTCCAGCATGTCTTTGCTGACAGTGATGACTGCCTCCTCGTCGTCCACGAGCAGGATGGTCTCGGCGCCATTTTCAACCTGATGCGACTCAGGGGGCGGAGAGCTTACCTTGTCGGCCGCCCTCTTGGACGCGGGCAGATAGATGTCGAAGGTCGTCCCCCTTCCCTTTGCGCTGGAAACGGTAACGATGCCCCCGTGCCCTTTGACTATGTTGTAAACGGACGCAAGGCCCAAGCCGGTGCCCTTCGCCGCCTTTCTCGTTGTGAAGAAGGGCTCGAAGATCCTCTCTTTTGTCTTCTCATCCATGCCCTCGCCCGTGTCGGCGACGGAGACCTTTGCATATTTTCCGGGTCTGAGAGAGTAAGGCTGAACGAACCTCCTGTCGAGCAAGACGTTTTCAGTGGCGAGAAAGAGCGTCCCTCCCTTCGGCATGGCCTGCCAGGCGTTCACGTAGAGGTTTAGAAGCATCTGCTCTATCTGCCCGCTGTTCGCGTCCACGAAGCACAGGTCCTCCTGAAGGCGGCACTTGACTGCGATCTCTTTCCTGGTCCGGCCGAACAGTTCCGAGGTTTTCCCGATTATCGGGTTCAGGTCGGCAGGACTGATCTCGTATTTCGCGCCGCTCGCGAAACCTAAAAGCTTCCTCGTCAGATCGGCGCCGCTATGCACGAGGTCCTCGATACCCTTCAGCTTGTCGTATGCGAGGTCTGCAGGTGCCAGACGGTGCAGGAGCAGGGAGGCGTGGCCCTGGATGCCCATGAGCAGGTTGTTGAAATCGTGGGCGATCCCTCCCGCCAGGGCGCCTATGGCTTTTATCCTTTCAGCCCGGACGAGCTGCTCTCCCAGCTTTTTCTGATCGCTCCTGTCGATGACTATCCCCAGGACGGCGTCCGTCCCTTCGTCCCTGGCCATTTGACAGTAGACCTCGGCATAAACGGTCTGCCCGTCCTTTCTGATGCCCTGAAACTCGTGCTGCACGTAGGCCGCCCTTCCGGAGATCAGTTTCTCAAGATTTTCTTCTATGATGGGGCGATCTTCGGGACAGGCAAGGCCGGCCGGTCTCCTGGCGCCCGTCAGCTCTTCCGGCTCATAGCCGAATATGCAGGCAAGCTGGCAGTTCACGTATGCGAAAAAACCTTCGCGAACGAGGTAAACGCCCACCATAGGCTGCTCCAGCAAGGCCTCGAGCTTACTGCGGCACTCGCTCAAAGCGGCTTCCGTCCCCCGTGCGTCCTTCGCGCGAGGGCCGGCCTTGCGCTCCAGGCTCGCGACTTTCCGGCGCAGCCGGATTAACTCCTCGATGAGCTCCGCCCTCGACCTGCTGCGATCCTCCATACTCATCCCCGAATTTGCCCCCCGGCCCGTCCTCCGGATCGTAAGGTGGTTAAAACATTGTTATTTAAGTTTTACATCCATTCGGGCGAAGCGGTCAAGAACATAGAGGCTGAGGGCCGAAGAAATTATCTTTCACATGGCCTTTCAAGTATGGTATTACTACTGGCAAGCTCTCGATTGCGCGGTGCTTTCGGTCAACGTGGAAGAGCCATGATCGTGTCAAGGTTGCTGCCAAAGAAATTCAGCTCCCGCCTTTTTCTTGTAACCCTCGTCGCGGGCCTCGTGCCGGTCGTCATTTTCGCCGTCCTCATCGATATTTATGGAAATCGGATGGAAAGGGAAATCGTGAGGACCATCGAGAAGGGGTACGAACAGGACATCTCGCGGAGCGCGGCAATGCTGCGGAAGATAGGCGAGGCGTCCGTCTACGGCAAGGTGCGCGACATAGCCGAGCAACTGGACACGGTCATTCAGTCCGTTCCGTGGATGACCCTGTCCGACCTCCAGCATGACGCCAAGTTCAGGGAGGTGGCGGTTCAAACGATAGGCATGACGGGCCACACTTTCGTGTTCGAGCCGGGCAGCGGGATGGTCCGCTTCCATCGCGACTTGCGGGCAGAGAACAAAAGGCTCTCGGAGGGCTTCCGCAATCTTCCCGAGCTGGAGGCAATTATGGAGAGGAGCCTGAAGGAAACAGGCCCGGCCTCCGGCTACTACCGCCTTAGGGCTGGGGACGGGAACATCATGAAAAGGTTCATATATATCATCCCCCTGCGCAGTGCGACGGCAGACCAAGCCCGGCTCTCCGTAGCGGCCACGGTGAACGAGGACGATTTTCTAAACCCCATAAAGCAGACGGAGGCGGAGCACAGAGAGACGGAGCAGTTCCTGCTGCGGGCCTGCAAGAGCGTGATCGAAGCGTTCAAACAGGTCGGTCTCATCTGGATGGGACTCGGCATACTCACCGTTTCCGTAATAGCCTCGGTCATGGGGATCTATCTTTCGCGGGCCGTGACGCGGCTGAGGGAGGCAACCGCAAGGGTCAAGAGGGGCGATCTCGCGACGCCTGCGAAGCCGTGCGGATCGGGGGAGGTGGCCACTTTAATCGAAGACTTCAACACGATGGTGAACCGGCTCGCCGAGACGACGGTCTCGAAAGAGCTCCTCCAGGAGAGCGAGGCGAGGCTGAGGGAGGCCAACAAGGAGCTTCTGAGAGAGATAGCGGAGCGCGAGAGGACGGAGGAGGCCCTCGCCGACGAGAAAGAGAGACTCACCGTCACCTTACGCTCCATCGGCGACGGTGTCATCGCTGCCGACGGGGAAGGGAGGATTGTCCTCATGAACGATGCGGCGGAGGAACTGACCGGGTGGAGCCAGGACCAGGCTGCGGGGCAGCGGCTGTCTGCCGTCTTCAGGCCGGTGATCGAAGCGCCGCACAGCCGGGACGCGCTCGAAGAGGCGCTTCATGCGGGTCAAAAAGGCGCAAGGGGTCCCCTGCATCAGAAGGTCCTTGCGGCGAGGGACGGGACCGTCAGGATCATCGCGGAGACGAGGTCGCCCATCCATGACAGGGCCGGCAACACCCTGGGGACGATCATCGTATTCCGGGACATCACCCTCGAGAAGCGGATGGAGGAAGAGCTTCTGAAGGCGCGCAAGCTTGAATCGCTGGGCGTGCTCGCAGGCGGGATCGCCCACGATTTCAACAACCTCCTTGCGGTGATCCTCGGCAATATCTCTTTCGGAAAGATGTTCCTCAGTGGGAAGGACAAGGTTTCCGGCCGGCTCGCCGAGGCGGAAGAGGCCTGCATGAGGGGCAAGGACCTCACCTATAAGCTGCTCGCTTTCGCCCACAAGGGCGAGCCCCTGCGGCGCCCTGTGGCCCCTGCTCCCCTCATAATGGACTGCGTTCAGTCTTCTCTGCGCGGATCGCGCCTGAGCCTTTCCTTCTCTTTCGGCGAAGACCTGCCTGCAGTCAAGGTGGATGAGGGGCAGTTTCGCCAGGTGCTTGAGAGGATCGCCAAGAACGCGGAAGAGGCGATGGGCGGCGGGGGCGTCCTCGAAGTGGGCGCAAGGTCCGTGACCCTCGGGCCGGACAACTCTCTCGCCTTGAAAGAGGGGGAATACGTGCACATCTACCTGCGGGACGAAGGGCCCGGGATAGACAGCAGGGACCTCGAGCGCATATTCGATCCCTATTTCACGAGCAAACAGATGGGCCAGGAGAGAGGCACCGGTCTAAGCCTATCCATTTGCTACTCAATCGTGAAAGAGCACGGCGGCTCGATCACGGCCGAATCCGAGCCTGGACAAGGGACTACTTTCCATATCTACGTTCCCGCCGCAAGCTTGATGCCCGTTGCGGCGGTCCCAGCGGCGCCGAAGGACGGGGGAGAAGGGGAGAAAGGGCCCATGGTAAAGGGAAGGCTCCTCTTCATGGATGACGACCGGGGCGTGCGGGAGGTGATGGTAGAGATGCTCCTCCAGCTCGGATACGAGGTCCAGTTCGCCAGGGAGGGTATTGAAGCGATCGAGCGTTACCGCGAGGCCGCTCGATGCGGTTGCCCCTTCGACGTGGTGATCGCAGACCTTACGGTAAACGAAGGTATGGGAGGGAAGGAGCTGATCAAAGAGCTCCATACCATTGACCCGAGGGTCAGGGCCATCATCTCGAGCGGCTACTCCAGCGACCCCGTGCTCCTCGACTTCAAAGAGCACGGCTTCTCAGGATTCGTCGCCAAGCCTTACAAGATAGAGGAATTACTCTCGGTGCTCGATACGGTCATGAGGCAGGACCGGCAGTAGAACGAGAGCCGGTTCCGGTACTTTCCTGGAGCACGCAGAAATCCGCCGGGTTTGGGGGCCCCATGCACGCCTCGATGGCCTCGTCTACCCGCTCGATGAACTTGAAGTGCATATTCGACTTTATGCTTTCCGGCACCTCCTCAAGGTCTTTCTCGTTCATCTTCGGCAGAATGAGGTTCGTGATGCCTGCCCTTCGGGCGGCCAGCACCTTCTCCTTGATGCCCCCGACGGGAAGCACGAGTCCCCTTAGCGTAATCTCGCCCGTCATAGCCACATCGTTCCTCACGGGTCGGTCGGTAAGCAGGGAAACGAGGGCAACGAGCATAGTGATGCCCGCGGAAGGGCCGTCCTTCGGTATAGCGCCCTGCGGCACGTGGATATGCACGTCCTGCTTCTCGAAGATTTCGTCGGATATATTGAAATCCTGCGCCTTGCTCCTTATGTAGCTCCATGCGGCCTGCGCCGATTCCTTCATGACGTCGCCTAGCTGTCCGGTCAGAAGGGGAGGGTTCCCCTTGCCTCTCATTTTAGTCGCCTCGATGAAAATGATGTCGCCGCCGGTGGGCGTCCAGGCAAGGCCCGTTGCCACGCCGGAATACTTCGTCCTTTCGGCCACCTCCGAATAGTGCTTTATAGGTCCGAGGAACTTGTGGATATCGTCCGCTTTGACGCGCGTCTTCTCGGTCTTCCCTTCGGCTACTTCCTGGGCGACAGCCCTGCAGACCGCCGCGATCTCGCGCTCCAGGTTTCGCACGCCCGCTTCCCGGGTGTAGGAGCGGATGATAATTTTGACCGCCTCCTCCTCGAACTCGACCAGGTCGCTTGAAAGACCGTGCTCCGCGAGCTGCTTCGGAATGAGGAACTGTTTCGAGATCATGAGCTTCTCCTCTTCCGTATAGCCGGGCAGTTCCAGAACCTCCATCCTGTCTTTCAGAGCAGGCGGTACCGGGTCGAGGAGGTTCGCCGTAGCGATGAACATGACCTTGGAAAGGTCGAAAGGCACCTCCAGGTAATGGTCGCTGAAGGACCAGTTCTGTTCCGGGTCGAGAACCTCGAGGAGCGCGCTCGATGGATCGCCCCTGAAGTCCATGCCGATCTTGTCGACCTCGTCAAACATGAAGACCGGGTTGTTCGAGCCTGCCTTCTTTATTCCCTGAACAACCCTGCCCGGCAGCGCGCCCACATAGGTTCTCCGATGACCCCTGATCTCGGCCTCGTCCCGGATGCCTCCCAGGGATATCCTCATGAACTTCCTGCCCAGGGCCCGGGCGATAGATTTCCCCAAAGAGGTCTTACCAACGCCGGGCGGCCCCACGAAGCACAGGATGGGTCCCCTCATGTCGGCCTTGAGCTTCCTGACGGCCAGGTATTCGAGGATCCTCTTCTTCACTTTTTCCAGGTCGTAGTGGTCGTCGTTGAGGATCTTCCTCGCGTCCATGATGTTGAGGTTGTCATCCGTCGAGTAAGACCACGGGAGTTCCACGAGCCAGTCCAGGTACGTCCTCGCCACCGTGTACTCGGCCGACATGGTGCTCATCTTTGACAGCCTGTCGAGTTCCTTTTCCGTAACCTTCTGCACGTCGGGGGGCATCTTCGCCTCTCCCATCTTTTTGCGAAGCTCGTCTATCTCCGTATACCGCTCGTCGGCCTCGCCCAGCTCTTTCTGGATGGCCTTCAACTGTTCCCTGAGGTAGTAATCCCTCTGGGTCTTATCGATACCCTCTTTGATGTGAGACTGTATTTTAGTGGAGAGCTCCAGAGTTTCCAGCTCTCTGTTGAGCATGATCGTGACCTTCTTGAGCCTTTCCTTCAGGTCGATCTTCTCGAGAACCTCCTGCCTCTCGGCGACGCTGATGTTGATCGTCGAAGCGATGAGGTCGGCGAGGTTCCCAGGGTTCTCTATCTTGGTCGCTATCTGGGAGAGCTCCGACGACAGGTAGGGCGCTATCTCCACAGCTTTCTTGTAAAGGTTCTTCAGGTTGATGTACATAGCGTCTATTTCTATGTCCTTCTGATACTCTTCAAAAATCGGCAGGATGCGTGCCCTGAAATGGGGCTCTCTCTGGGTGAACTCAACAAGCTTGAAACGGGCGAGCCCCTGGACAACTATCCTCTGGCTCCCGTCCACCATTTTCACCATTTTCATGATGGTCGCTACGGTGCCTATGGTGTAAAGGTCTTCCTGCTCGGGTTCTTCTATATCAGGGTTCTTCTGGGTAAGGATAGCCATGAGCCTGTCTCTGCCCATGGCTTCGTCGATCAGTTTTATCGACCGCTCCCTTCCTACCACAAGCGGCACTATAAGGTCGGGGTAAGCCACCGTACCCCGCAGAGGAAGCACGGAGACCTCCGCGGGTATGAATAGCTTGTCCTTGACGGTTTTATCGTTCTTAAAGCCGATAACCATTAACTTACCTCCTACTTCTTTACATCTTCAAATTCTACGTCCACCACATCGTCGTTGCCGCGGCCGCCTGACTGGGCCCGGCCCTCTTCCCGGCCTGCCCCCGCCCCGGCCTGCCCGCCCTGCTGCTGGGCACCGGCCGTCTGCTTGTAGAGGACCTCCGCCAGCTTATGGGAAGCCTTCGTCACTTCATCCATGGCGGCCCTCATCCTGTCTAGGTCCCCGCTCTTCAGGGCTTCTCTGGCGGCAGCGACCGCGCTCTGGACCGATTGCGCGTCTTCGGGGCCTATTTTATCCTTGCTCTCATTGAGCGTTTTCTCCGTCCCGTAGATGAGGTTGTCGAGCTGGTTGCGCAGCTCCACCTCCTCCTTCTTCTTCCGGTCCTCTTCCGCATGCATCTCGGCGTCTTTGACCATCTTCTGGATATCGGCCTCGCTCATGCCGGTAGACGCGGTGATCGTGATC
The DNA here is from genome assembly GCA_049521495.1 of Syntrophorhabdales bacterium. GTDB lineage: Bacteria > Desulfobacterota > Syntrophorhabdia > Syntrophorhabdales > WCHB1-27 > CAWEPK01. The sequence goes on along the minus strand of JBEKOT010000016.1, from coordinate 15,945 downwards.
TTCTGCTCCTTGCTCGTGGCAAGGTCTTTGGCCGAAACGTGTAGGATGCCGTTCGCATCGATATCGAAGGTCACTTCGATCTGCGGCATACCCCTCGGCGCCGCGGGAAGGCCGATCAAATGGAACCTGCCGAGTGTCCTGTTGTCCCTGGCCAGCTCACGCTCCCCCTGGAGCACGTGTATCTCGACGCTGGTCTGGTTGTCCTCGGCGGTGGTGAAGACCTGGCTTTTCCGCGTCGGAATGGTCGTGTTCCTGTCGATGATTTTCGTCATGACCCCGCCAAGGGTCTCGATGCCGAGGGACAGGGGCGTCACGTCGAGGAGCAGCACGTCCTTCACCTCGCCTGCCAGTACCCCCGCCTGCACGGCCGCTCCGAGGGCTACCACCTCGTCGGGGTTCACTCCCTTGTGCGGCTCTTTGCCGAAGAACTGCTTCACCATGTCCTGCACCTTGGGTATCCTGGTGGAGCCTCCGACGAGGACTACCTCGTTCACGTCCGACTGCGTCATCTTAGCGTCCGACAAGGCCCTCCTGCACGGCTCCATGGTCCTCTCATAAAGGTCGTCTGCAAGCTGTTCGAGCTTGGCCCTCGTGAGCTTCATGTTCAGGTGCTTGGGCCCGGTCTGGTCGGCAGTTATGAAGGGGAGGTTGATCTCGGTCTCCAGGGTGGTGGAGAGCTCTATTTTCGCCCGCTCGCCACCCTCTTTGAGCCTCTGCAGGGCCATCTTGTCCTTTGAAAGGTCTATGCCCTGGTCCTTCCTGAACTCGTCCACGATCCAGTCCATAACCCTCTGGTCTATATCGTCGCCGCCCAGATGGGTGTCGCCGTTCGTCGATTTCACCTCGACCACATTGTCGCCCACTTCCAGGATCGAGATGTCGAAGGTGCCTCCGCCGAAATCGTAGACCGCGATGGTCTCGTTCTTCTGCTTGTCTAGACCGTAGGCAAGGGCGGACGCGGTCGGCTCGTTGATGATGCGAAGGACGTTGAGGCCGGCTATCCTGCCGGCGTCCTTCGTCGCCTGCCTCTGGGAATCGTTGAAATACGCAGGAACGGTGATGACCGCATCCTCGACCGTCTGCCCTAAATAGTTTTCGGCGGATTTCTTCAATTTCTGAAGGACGAAGGCCGATATTTCCTGCGGCGTATATGCCTTTCCCCTCACTTCGACCCTTGCGAGGCCGTTCTGGTCGGACACTATCTTATAAGGTATGCGCTTTCCCTCCTCCTGGACCTCGCTGTACCTTCTACCCATAAACCTCTTTATGGAAAAAATCGTGTTCTCGGGGTTGGTAATGGCCTGCCTTCTCGCGACCTGACCCACGAGGACCTCTCCTTCCTTTGTAAACGCTACTACACTCGGAGTGAGCCGGCTGCCCTCCTCATTAATGATAACTTTCGGCTCGCCGCCCTCCATTATGGCAACCACCGAAAAAGTGGTCCCAAGATCTATTCCGATTACCTTTTTTGCCATGGTCTCCTCCCGAGTTTTTTATCTCCCAAAGACTTCTCTAATATAATCCCCCCCCGGAAGCTTGTCAATAAACGGAAATCGCGCAAAAAGCCTTGCAGAAAGGCAGGATTCCGCTTCCAATTCACCGGTTTTCCATTTCAGAAAAACACGAGCCTGGATACAAACGCCCGGAAGTGCGACGGCTCGACAGAGAACTATATATCTCGTGCCGTACCGGACCGGTGGAGCAGTATGGCATACTCGAACCCGTCGATGAGGGCCATAAATGAGGCCATGTTGATGTTTTCCGACGTTGCCGCTACGCTCCATATTTCGGTCCCGTCGGTAAAGATAATGGACACCTCGACTGCCGAAGATGTCCCCGCCTTCGTATCATGGACCCTTGAAGAGAAATCGACGAGCTTTACCGCCTTGATAAAGGGGAAGATGGAAACCAGCGATTTCTTCAGCACATTGGCCAGCGCATCGACGGGGCCCACGCCGGTGGCCGCCTCGTGCATCTGCCCGTGGTCCGCCCTTATGCTGACCGTAGCTTCCGGACGGTGGCCGTCGTCGATGAGCCTGTAGGAACCGAGAAGCTCGAAGGGTCTCACGTAGCTTTCCAGGGCCCGGAGAATGTTCAATTCCTTGGTGGCATCCCGTATATCCAGAAGGCGCTTCATCTTTTCTCCTCTTCCAGAAGCAGTTTGTAGTCGATGCTGTCCACGAGGGCCTGCCAGCTCGCCTCGATGACGTTCTCGGAGACGCCGACCGTCTCCCAGGTGCGGAGCCCGTCACTCGATTCGATAAGCACCCTTATCAACGTCCCCGTCCCTTCCTTTGTCGAAAGGGCCCTCACCTTGTAATCGACGAGCGTCATCGTTTGCAGGACGGGGTAGAACTTGTGGAGGGCCTTCCGCAGCGCGCGGTCGAGCGCGTTGACCGGCCCGTTGCCGAAGGACGCCGTATGCTCGGTCCTGTCGCCCACCTTCAGCATTATGGTTGCCTCCGAGGGGGCGAGGCTCCTCTCATGCTTCTCCGCGAGCACCCGGAAGCCGATGAGGTCGAAAGACCTCTTGTGGGTCCCCAGGGCCCTCTTCATGAGCAGCTCCAGGGACGCCTCCGCGCCCTCGAACTTATAGCCCCCGTGCTCAAGGTCTTTGATCCTCTTCAACGCCTCCCTGGCCGCCTTCCTATCCTTCTCCATGTCAAGGCCGAACTCCCTTGCCTTCGCAAGGATGCTGCTCTCCCCAGACAGATCGGAAACGAGGACCCGCTGGCTGTTGCCCACCAGCGAAGGGTCGATGTGCTCGTAGGTAACGGGGTTTTTCCTGATGGCGCTCACGTGTATGCCCCCCTTGTGGGCAAAGGCCGCGTCTCCCACGTAAGGGCGGTGCTTATCCGGTATCAGGTTGGCTACCTCATCGACGAAGATGGAGAGCTCCCGCAAGGCGGCCAGCTTCTTGCGATCGAGGCCCTCGCAGCCCATCTTCAGGACGAGGTTGGGTATGATCGAACAGAGGTTCGCGTTGCCGCAGCGCTCGCCGTGGCCGTTCGTCGTGCCCTGGACCTGGACGCATCCGGCCCTCACTGCCATCAGCGTATTGGCAACGGCGGTCTCCGTGTCGTTGTGGCAGTGGATGCCGAGCTTCGCGGGCGCGGACTTTTGCACCTCCTCTAGGATGCCGCCTATCTCGAAGGGCATGCAGCCGCCGTTCGTGTCGCAAAGAACGACAAGGTCCGCCCCGGCGTTGGCTGCGGCCCTTATTACCTTCAACGCGTAGGGCCTGTTCCCCTTGTAGCCGTCGAAAAAGTGCTCGGCGTCGAAGAAAACGTTTCTGCCCCGCTCCTTCAGGTAGCTTATGGTCCTCTCGATCATCTTCAGGTTCGTCTCGAGGCTTACTTTCAGGGCGTCCCTCACATGGAGGTCCCAGCTCTTGCCTACGATTGTAACGTACTCGGTCTCGGCAGCGAGCAGGGAGCGCATGACCTCGTCGGCCTCGGGCCGGGCAAGGTCGTCCGGCCGCAGGGTGCTGGAGAAGGCTACGATCCGGGCATGGTCGAGGCGGACCTTCCTTACTTCTTCGAAATACTGGATGTCCTTCGGATTGGACCCGGGCCAGCCGCCCTCTATGAAGTCCATGCCGAAGTCATCGAGCTTCTCGGTAATCCTGAGCTTGTCGTTCACCGAGAAGGCGATGTCCTCGGACTGCGCGCCGTCCCGCAGGGTGGTATCGTAAAAGGCTATCCTCACTTCTCTTCCACGACCTCTTCCGCGTCGAGGCCGAACCCCGCGTGAAGGGCCCTGACCGCCAGCTCGCCATACTTCTCCTTTATGACACAGGAGATCTTGATCTCGGAGGTACTTATCATCTCGATATTGATCCCCTCGTCACAGAGGATGGTGAACATCTTCGTGGCGATGCCCGAGTGGGACCGCATGCCCGAGCCCACCATGGAGATCTTCGCTATGTCCTCGTCGACGGCAACCAGTTTCGCGCCCAGCTCGAACGCCACCTTCTCCATGAGCCTGTATGCCTTTTTGGCGTCGACCTTCGCCGTCGTGAAGGTCATGTCGGTGTGACCCTCGTGGCTCACGTTCTGAACAATCATATCGACCACGATGTTCGCGTCTGCAAGGGGCGTGAATATCTTCGAGGCCACGCCGGGCCTGTCCGGCACCCCGCTCACGGTTATCTTCGCCTCGTTCTTGTTGTAGGTGATGCCCGCAACAACCACCTGTTCCATCGTCGGTACCTCCTCGCTGACGAGCGTCCCCCTGCCTTCAATGAAGGAAGACTTCACCAGCAGCGGGACATTGTATTTCCTGGCAAGCTCGACGGACCGTATCTGCAGCACCTTGGCGCCGAGGCTCGCCATCTCAAGCATTTCCTCATAGGAGATGCGGTCGAGCCGGCGCGCTTTCTCGGTAATGTTCGGGTCCGCGGTGTAAACGCCGTCCACGTCCGTGTAAATCTCGCATAAGTCGGCGCCGAGCGCCGCCGCTATTGCCACTGCCGTAGTGTCCGAACCGCCCCGGCCCAGGGTCGTGATATTGCCGCCGCCGTCTATGCCCTGGAAGCCGGGGACCACCACGATCTGTCCCTTTTCCAAGGCCGACAGCATCCTCTCCTTCTCGATCTCCGCGATCCTTGCCTTCCCGTGGGCCGAGTCGGTGACTATCCTGATCTGCGAAGCCAGCAGCGAGACCGCGTCGCAGCCCAAATCTTTCAGAGTGATCGCGAGCAGCGCGGAGGTGACCTGTTCGCCGGTGGAGACAAGGACGTCGCTCTCCCGCTCGTCGGGAAGCCTGGCAAGCGACCCGGCCAGCCCCAGGAGACGGTCCGTTTCTCCGGACATGGCCGAGACGACGACGATCATGTCCGCCCCCTTCCGCCTGTAAGAGATGACCCTTTCGGCGACTCTCCGTATCCGCTCAGGGGTGCCTACGGACGTGCCGCCATATTTGTGCACGACGAGCATCCTCTACCTCCATTACGATCGTTCTTTCTTCCTCCGCGACCGCCTGCAGCGTGATCTTTATCCCGTCCTTCCATGAAGGGGCGCGCTCGGCCCATTCGACAGCCACAACGCCGCCTTCCAGAAAATCTTCAATGCCTAAATCATCCGCGTCGGGTCCCTCGAGCCTGTAAAGGTCCACGTGACAAAGGACCAGCCTCCCCTCGTACGTGCTCATAAGCGTGAAGGAGGGGGACAGGACATACTGCCAATCCGGAACGCCCATGCCCTTCGCGAGGCCCTTCACGAGCTGGGTCTTTCCTGCGCCAAGCTCCCCGTAGAGCAGAAAGAGGTCGCCCCCTTCCGCAAGACGGCCTATATGAGCGCCGATTGCGATTGTCTCAGAGGGACTTCTCGATATAAACTCTATCCGCTCCATCCCTGATGTCCCGAAGCGCCCCGGAGAGCCCCGAGATCAAATCCCCCGCAAGGAGGTCCATATCCGTATGCTCTTCAGCCCACGTGTCCGCGACGTAGCCGTGCAGATAGGCGCCGAAAAACCCTGCTTCGGTCAAGGGATAGCCCTGGCTCGCCAGGCCCCCGATGAAGCCTGTCAGCACGTCGCCCGTGCCCCCCTTGGACAGGGCCGGATTGCCCGTAGGGTTGATAAAGGCCTCTCCGCCGGGCGAAAAAGTAATCGTTGGCGTCCCTTTCAGGACGAGACAAACCTCATGCTCCACGGCGAATTGGCGGCCCAAATTCAACCTGTCCCGGTTCACTTCCCCGGGGCTTTTCCCGATAAGGCGGCCGAACTCGCCCGGGTGGGGCGTGAAGATCGCTTTACCTTTTCCCTGTCTCAGAAGGTCGAGGCGGCCCTCGAAGGCGCCTATCCCGTCTGCGTCTATCACGAATGTTTTATCCAGGTCCCCGTAAAGCCCCCTGACGACGGCCATCGTCTCCTCGTCTCTGCCCAGGCCCGGTCCCATAACCACCACGTCCCGGCTTTGCGCGAATGCCCGGACCGCCTCGTAAGACGACAGCGGGAAACGGCCCGCGCCCTCGTCGTCAACCGGGTACGTCATCGCCTCGGTGAGCTTCGAGGCTACGATGTTGTTGAGACTCGCCGGGATGGCCAGGGTCACGAGGCCGGCGCCTATCTTCAGCGCCGCCGTCGCCGTCATGGCGGCTGCTCCAGTCTTGCCCGCCGAGCCGGCCACTACGGCAACCTGTCCGAACATGCCCTTGTGCGCATCGGAGGGCCGTTTCCGCAACAGCCGGCGAAGCATCGGGCCTTCCACGAGATGCGCGTCGCAGCCGATCAGCCTTTCCGCTGCGGGAGGCAGCGAGATATCTACCACAGTCAGCCTTCCCCTGTAATCGACGCCCGGATGGAGAAGCTGCCCCAACTTCGGGTGGCCGTAGGTATAAGTATGGGTCGCACGGACGGCGCACCCGAGGGGGACCCCCCTGAGGCCGTCGAGGCCGGAAGGGATATCGACGGCGATCACCGGTTTTCCCGACCGGTTGATCTCCTCGATGACGGCCGCTTCCGCGCCGCCCACCTCCTTGGAAAGACCCGTGCCGAATATGGCGTCGACGATAACGTCTGCCCCCTTTATACCCTCCAGCGCCACGTCCGGCTCATCGCCGGCGGGGTGCATAACCCCTCCCATGGACAGGTAAAGGTTCATGTTGGTCAGGGCGTCCCCGGAAAGCGAGCCGGGTCCGGCGAGGAGGAAAACGGCCGTATTGAAGGAATCGCTCGCGGCGTATCTCGCGACGACAAAGCCGTCCCCGCCGTTGTTGCCCCTGCCGCAGACGACTGCAATCCTCTGCCCGGGCCGGAGGTACGCCTGCCTCATGAGCCTGTAAGTGCTCCTGCCGGCGTTCTCCATGAGCACGGCGGACGGGATGCCCCAGGTCCTGATCGCGTATTCGTCGTAGCCCTTCATCCTTTCGGGCGAGAGAACTATCATGGCCTCCTCTTCCGACCGATCCTTACCACCGAGACCGCGAACTTCCGCTCGTGCGATATGCTGACCTCTTCATAAACCTTGCCCTGAAAAAGGATGAAGGGCCTGCCCCTCCTGCCGGAGACTACCTCTATGCCGCTGAACGAAAGCCTGCTGCCCCACGCCTTCATGAAGGCCTCTTTGGCCGCAAACCTTCCGGCGAGCGATTCGGCCCACCTCCTTCTGGCCAGGGCGTGGGCGATCTCCCCGGCGGTGAATACCTTCCGCAGGAACCGCTCGCCGTAGACCTCCCTTGCCCGCTCGATCCGCGCGACCTCGACTATGTCGACGCCGATCATGGCAAAACCCGGTTTCGGATATGGGCGATCATGTCTCTTACCGCCCTGTCGAGACCGACCATAACTGCCCTGGCGACGATACTGTGCCCTATGGAGAGCTCGTCGATCTCAGGGATTGCCGCTATGGCCCCCACGTTATCGTAGTTGAGGCCGTGGCCCGCGTTGACCCCCATGCCCTCGTTCTTACCCATCCGGGCAGCGGCGATAATCCTGGCGAGCTCCGCCTCTTTGAGGCGCCGGGCGGAGTCCGCGAAATGTCCCGTGTGTATCTCGATCATATCCGCCGCAACCGCTCGCGCCGCCCTTACCTGGGTCTCGTCGGCGTTTACGAAGAGGCTCACGGCGATGCCCTTTTCCTTCAAGCCTGCCACGACGGCAGCGATCCTTCCGGTGTTGCCCGCCACGTCGAGACCGCCCTCGGTGGTCAGCTCCTGCCTCTTTTCGGGCACGAGGGTCACCATGTCGGGGAGGACATCCCTCGCGATCCCGACCATCTCGTCCGTTGCCGCCATCTCGAGATTCAGCTTCGTCCGGACGACCTCCCTCAAAAGCCGGACGTCCCTGTCTTTTATGTGGCGCCGGTCCTCACGGAGATGGACGATAATACCGGACGCGCCCGCCATCTCTACTATGCCGGCAGCATGAACGGGATCGGGATAGTACGTGCCCCGCGCCTCGCGGAGCGTCGCGATGTGATCGATATTGACCATCAGCTCCTGCATCCTGCCCCTCCCAAGCCCTATCTTCCTATCCTCCTCAAAACGACCCTGGCCGTGTCGGGTACAACCTTTCTTGCCTCCAGCGATTTTGCGTCAAGAGGAATGTCCAGGATTTCCTGCGGCCGCTTGAAATTGCCGTCAACAGGGACCGTTTCCAGAAAGGCCTTCTTTTTCAGCAGTTCCTTCGGGCCTTCCGCGTCAACGTATGTCGGGTACCAGGAGGCGACCTCGTAGATACCCCGCCATTTCATATCCAATCTTACTACAACGCGCAAGTGTTTTTCCACAATCTTGTCCAATTCTACGACCACATAGTCGGGCTTCGCGTCCTCCACCTTCACGCCCGGTGGAACGATAACGTCCCCCTTGCCTATATTAAAGATGTGCCGGCCCTCCCTTAATCTGGAAAGGTTGAGGGGCACCCTTATATCCTCTGCCTTCATGTTCTTTAGGACCGAAAGAGGCCCGTTCACCGTGACCACGACGTTCTTCGTATCCGTTTCTCTCATGACCATGCCCGTGGAGACGTTGTAAAAAGAGAGGGGCACCAAGAAACCCATCTTCGATTCCCCCATGTAGGTCATGGAAAACCAGAGTATGAGGGCAAGGGCAAGGGCGAGGACTTTCAGCTTGAGCTCGTGCAAGAGGTATTTCTTTATGACGTTCAAGTACATCCCCTCCGTGAGCGTTCTAACGGCCGCCGGCCGTCTCCTGGCCTTGAAGGAGGACCTTCAGCGCCTTTTTGAGCACTTCCGGGCTCGCGTTCCTGTTTATGCCTCCGCCGGCGCCGTAAGAGACCTGGCCCGATTCCTCGGAGACTACCAGGGAGACGGCGTCGGCTACCTCGGTGATGCCTATGGCCGCCCGGTGTCTCGTCCCGAAATCTTTGTCGAGGTCGTCCTTCGTGGAAAGGGGAAGAACGCAGCTCGCGGCCCTTATCCTCCCGTCCTTGATGATCACTGCCCCGTCGTGGAGGGGAGACGTGGGCTGAAACATGCTCACTATGAGCTCGGCGTTAACGTCCGCATCTATCTTGATCCCCCCTTCGAGGAACTCGTCGAGCCCGACCTCGCGTTCCAGCACTATCAGCGCGCCGGTCTTTTTCTTGCCCATGATCGTGCAAGCGTTGACCAGCTCGTCGTAGAAGAGCGTCTCCTCCACGTAAGTGATCTTCCGGAAAAAGGGGCTCCTCCCCAGCACAAAGAGCACGCGCCTGATCTCGTTCTGGAAGATCACGACGATCACCAGCACGATGGACGCGACGAAACTGTTGAGCATGAAGCCGAGGGTGAAAAGCTCCAGCTTCTTCGACACGTAAAAAGCGGAAAAAACCATGATGAGGCCGACCGCGAGCTCGATGGCTTTCGTGCCCTTGATCAGAAGCAGCACACGGTAGATGATGAAGGCGACTATCAGTACGTCGAGGAAGTCCTGCCACCTGACCATGTGCGTCATGGCGGCTTATCCTTGTGTCGGGGGTGCCATCAGGGCCTGCATGAAGAAAAGGACCCTCCGGGTCCCCGCCACGTCGTGGACCCTCACGATATCGGCCCCGTTCCAAACGGATATGGCCGCGCTGGCCAGCGAGACCTCGGCCCTGTCCCGGAGAGCGGTAGTTCCCAGTATGCGGCCTATGAAGGACTTCATCGAGGTGCCGATGAGAAGCGGCTTCCCGAGCCCTTTCAGGCGGCCGATTCCCTTTATGATGACCAGGTTGTCCTGAAGGCGCTTCCCGAAGCCGATGCCCGGGTCGATAACGATATTGTCCCCGTCTATCCCGCGGCCTTTCGCAAAGGCAATCCTTTCGGCGAAGAATTCCTCGATCTCTCCCAGGACGTCCGTGTAGGCCGGGTTCGTCTGCATGTCCCTCGGCGTGCCTTTCATGTGCGTCAGGACGACGGGCGAATCCGAGGCGGCGGCCACGTCGGCCATCTGGGGATCGAAGGAAAGAGAGGAGATGTCGTTTATTATGTCCGCGCCGGCGGACAGGGCCGCAGCCGCAACGGAAGCCTTGTAAGTGTCGATGGAGATGGGGACGTCGGACCTTTTCCTGACCCACTCGATTACCGGTATGACCCGCCTGAGCTCCTCTTCCTCCGGCGTGGGATCTGAAAAGGGCCTCGTCGACTCGCCCCCGATGTCCAGGATGTCCGCGCCCTCGTCGATCATCTGCATTGCCCGGTCCTGCGCCTTCTCCTTCGGGAAGTAGGCGCCTCCGTCATAGAAGGAGTCGGGCGTAACGTTCAAGATGCCCATCACGAGAGGCCTATCCTTGAACCGTTTCCCCCGGGCCATTGACCTTTTCCCCTAAAAGTTTATCTATTTCCTGGCCGTCCAGTACCTCTTTGTCGAGGAGGGCGGTGGCGACGGTATGGAGGGCGTCGATGTTGTTCAGAAGAAGGCTCTTTGCTTTTTCGAAGCAGCCCGATACGATCTTCCTCAACTCTGCGTCGATCTCTTTCGCCGTACTCTCGCTGAACTCCCGCTGGCGCTGCAACTCCTTTCCGAGGAAAAGCGGCTCGTCTTTCCTGCCGTAATTCAGGGGTCCCAGCGTTTCGCTCATGCCCCATTCGCAGACCATCTTCCTGGCGATCTCCGTGGCCCGCTCTATGTCGTTGCCTGCCCCGGTCGTTTGGTGGTTGAGGACGATTTCCTCGGCAGCCCTTCCGCCGAGGAGGATGGTAATGTTGTCGACGAGGTATTCCCGCGGGTAAGTGTGCCTCTCGTCTATCGGGAGCTGCTGCGTGATGCCGAGGGCTCTGCCCCGAGGGATGATGGTCACCTTGTGGATGGGGTCGGAGTTCGGGATCATCTTCGCCACCAGCGCGTGTCCGGCCTCGTGGTAGGCCGCGTTCCTTCTTTCCGAGAAGGGGATGATCATGCTCCGTCTCTCGACGCCCATGAGCACCTTGTCCTTGGCTTCCTCGAGGTCGGAGATCTCGATCTCTCTCTTGTCTTTTCTCGCCGCGAGGAGGGCGGCCTCGTTGACCAGGTTAGCCAGGTCGGCGCCGGAAAAACCGGGCGTACCCCTGGCGATCACCGAAAGATCGATAGCGCCGGAGAGGACGGTCTTCCTTGTATGGACCGCCAGTATCTCTTCCCGGCCCTTCACGTCGGGAATGGGCACGACAATCTGCCTGTCGAACCGGCCGGGCCTGAGAAGGGCCGGATCGAGCACATCGGGCCTGTTGGTCGCAGAGACGACTATGACGCCGGCGTTCGATTCAAACCCGTCCATCTCCACGAGGAGCTGATTGAGGGTCTGCTCCCTCTCGTCGTGTCCTCCGCCCAGACCGGCGCCCCTGTGCCTGCCGACCGCATCTATCTCGTCGATGAAGATGATGCAGGGGGCGCTCTTCTTCCCCTGGTTGAAGAGGTCGCGCACGCGGGAAGCGCCGACGCCGACGAACATCTCAACGAAATCGGAGCCGCTGATGCTGAAGAAAGGCACGTTAGCCTCGCCGGCGATAGCCCTGGCAAGGAGCGTCTTCCCCGTCCCCGGCTGCCCGACGAGGAGGACCCCCTTCGGTATCCTACCGCCGAGCCTGGTAAACTTCTTGGCGTCCCGCAGGAACTCGATGATCTCCTCCAGCTCGACCTTGGCCTCCTCTATGCCCGCCACGTCGTGGAAGGTGACCTTTTCCCCCCTTCCGTTGGCCATGCGGGCCTTGCTCTTGCCGAAAGCAAGGGCTTTTCCCCCTCCCGCCTGCATCTGCCTCATGAAGAAGATCCAGACGCCTATGAGGAGGAGCATGGGGAACCAGGAGACAAAGATAGACTGCCATATGCCCGAGTCCTCGTCGGGCTTGGCCTGTATCTTGATCTTATGTTGCCTAATGAGCTTCAGGAGGTCGGGGTCTTCAGGGGCGAAGGTCTTGAAGTCCCGGCCGTCTTTCATGACGCCGCTGATGTTCTTGCCCTGAATGGTGACGGACGACACCTGGTCCGCGGAGACCGATTCCACGAAATCGCTGAAGGCCATTGTCTCGAACTGCTTCCTCGGCTTGTGGTAGATATTGAAAAGGAAGAGGATAAGAAGGATAATAAAAAGCCAGAGAAATACACCTCTGTTAAAAGGATTAACGTTCTTATTTTTCATGACAACGAGTTGTAACATAAAATCCGTTTAGTTTCAATAGGCTCGAACAGGAGGAGGGATACTCCATGACCGACGGGATCAGCCGGAAAAGAACGATCCTCGGCATCATCGGCTCCCAAAGGAAGCTCGGTAACTGCGAGCTTTTCGTCAAGGAGGCGGCGAGGCATGCACCCGATTGCGAGCTCAGCCTCGTGCGCCTTCCGGAGCTGAACGTCATGCCCTGCAGGGGGTGCTACCGCTGTCTGGACGAGGGTATCTGTCCCATTGAAGACGACATCCCTTTCCTCAAGGGGCAGATGGTCTCGGCCGATGCGATCGTAATCGCGTCTCCCGTCTATTTCCTTGGGGCCCATGGAAGCGTCAAGATGCTCCTAGACCGGGTTTTTTCCTTCTTCCCCCTTGTCGAAAAGATGTGGGAGAAGCCTTGCATACTCGTCGCCACGTACGGCCTCAAGGACAGGATAGGGACAGCCCCCCAGACCCTCCTCACCCTCGCGGCCTTTCTCGGCCTGAAGGTGAAGGCGGTCTTGACCCTGAAAGCGGCCCTGCCCGGCGACGTCCTTTCCGACAAGAGGCACCTCAGGACCGCCGAAAGGGTCGGGAAGGGCCTTTTCGAGCCGGGGAGGCGGGCCGGACGTGTGCGGGCCTGCCCCTTCTGCGGGAACGACATCGTCCGGGTGAGAAAGACCGACTTTATCTGCACCGTCTGCCACGGGTCCTTCCTGATCGACGAGAGGGGCGCAACGAGGGGGGCGCCGGGATGGGACGTGGGGGACATCGGATTTGTCCGGGACCATAGGGAGTGGCTCAAAGGGATGAAGGCCCGTTTCATGGCGAAAAGAAAGGAGATCGTCCGCCTGACCCTGCCTTACAAGGATATGGGCAGATGGGTGAAGCCGGGCTGAGAAAGAAAAAAACGAAAGGCGCTGGCCCGAATGGGAGGATGCGATTACAATTTGAATAGGGTACGATCTCTCTTTCCGGGGGTTCTACATGTTCAAAGCACTGCTTCAGACGGATCGGGCGGCCTCGGCGCTTGTTCTTCGCGTCTTCCTGGCTGTGGTTTTCTTTCCCCACGGAGCCCAGAAGGTGCTCGGATGGTTCGGCGGCCACGGCCTGCAGGCGGCGATGGCCGGCATGATGAAGATGCACATACCCCTTTCGTTCGCCGTCCTGGCAATTGCCGCTGAATTCCTGGGTCCCATCGGGCTCTTCTTCGGTTTCCTCACCAGGGTCGCCGCTTTCGCCATCGCAGTGGAAATGTGTGTAGCCGTTTTGCTGGTGCACCTCAAGTTCGGCTTTTTCATGAACTGGTTCGGCCAGAAGGCGGGCGAGGGGATCGAGTACCACCTCCTTATAATAGGCATGTCGATAGCCCTCATGATCATGGGGGGAGGGACCTGGTCCATCGACCGTTCCATCGCCCCGGGGCGTAAGTGATTGGCCCGGGTGCCCGCGCAGGGGATGCCCCGAAAGCGGCCGCGGATACGCAGCCAAGGCCGGTGAAGATTACCGTTTCCGGGACACCCAGTCGATGATCTCTTCGACCATGGCGGAAATCGTCGCCTTCGAGGGCATGATGGAGACCTTAAGCCCTTCTTCTTCAACGGTCCCGGCCGTTACGGGACCGATCACGGCTATGGCTACGTCTTTCAGGAAAGACGACGAGTCCGGTCCCAGCATCGCGAGGAAGTTGCGGAAGGCGGCCCCGCTGGTGAAGGTGGCGATCGATATTCGGCCTTCCGACATGAACCGCTGCAGGCGCCTCCCGTGCTTCTCAGGCTTGACCGTCCGGTAGACCGCCGGCGTGTCTATGCGCCCGCCGAGTTGCCTCACCTTCTCGGGGAAGAGGTCCCTCGCCTTCTCGGCCCTCGGCAGGAGAATGTTTAAGTCCGAAAGGTCGCCTCTTTCGTCAAGGGCAAGGAACGCATCGGCCAGTCCCTCCGCGCTGAATTCGTCCGGGACCAGATCGACCCTCACCCCGAGCTGCCTGATCGTCCCTGCGGTCTTCGACCCTATGGCGCAGACCTTCATCCCTCTGAGGTCCCTTATATCCATGCCCGAATCAAGGAGCCTCGCGAGAAAGTATCTGAAGGCGTTTCCGCTGGTGACGACAAGCCAGTTGTACGAGGAAAGGTTACCTATGGCACGGTCGGCCTCCTCGAAGCTCGGAGGCGCCGTGAACCGCACGGTGGGAAACTCGAAGACCTCCGCCCCGGCCTCCTCGAGGGGTTCGTATTCGGCGGTATACTCCCTGGTGACAAGCACCCTGTGCCCGAAAAGGGGTTTCTCCTCATACCATTTCAGCTTGTCCCGAAGCGTCACTACATCTCCCACGACAAGGATGGCCGGCGGCCGGATGTCGTCGTTCCTGGCTGCGTCGGCAATCCGGCCCAGGGGCGCGACTACGGTCTGCTGCTCCGGCCTCGTGCCCCAGCGTATGAGGGCGGAAGGCGTTTCGGGGGACTTGCCGTGCTCTATCAGCCTTTGAGCTATAGTGTCCAGGTTCTTTACCCCCATGAGGAAGACCAGCGTATCGTGGGAGCCGGTGAGGCCGGACCAGTAGGTGCTGCTTTCCGCCTTCGATGCCGCCTCGTTTCCGGTGACGACTGTAAAGGAAGAGGCGTACCGGCGGTGGGTCAGCGGAATGCCGGCGTAGGCCGGGACAGCCACCGCCGAGCTTACGCCGGGGACCACCTCGAAGGGTATGCCGGCACCGGAAAGGGCCTCCGCCTCCTCCCCGCCCCTGCCGAAGACGAAGGGGTCGCCCCCCTTCAGCCTGCAGATGGTTTTACCCTCCCTGGCGCGGCTCACGAGGAGCCCGTTGATCTCGTCCTGGGACATCTCATGGTGTCCGCCCCTCTTTCCCGCGTACACGAATTCGGCATCATGCTTTACATAGTTGAGTATTTGGGGGTTGATGTGAAAATCGTAGACTATGATGTCGGCTTTTTCCAGGCACCTCATCCCTTTCAGTGTTAGGAGCCCGATGTCCCCCGGACCGGCGCCGACGAGATAGATCTTTCCTTTCTTCATGCTTTTGGCCAACTTTAGCATAAGAGCCTGACGGTTTCAACTGGAGTCCCGGTCAGTCTCTTCCCTTCTTCTCTTCTTAGTCTCTTGCTATATAGACGGTAAGGCCCTTCCGGAGTATTCCATTTCGCTTTCGCTCCCGGCGGCTCCTGACCTCTATCGATCCTAGCTTTACCTCACTTAATGGAGAGGAATCGAAACGGGCGCGTTCTTAACGTTCTACCCTTCCTGCGGGTATACCCCGCTCGTTTCGCACGACGCGCTTATGGAATACTTCCGGAAGACCCTTCCCTCTAGCCCTTTCTTTACCCCGGACGGGAGGGCCTTTTCTTACGCGACCATCGCGGGAGGACTTGGCACCCGATTGGTGCGGGGGGAACGGTGCACTTCCATAGACAACAAAACAATAGTGAGAAGTGCACACGAATCAAACGAGATACCCACATATGTTGCGAGTTCCGGATTTGAGTGGAAGGAGCACCAATTACGGGTAAGTCCGGGAGCGCCGGGTCAGCGGAAGAATAAGGTGCGAGCGGCCGGGGGTAGTTGAAGGGGGGTCTTTAAAAGAAATAGAGAGAAAGGGGAGCGGCCGGGGGTAGATACCCGGCTAACATTGGGAGCAGAGAGAATAAGGTGCGAGCGGCCGGGGGGGACTGGAGGGTAATGTCCAATCGCTTGCCCGAGAGGGCAGGGCTGTGCAACTTGACAGCCAGGGCCCTATAATGTATCTTGGGATAATGAGAACTGCCGGGAAAGCTAAAGAGCTTTCCTCAGCCGGGGAGGTCCCATGAACGGAGAAGCGACGGAGGAGCTTAAACAGAAAGTGCTGGATTACCTGGGTACGGTAACGAAGGCGAAGAACAGGGAAGT
>JBEKOT010000015.1:0-26534 GCA_049521495.1 Syntrophorhabdales bacterium | reverse complement strand
TTACTGCGTCAGATATAGACGCAATGCTCGAGAAAGACGGCCGCGAGGGCTACGTCGAGCGGCTCAAGATCATGTACCGGGCCAGAGAGGGCTTGAAGCACCGCTCCTTCCCCTTCATTCCCTTGTACTACTATCCCCATTTTCTCATGATAGCTGGCAAGCCAGTCAAGGGATTACATATCGAGGGAGAAGGAGCATATCAAGGATAAGATAAAGAACGAGGCCTTCGATATATGGTGGTATTACCGCTTCTAAAATCGTTGAAGGTCTGGCCGCTCTGGCAAAAATAGACTTCCATTTTTTTGCCCCTGGGCGATAGATAGCTGACGGTGAGAGAGCTCTGGCTCGCTTCTCGGTCTTCCCAGGGTTGCCGGCTCCGGCTTGCAACATCTTCGCCTACCGGAATTTCCTGCCGTGCTCAAGGCGCAGCCAAACGAAAGTACGGACTTGAAGGGTAGTGGTTCCCACGTCGTCCACCAGACTAAATGGGAACTTTACCCTGAGAATTTATACTATCACGAACGTGCTTCCCGCCGACGTCCTTGGGGTTCGTGAGGAGGGCTCATCTATGGGTTTTTGGGGCTCGGTACGTCCATCATCGAGGACATAAGGAGCTATCTACTGCGCATTGCGTTTCTCCTCGAGATCAGCGTTGCCCGCCTCATAAGCTGGATTGCGCCCCCCGGTATGAACGATGGGCCCAGGCTTGTCGCCCGGGCGAGGAGCTCGGCGGGTCTCGGCTACGTGGCGCTGGCGCTCGCCGAGGCGCTCGGCCGCGCCACGACCCTATCCTTCCGGGAACTGACAATGTTGCCCTTCCGGCATGTCTTTTCCCCCAAGGACCTCATCAGATCGGCGCGCGCTTGGTGCCAGATGTGCCTCGAAGAGATGGACGCTTCCGGTATCGAACCTTATGAGGCTCGCCTCTGGTCCATCCGTAAGGTAGTTGCCTGCCCGCGGCACAGAGTCAGGCTCGTCACACGATGCCCCAGGTGCTTTCGCTCCTCCTATCATCTTGTCGGCCCTTTCCATTCGGGCTTCTGCGGCTCTTGCGGCGCCTGGTTGGGGCGACCCGAGCCGCCGTTTGACGGGATCATCACCGACAACGAGCTTCGCGACGCGATCAACATCGCAGAGCTTCTCCATCGGACCGGAGGCCGGGAGGTAGAAGCCACCGTGCTGGCCGACAGACTCAATGACTGCCTTGCCTCATTCCGGAGCATAGTTTCCATGGCCCGCCTCGCAGGCCTCAGCACCGTTGCGCTCTCGCGTTTTCTAGACGGCGCCCAAAAACCTACCCTTCCGGCCCTTATACGCCTCTGCCGGTTACGCGACCTCCCCCTGACAGTCATGGCGGGCCGGCACCCCTCAACCCGCGTCCGTTGTTCGGAGATCTTTTCTTCCTCGCAAAGGGGAACGCCAGGCCCCGTAAGTTAGACGAAGCGGCAGCCGAAAGGGAGCTGCTCCTCGCGCTCGGCCTCGCTGACGGCATCTCCGTTGCCGCCGTGGCCCGCAGGCTCGACTGCTCCCCCTCCCGGCTGCGGCGCCGTTTCCCGGAGATTTGTCGTAGAGTTTCCGACAGGTTCATGTCGTGGAGGAAAGCTCGTGGCCTCGAGCATCGGGAATCGCTTTACCAGGCTATCAGTGACGTGACCAAGAAACTGCGGGACAAGGGTATCTATCCTTCGGCAAGCAAGGTCGAAGAAAGCATCGGAAGGCCAGGCGCCCTTCGTGATCCACGGGCCAGACAGGTGTGGCAAGAGGCAAAAGCATAGCATAACATGGCCTGACAATTAAGGTCGATATGGAATATTCGGAAAACGAACAATTAAGGAGGACCGAGCATGGCAAAAACCATAAGTAAAATCATTGCAAGAACTTCGAAAAATGATCTAGAGCGGGCGAAGGAGCTGTACAACAAGATCGTCGAGCCTATGCGGCAGACAGGTAACAGAACCGGGGTTGCCGAATCCCCAGTTGATCATGAGAAGGTACCGTATGGCCGAGGCGCAGTACGGCTTAAGCTGGATTGGACTTTTGCCCAAGAAGTCGAAATAAGTCTGATGGTGCGCTCGCAACCCGAAGGGCATCTTTCCTCGGCCGGACTGGTGTGGCCAGCGCCGCCGACTCCTGAGGCTATCATGCCCAAGGATGGATTTTAGGAGAAAGACTAGAGCATTTTGCAGAAGTCATTCCCGTTCGACCAGACTCCACCATATCCTTCGCTTGCTAGCGCTCACGTCTCTCACCCACCCTAACGCTTCTTCCGCTGGCCTCGGCAACTCGGTCAGCGCGCTTACTACAGTGGGCTTCCCTCAGACAGTCTCGGCCTGCGCTAATCGCGCACCGCTCCCTCCGGCGTAAGGCTGGTGCCCGAGAGACTTCCGCGATGCTGCGCTCAGGACACGGTTCTGCCTGTTGAATCGAGACTTATTTTTGCAAAATGCTGTAGATATCCGATAATTATGAGGCAGAGCCTGGGCACCCGCGCCTTACCGGCGCGGGTGCCCAGGGAAGGGCATGGCAGGGCCTTGTCGAAGGGGCGTATCTTCTGCAAATGCCCCGGGATCCTATATGTGCCTCGTGTACGGTATCGCCTCTCAATACCTGGAAAGTTTCCCCTCTTCTTCTCCCTCGGTGGTTCCCTTCGGGCCGCCGGTTGGAGCAAGGACCTCCTTACCCGCGGGCTGGGCTTGGACCTCACCGACCGGTGCTACCCTGAATGCCGACAACTTGGGAGGAATAACGGCCCTTTCAACAGGTTTCGTCAACTGCGGGATCCAGTCGTAAGGGACCCTTATAGGCCGAAAGACCTCGCAGGGCCACGGCAGAGGTGCGCGAACATACTCCCAAACAATTTCTTTTTGTTGGGTCACCTCGAAAACTCTCCCCGTTCCGGCTTCATCGATCAAAGTATCCCCGTTTGGAAGACGTTGTGCACCGGAACAATAGGGACTCGAAAACGTGAAATCTTTGCCGCCGAGATAACCACCGCCAGCCTCGTATTTCCAAACAACGTCGAGCGTAATGGGATTGAACTCCAGCACCCGGGAATAGTGTCTCCGTGCATTGTGAACGCCCAGCGGGGCCATCGGATCAGGAGCTCCATATCCGGCATGTCCACCGTTATCGAAGACCAAGATGTTACCCTCGCCCGGAAGTCCCTTTGGAATCATATGTGCATGATGAAGCCCTATTATCTGGCCCATTTCCCTCAGAGCCGGGGTGCTGTTAAAATAGGGTCCTACCCTCCAGACGATCTTTTTTGTCTTTTTTGAAATGATGAACATCACATTCAAAACCCGAATATCGGCAATGATATTCTCCGGGTTAAAACGCTCGTCACCCGCATCGTACCACTTGTTCGGGCCGAGCCAGTTAATGTTGTTTGTGTAGACGTCCTTTACATAGCCGTGTTTCTTATACTCTTCTTCCCATTCGAGGCCTGGATTTCGATAATACGCATTCTTGGCTTCTTCGCTCAAGCCGAGCTCATCCCAGTGATCGGTAATAAGCCAATCCCAGAGAATATTTCCTTGCCAGTCTACCTCCAATATCCAGCTGTCGGAAACGGGCACGCGCGTTATGTCGGGCCTGTTCACGATCTTGCTGGAGTTAACCAAGGTTCTCCCACGATCCACTAAAGGGTTCATGCCAGGCGCATAATAGCCTACCGGATTTCCTTCCCGCTGATAGTCGTGATGCTGTCTGGCAGACCAAGACATCTTATCTCCCACCTTAACCTGTCCCGCCCTGTCAAATTTCCACACGACATTCCCATTCCAATCAGCTTGAATAAGATCAGGAGTTTCAAGGACCTCGGTCGCGCTTCGGCCTGTGGTTCCCATTATGTACCCACCGGGAAGGAGCTTGCTTGACCAAGCCCCATAAACGTTCTTCCAGCGATGAACCTCGTTGCCATTCATGTCGATGAGGTAGGTTGAGCTATTTTCGTCCGGCGGGTGAGAGCAAGAGATTACGGTATATCCGTTCCAGGCTTTTTCGGGGTTGTAGATTGTGGTCCCTGTCGGATAAACCGTGGGAGCCGCAAAAAGAGCGGAGCTAAAGCAAATGGCAGCGCAGATAAAAAAACAAACCGAAAAGAGCTTTTTCATGTTAAACCCCCTATACGTTTGCTTAAACCGATTACACGCGCGTCACGGACTGGGATTAAGTTGATAAAAGATGATGCGCCTATTATACACTCACCGCCTCCTTTCACTGCTTGTCTTTGTTTGACCTGCTAAATCTTTGAAAGATCATATAGCAGGATATATGCCAGCATAAGGGATACTATCAAAAAAAAGGGGGACGAGGCGGCAGAAAAAGCCTGAAATAATGGATTTTACTGCTTTGTAAGTCATTGATCTTATTAGCGTCAGTTTGTAAGATCGCTTTTTCTAAAGACTCGTTATGTCAAGAAAAGACCGTCGAGACGGCCCGTTTTGGAGCGGCAGTATCGAAACGAAGTGAGCGCATAATAGCACAGCTGTGAAGCTAAGCTCACAATTACAGACCCTGTAATGTGCATTTCTCGTCGATGTCCGGCTGCTGACAAGAGTGTGTCAAAGGATCATTTCGCTTAGGACACAAGGGCATTTTATACGTAGAAATCATATGATCAGGCCCCATCTTCAGATATCCTTGCAGCTTCAGGGAGAAGGATTACTTTAGATAGTGACCCCCGTCGGATAGACGCTGGGGGCGGCAAAGAGGCTGGAGGCGATGCCGCACACTAACGCAAATGCCAATACAGCCGCAACTACGTAAGACTTTTTCATCGTACCCTCCCTTTCCATGCTGTGCTAACAATGGCTCGCCCTTCATCGGGCGGCCTTTTTCCCGATCCCCTCGCTGTCAGTATTTAAGGGGCTGCCTGCTTTCGTCCTCGTCCTCGCTCGCGGGCGGCCGCGACACCTCCGAGCCGCGGCCGGCACCGCCCGGCGCCCCGACGACGGCAGTCCCCTTGCCCGTCACCCGCAGTTGGGAGTTCGGGGGCGGAATGACGGCAGATTCCACGGGCTTTGCGACCTGGGGCACCCACTCGTAAGGGATGCGGTAGGAGCGGTAAAGGTGGTTGATCGGCAAAAACGTCTGGCCGGGGGCGGTGCCGATGCTCTGGTTGCCCTCATAGAAAAAGGGGTTCACGAACTCCCAGACGGTCTCTTTCGCCGGGGTCACCTCGAAGCTCCGGCCGGAGGCAGCCTCCGTTATCAGGGTGTTGCCGTTCGGCAGCCTCTGCACGCCGCCCATGTAAGGGCTGTAGAACTTGTGCCCCTCGATCTTCGGCAGGGCGCCTATCGCCTTCATCGAGTACTCCCAGACGATCTTAAGGGTCACCGGGTCGAACTCGATCACCCGCGAATAGTCCCGCAGGGCGTTGTACATCCCCGTAGGCGCGCCGGGGTTGGGGGCGCCGTACCCGGCGTAGCCGCCGTTGTCGAAGACCAGGATGTTGCCTTCGCCGGGCAGGCCCTTCGGGATCATCTGGGCGTTGTGGGGGCCGATGATCTGGCCGAGCCTCCTGAGCTCGGGCGTGGCCGTAAAGTCGGGGCCGACTTTCCACACGATCTTTCCGGTCGCCTTGTCTATTATGGCGATGACGTTCAGGACCCGCGCGTCGTAGATGATGTTGTCGGGATGGAACCTCTTGTCGCCTGCGTCGTACCATTTGTTAGGCCCGAGCAAGGCCATGTTGTTGATGTGGGCCCAATCGCCGCCGCTCGGGAAGCGGTACATCGCGTTCCGGGCCTCCTCGCTGAAGCCGTATTCCTCGAAGTGGTCGATCTGGTTCCACTCCCACACCACCTTGCCCTCCCACGTGACTTCCTGGAAGGAGGTGTCCGCCAGGGGCTGGGAGCTTATGTCCGGACGCTTCAGGTTCTTCTTGTAGACGAGGGTAAAGGTACGGCCGTCTTTCGCCTTCGGGATCATGCCGGGCACGTAGTAACCGACGGGGTTGCCCTCCCTCTGGAAGTCGTGCTCCTGGCCCGACAGATCGTACTTCCAGACGACGTTACCGCCCCAGTCGAGCTCGACCAGGCGCTTCGAGGATTCCTGGCCCGTCCCGTCCGAGCCCTGGTATCCCATGATGTACCCGCCGGGGAAGATCTTCGCCGGGTAGAAATGGATGTTGGGCCATTCCCTGACGACGTTCCCGTTCATGTCGATCAGGACCGTCCCGCCCTCACGGCCGGGCGTCCATTTTATGCCAGCCTTCTGGAGGACCGTGTAGCCGTTCCAGCACTTTTCGGGCACATATATGGTCGTCCCCGTGGGGAAGACCATAGGGGCCGCAAAAAGCCGCGCCGCCGCAAACACCGACACGAGACATGCCATGACCAGCAAGGACAACGCTTTCTTCATCATCTCCCTCCTACCCGAACCTATCTACTTCAGCACTCTATGACCTTATCCTTCAGGGCCGCCCGCAGCGCGCGGGCGAGGGGCCTCTTGAGCAAAGGGAAGAGCTTTTTCTTTTCCTTCGCTATGAAGACCGCCCGGTACCCTTTTTCTGCCTCTCCGAGGACGGCCGAGGCCGCGTCTTCCGTCTCCACGGGACGCACCTCCAGGGTGACGCCCGCCTCGGCGGCCTTCCGCCTGAGCCCTTCCGCCTGCTGCCGGGCCTGCTCGACGACCTCCTCCCGTATGTAGAGCAGGAACTGGGCCTTGCTCGGACGGGTGGCGACAAGGTCGTTATGGCCGTAATGGTAAAGGTCGCTCGTTAGGAGCTGGAGGGCGACGACCCTCCCCGACCCGGCGAGGGCGGAGCTGAAGGCCGCCTCTACCGCCCTTTCGCTGCCCGCCCCGTTGACTATGAGAAGGACATCCTTCACGCTCGAAACTCCTCAGTAAAGCCCCATCGCCTGGAAGAGCCACAAGAGCAGGACCGCGCCGACCCCGAGGACTATGGCAATGTACTCGTCGAGCCTGTGGCGCAATTGCTTGGCCGCGGACTCGGCCGCGACCTTTTCGAGGTCCTCCGCCTCCGCCCGCTCTGTCTTCGATCGATCTCCATCCATGGATCACCCCCGTCCTACTTAAATACGCCCATCCTCACGAGGAGGAGGATCAGGGCCACGCAGATGCCGACCCTAATGAGCCCCGCGACGTAACCGATGAGTATCCCCTTCGGCCCGGCCTTCCTCAGGTCTCCGAGCTTGGTCTGGAGGCCGAGGCCGACGAAGCAGAGGGTGAAGAACCAGTTCATCACCTTTTCCATGGCCTCGTTCGCAGGCTGGGGCCACAGGTGAAGGCAGTTCATGATCCAGACTACGAGGAAGCCGAAGACGAAAAGGGGGAACTTGTCCTTGAGGACCTCCCATGTCTTTATCCGGGAGTTGCGAAACTCCCGGGTCAGCGTCATGAAGTAGATGAAAAGGACGCCCGCCGGGATGAGGACGACCCGGCCGATGTTCGAGAAGCCGGCCACCTTGCCCGCCTCGAAGCTGAAGTTGAAGCCCGTGGCTATGACCTGGTTCGAATTCGGGACGCCCGCGGCGGAAAGAATGCCGAAGGTATACCCTGTCAGGTGGAGGAGCCGGCCGAAAAAGGGCAGCATGAACAGGCAGAAAAGACCGAAGGTGACGGAGACGGCGATGGCGTAGGCCACCTCCTCGCTCTTTGCCCGCACCATGGGCGCCACGGCGACGCACGCGGATACGCCGCACATGGAAAAAGCGGCGGAGAGGAGGGCCGTGAGGCGATCTCCGAGCCTGAAGTAGCGCCCCATAAAGATGAAGACCAGAGCTCCGCCGAAGACCATGACGATCATGAGGAGGATGCTCACCGCCCCGAGCTTGACGACATCGCTCAGCATGTACTGCGAGCCGAGCATGATGATGCCCACGTTCATAAAGACGCCGCTGTACGTCAGCCCCGGCTCCCACGAGCGGGGGACGCCCACCACGTTCCTTATGGCGATCCCGGCCACCAGGCCGATGACGACGTAGTTGAAGTGGAGGAGGTCGACGAACAGCCCCTTGCCGTAGATGGGCGGCAGCACGGCGTCGATGTATGCCAGGAGGTTCTGGACGGTAAAGGGGAAGTCGACGCCCGGCAGCCCGCAGAGAACGGCTATAACGACTATCGCGAGGAGCCCCGGCCAGCTCGCCCTGAAATCGGGAAGAGAGCTCCATATGGAAAGGGGCCGTTCCGTCCCTCCTTCCACCGCCTGCCTGTAAGTCACACTTTCGGCCATGTGCTCCGTCTCCTTTTATTACGAGCCTCAGAATAGAACTGACGTCGTATCCCGCTCTTGCCGCCGCAAGCTCACTTGAGCCTCCACACCTCGCGGTACGCGAGCCTCTTCAGCAGGCTCTTGCGGAGGAAGTGCTCCGTGGTGCCGTTCACGCCCACCATGACGTCGATATTGTTCCTCGGGTACTCGGCCAGGTTGGGCGTCTTCCTGCCCGTCTTGTCCTCTATGTGCCATGCCTGGATGCGCTCGCCGTCGAAATCGTCGATGACGATCTTGAAATAGCCCTCCGGCCCCGTGTACGTCCGGTTCTTCGCGTCGAGGACGATGGGGGCCGGGTTATCAAGGATGAACTCGTTGAGCATGTAGCAGTGGCCGCAGACGTCCGGCCGCATCACGTAGCGCGGATCGGCCGCCCAGGGCTTGTCGCGCTCCAGCCTTTGCGCTCCCGTCCACGCGTAGAGGGTCACCTTGCCGCCCGAGAAATCCGCCGGCAGCCCGCACTCCACGTGGATGTCCCTGTACTGCATCATCACCTTCCGCTGGGACGGGCCGTACTGGGGCAGAGTGTCGTAGAGCTTGTCATCGATCGGGCCCATCCGCTTTTCCGCCACCGTCTTCCCTTCCCCGTCCAAAAGGACGAGGCGCGCCTCTTTCCGGGCCGGGTCGACGGAGGCCAGGCGCAGCTTGTACGCCCCTACCGCGGCCTCCTGGCCGGCCTTGAGGACGAGCTCTTCCGGCTCCTCATAGGAGATAGTGAAGGAATCCATGCCGGGGCTGCCCATCTCCCCTATCTCGACAACGTCGGGGCTGACCCACCTGGGTATGACGTAGGTCGCCCCCTCCGCGTATATGTCGGGGAGGGAGTATTTCTGCCCCGCGTAAGCCTTGTCCCCGAAGCCCGGCTCATAGTCCGAGAGGCCCGGCGCAAGGAGCATGTCGGCCCCGAAGGCGTTGCCCGAATACTTGATGATCCGCATCGTGGCCACGGGCCTCCCCCAGAGCCACCGGGAGCCCAGGAAGCGAACGGCCTTGCTGCCGTCCCCCAGGGAGATGTCCTGCCAGAAAAGGAGGTTGCCGTCCCCCATGGGCGTCAGCTTCCAGAAATCGATGAGGGTGTTCTTCTTGACCACGAGGTAGCTATCCGTGCTCAGGAGGTACGCCCTCTTGCCGAGGATATAGAAGGATTCGCCGGCGAGGGGCCGCACGTTCCTGTCGAGGCGGGTCGTATAGTAAAGGCCCGCCGGCGGTATGACGATCTTCCCTTTCCGGTAGTCGACGTAGCTCCCCCGTATGACGAGGGCCTCCGCCGAAGTCAGCTTCTCCCCTTTGCGGTTCTCCACGAACTTGCGCGCGAAGCCCCTGAGCTTCGGCACGAAGGCGCAGTCCGGGTCGGGGGCAAACCACCTGGCCGAGGCTATGGCTGGCGGGTAGGATGTGAACTTAGATTTGACGACGGGAACACCGTACGATGGGTCCGCGAGGCGCGTAAGGAAGGTGTCCTCCATGACCGACACGACCAGCTCGCTCATTCCTACGAAGAAGTCCGCGTTCTCCCTGCCTTCCTTCCACAGGATAAGGTTGTCGGTCCGCCTGAAGAAAGAGTCCCTCACGTAGGAGCTTTTCACAACGTCGCCTTCGACCTTGCCCACGACGACCTTGAAGTAAGGCCTGTCCCAGAAATCGGAGATCTTGACCGGCCCCGCGTAGGCATCCTGTGCGTTCGTCAGCTCGAAGGGCTCCCTGTTCTCCATGACGACCCGCTTCAACATGCCGGTCATCGAGTCCGGCTCCAGCCTGACGGTGTAGCGCTTGTCCCTGGGCCACGGCTCGCCGTCCTTCAGGCGAACGAGGTTGTGGTAGATCATGAAGGAGACGGTGCCCTCCGTCCAGCCCAGGGGCGCGTCGTTCGACCAGGGCGCGAAGTCCGACCCCTTGTACCAGGACGGGTCGACGACGAGCTCGATATGCAGGTCGAGGTCGAAGTCGGTCAGGGACATCCGCTCCCGGTCCGTCACCTTGTACTCCTGCTGCGTGACGGGGACGAGGAGCTTCGACGCCAGCACTTTCCTGCCCGTCCAGTTCCGGACCTCCACGAGGATGCCGTTCTCCTTCCGGAAGGCGTAGATCCTCTTGTTCCACCACCAGCGGTAGCTCTCCTGCCGGACGCCGACCACGTAGGGTCTCGACAGAGAAAAGACTGCCTCCCTGATGACGGGATATCTCACCTCGGAAAACATGGCGTCTTCGTGGGTCATCTTTTTCGTCGTCAGCCTCGTCGCGCCGTACATGTACGAGCCTGTGAGGAAGAACTGCTCCTGCTGGGGGTTGACCCCTTCTTTCAGGTGGAGGTCCCGCGCTTTTGCGGGCTCGGGAAATGAAGACGAGACGGGCATCTCCGTCTGCCAGCCTCCCGAGGGGGCGATTACCGCCAACTCCCCGTACGGCTTCCCGTAATGGTCCGTCGCGTAGTCGAACCATAGCCGGTAGCCCGAGTCGTCCAGGAGGACCTTGCCGCGCTTGGTAACCGCCACGTCGGTCTTCGCCATCTGGCCGGTCTTGAGGGCGAGGAGGTACGAAGTCTCCCCGAGGATCAGGAAGGGGTCCCTCCGCAGGGGCTTCGCGTCCTGGGACGTGGAGGAGGCGTAGAATAGGCCCCCGGCGGGGACGCGCACCTTGCCGCCTTCCACGTGGCTGCCCCTCATCACCACGCACTCCGCCAGCTCCTTCTCCTGGCCGTAGTGGTTCCTCAGCGTCTTGTTGAGCAGCCCCCCGAGCCTGGGTATATACGTGGCGTCATCCGACGGGGGGAGGCCGCGCGGTGTCTCGGCGGAGCCGGCAGGCGCGCAAAAAGCCGGAAGGAGCCCAAAGGCGAGGACCAGGGCCGCAACGAGCGGCAGGCGGCCCCATCCCCCGGTAAGACGGCCGTCAGGTCTCAGCATGTACAATCTTTTCCTCCGATCCCTTCGAGGATGAAGAAGGGCTTGATCTTCTTAAGGAGCGTCCGGTTCATGCCGGGAACCTGGAGGAGCTCCTCCACCGTCTGGAAATCACCGTTGTCCTTGCGGTACTTCACGATGGCCTTTGCCAGCTCCGGTGTCATGAGGGGGACGTTCTTTATCAGGTCCTCGGCCGTGGCTTTGTTTATGTTGACGGTCTTCCCCTTGAGCTTGTCCTCGGCCGCCGAGAACCCGGCCGCGAGGGTAAACAACAGGGCCGCAAGCGCGACCAGCAGAACGCTTTTCCGTATCATGGCAACAATCCTCCTTATCGCAAATCTTTCAGGGCGGCGCGCCTTCCGCCGCCTACGCCTGCCCGGCGAAGACGATGACCAACCGCAAAAGAAAACCCCCTGCAAGAACCAGCCAGAAGGCGGCCGCAAGGCGCCTTCGACCCGTCCTCTCCCCGTCCGCCATGAGGGCCAGGGGTAATAAAATGCCCAGGCCCACGACACCCGCCCACCAGAGCGCGCCCGTCCACCCGGTAAAGAGGCGGCAGGGGTCGCCCCGCTGCGTGTTGAGGAAGGCGAGCACCGTGAATAGGAGCGCGAAGGCCAGGCAACAGGAGAGTAATACCCGGTACGCCGACCGCAGCCATAAAAGGGGCCGCTCCATCGCCTCCGGCGCGCCCGTCCGTAAGGCCGCCAGGGCGCCTCCCGCGAACCCCGTCGTCATGGCGGACGAGCAGAAGAGGGCGGGCAGGGCCCCGTTCCTCCAGAAGGGGAGGGACGAGACGGACAGCAGGACGCCCGTATAGACGGACACCGCCAGGGCTAAGGGGACGCCGGCAGTCCCGAGGACCCGCAGGCACACGGCCCTTCGCCGCGCTACCGCACCCCCTGCGACGGGGACCCTCGAAAGCACGGGTCCGGGCAGCCGGCATAACCCATAGGCGACCGATACCAGGGCGAAGAGCGTGAGCAGCCAGGCGCCCATCGACATGGGCGATGTGACGTTGAAAACGGACAGGGTGTACCAGAAGCGCTCCCTGCTCATCAGATCGAGGGTCAGCATGGCAAGCCCGAAAACGATAGAGGCAGGCGCAAGGAAGGCCCCCGCCCGCGAAAGGGCTTCGAACCCTTCCCCCTTCTTGCGGCCAGCAAAGACCGAGAGGCAGAACGCCCCCGCCGCCAGGCCGGCGAAAAAGAGGTCGAGGGCTATGGGGAAGCCCCATGTCTCAGCCATCTCCTTCCTCCGTCGGGCTAAGCCTCTTCCAGAGCCACGCTAGCACGAGGGCCCCTGGAAGAAGACCGCCCAGCCATTTCCACGGCTGGCCCGCGGCCACCGTGTTGCGCGGGACGGGCACGGGCAGCCGGTACTCCTCCGGCGGGCCCTGGAGGGCATAGACCATGTGGAGCCCTTCGGCGCTGCCGTAGGCCTGCGCATCGGGCGTTTTCCCGTCCGGGTGGTACGAGAGGGCGCCCGTGGGACACTTCGCCACGCAAGCGGGCTCCTTGCCTCTGTCGATGCGCTGCACGCAGAAGCTGCACTTCCTCATCGTATGCTGGGCCGGGCTTCTCTTCGGCACGTGGAACGGGCAGGACTGGACGCAATAGCCGCACCCGATGCAGCGCGACCGGAGGTGCTCCACCACGCCGTCACTCCTTCGCCGCAGGGCGCCGGCCGGGCACGCCGCCACGCATGACGGGTCGCTGCAATGGAAGCAGGCGGTCGAGACGGAGACCTCCCGCAGGGCGGGCACGTGCCCCCGGACGTGGCTCGTGACCCACCGGAGCCGGACGCCCGGAGGGGCGTCGTTCTCCAACTGGCACCCCACCTCGCACGAGTGGCACCGGATACACTTCTTCCCCTCGAAGAAAATCAGCCGTCCCGCCATGGTCCTCATGCCTTGGTCAACCTGCACCCGAACCCGTTGAACTGGGCCGACACCTTGTCCCAGCTCGAAGGGACGATCGTATTGATCGACTCCCCCTTGTTCCCATCGTAAGGGCTTGTATTGGCAGGGTGCGAAGGGGTCCAGACGAGCCCCGGCAGTATCGTCTCGCTAACGACGACGCGCACCCTGATCTTCCCCACCTCGGTCTCCAGGTTCGCCCAGTCGCCGTCCTTAAGCCCTTTTCCTTTGACGGTGTCGGGATGGACCTGGACGTAATTACCATTCGAGAACTGGGACATGTAGGCGGACCAGTTCGTATATGTATGCTGCCAGTGCTGCACCACCTTTCCCTGCAGGAAAATGAGGGGAAAGTCTTTGCTTTTCTCCGGCTCCGCCTGTGGCGCCCCTTCCGGGTCGCTCCATTCTATGGGACCGAGGGCCTGGGAGCGGAGCTCCACCTTACCGCTCGTCGTCATGAACCGGTTGCCCGGATAGAGGGTGCCCCGCGTGCCCGGATGGTCTTCGCCGGGGCAAGGCCAGCAGATGCCGGCCGGCGCCTTCTGAAGGCGCTCCTTCGTGAAGCCCGCCCAGGTGGGGCACTTGCGCCTCACCATCTCGAGGATATCCTCCGGGTCTTTCACCGCGGGGAATTTTTCCCCGTTGATTTTGCGTCCGAGGTCAGAATAGAACCGCCAGTCCTCTACCGTCTCCCCCCTGGCCGGGACCACCTGGTTGCGCCAGACGAGCTGGCGCTGGGCGCCGTACTGGGAACCGGCGCTTTCGAAGGGCATCGTGCCGGGGATGATGAGGTGGGCGAGGGCGGCCTCGTCGTCCATGAAGAAGCCCCGGTAGACGACGAAATCTACGTTGCCTATCGCCTTGCGGACCCGCCTGGCGTCCGGGTAGCGGCGGTAGCTCGAATTGAGGAGGAGCACCTTTACCCGCTTCTGCTCCATGGCGAAGAGCACCTTCCTGAAGCTCAGCGCCCCTTCGAGCCCCGGCGGCCTGAAGGTCTCCTCGAAAGGCTCGACGCCCCCGGGCTTGCCGCCCTGGACGTTCATTATGCCCTTCCCCGGCCCGCTCAGGTTCGCGGTCAGCGCCTGGAGCGCGACTATCGCCCGCACGCTTTGCAGCGAATTGGTGTAGCGCGATATGGAGCCGCCGAGCCAGACGACCGTCCGCCTGCTCGCCGCGAGTTGCCGCGCGAGGGCGGTCACTCTCTCCGCGGGTATCCACGTGATCCCCGCCACCTTCTCCGGCGTATAGCCTTCGGCAGCGGCCGCAAGCTCCGTGAAGCCGTCGACGTGACGGGCCACGTACGCCCGGTCGTAAAGGTCCTCCTTGATCATGACGCGGGCGAGGCCGAGGGCGAGCGCCCCATCCGTGCCCGGCCGTCCCATGATCTGCTCGTCGCAGTTGTTGCTCGTCGCCGTCACGCGGGGGTCGAGGTAGACGACCCGGACGCCCTTCTCCCTGGCACGGTCGATCCAGCGCACGTATGGCGGGTACATCTCGGCGATATTGGCCCCCCAGAGCACCAGAGTTTCCGCGTTCAGGACCTCGTCGACGGTGGTCGTCGAGACGGGGCTTCCCAGGCAGATGCGCAGGGCCGTAGCGGAGCTGCCTATGCAGGTATCGCCGGGCGAGCAGATGTCGGGGAAGCCCGACATGTAGAGGGCCATCTGCGCCGCGATCTCGCTTTCATGGGATTCCCACAAGGGGGCAAAGAGGACCACCCTGTGGGCATGGTCCTCCGGGAAGGCGGCCTTTACTTTCAATATCTGCCCGGCCACGGCGTCGAGGGCCTCGCCGTAGGTGACGCGCCTCCAGGCCGAGCCGTCCCGGAGCAGGGGATAGAGCAGCCGGTGGGGACTGTACGTCAGCTCAACGAGGGCCTGGCCCTTGGGGCACATCTTGCCGTCCGTCCAGGCGTTCCCCTTGTTGCCGTAGACGTTGACGACCCTGTCGCCCCGCACCTGCGCGAGGGTGGTGCACCGCACCTGGCAGAACTGGCAGCAGCTCGCCACCTCCCGGTCGATCTCGCCTTCCGCCGGCCCGGAGGCCGGCCGGCCGGCTCCCCGCGCAACGCGGGGCGCGAGGACCGCCCCCGCCCCCAGGGCGCCCGCCTTGAGGAAGCCCCTCCGGCTTATGCCCGCCTTCTTTTTCCCGTCCCCCACCTTCACACCCGTACGCCGTCTTTACGCCTTCTTTGCATACGGAGAGCCGGGCTCGAAGATCTCGTACATGATGCGGCCCTCGAAATTGGGCGGCGGCACGAGGCCGTACATGTGCATTATGGTCGGCATCACGTTCATCATGTGGCCGTCCTTCGAGACGTCGTTATTCTTCTTTATGCCCGGTCCGACGGCGATGAACGAGGTCAGGGCGTTGCCGTGATAGCCGGTGAAATGCCTGCGCGGGTTGTCCCATATCTTGCCGTCCCGGCCGAACCCGCCGAAGTTGATCTGGTAGAGGCCGTCGTTCTTCTTCCCCGCCACCTTGATGCCCGACGAGTCGCGGTACCCGCAGAACTGGACGTCCCCGGCGTACCAGCCGTAGTCGCCCTTGTAGACGTTCTCGACCCGGTCGGCGATCTGCGTATACTGCTGCCCCTCCGGGTCCTTGAGCTTCTTCAGCTCGTCGATGATGAGGTCCCGGAGCTTCTCGTATTCGTCGTACTCGACGATGCCGTTCGGCTCCCGCCCCTTCAGGTTGATGAATATGCCAGGGTTCCACGAGGTATACGCCTTTGTCCTCGACCAGTCGATGTCGTCCGTGTCGTAGGTCCGCTTCCTGCCTTCCACCTCGCGTTTCACGTTGAGGAGGCCGAGCTTCATGAGCCAAGAGTTGGGCTCGAAATCCTTCTTCGTCGGTCCCCACGAATGGTCCGAGATCATGATGAAGCAGGCGTCCTTCGGCAGCTCCTTCAGCATCCTCGCAAGCTCCTTATCGATATACTTTGTAAATTCGAGCATGACCTTGCCGCCGCCGTATTTCTCCTCGTACTCTTCCGACCAGTCGGGGTTGCCCTCGATGCGCGTCATGTTGTGGTTCAGGCGGTCGTAAGGCATGTTGGAGAACCAGAAGAAATCCCACGGCTTGTTCTTCATCAGCCAGAGGACGATGTCGTTCTGCTCCCTCGTCGCGTCGTAGCAGTCTTCGAAAAGGGTCTTCTCTTCCTGAACGTACCCGATGAAAGACGTATAATCGTATTCGAAGGGCACGTTTGGCGTCCGGTAGTAGCCCACCGCGTCGTACACCTCTTTCTGGAGGGAAGCGGGGTAGGTCCAGCGGTCCGTGGGGACCACGTTGCCGTCGAAGAACAGGTCGATAGGCTCGTGCCGCTCCGGGGCGGTGGGGTCCTGGAGAAAGCGGTACCGATAAAGCTGGAAGTCGCCCTCCCCTGCGTCGATCCGCTCCGGCTTCCAGCGGACGATGACCCGCCTGCCGTTCGGGAATCGGACAGGGACGTACTTGGACCACTCGCCTTCCTTCAGCGTCAGCCTCACGTCGTTGTAAGCGATCGTGACCGTGTTGCCGGGGTTGAGGGTCAGCTCCAGCACGACCTGCTGGTCCTTTCGCTTGATGACCGTAGAGACCTTCCTGCCGGAGAAGCTTATCTTCGTCTTCAGGGGGGCCGCCGCCCTGTGCTTCTCCTGTGTATAGTAAACGTGGGCCATGTTGAAGGGCTGGTCGCCCGGACCGGGCGCGCCCTTGCCGGACATCATGAAGCCGTCCTTGAGCCTCTCGGGCGGCCAGGACATGGCCGTGCCGCACAGGCCGACCTTCACCCCCGCCTCGGAGAGCATGAAAGGCACCGTTGCCGCGTGGAGCCTGAACAGCCGGTTGATGCCGGATGTCTGGAAGGCCGTCCTGTCGTATATCTGCCACGGGTGGGACCCGAAAAAATTGTTCTGCCCCGGCCCGACACCCGTGTTGTAAGCCGCCCACGCGTCGACGGACATCCCCCGGAAGATGTTCTCGAACTCTCCGTAGCTGCCGCTCATAAGGAGCTTCTTGAAGGTGGGCAGCTTGCCCTGCCTCGCCCATTCCAGGATCTTCTCCATGCTGCACGAGTCGAGGCCTATCATCATTATCTTCGGCTTCCTTACGGCCTTCGGCCCTTTGCCTTTTCCCGTCTTCTCTGCGGCCGGCGCCGCCGCCGATTCCTTCGCGGCGAACCCTGCGACCGCCGTCCCCAAGACCCCGCCTGCCAGCTTTTTCAGCACGCTCCGGCGGGAAATCCCTTTTTTCTTGTCGTCGTCCATGATATACCTCGCTACCCGCTCCCCTTACCTGTCTGCGCTACTCCCGAGCCTGCCCTTTCGCCCTAGCACTTCGACGGCTTGAGGCTCGGCTCGTCCTCCTCGTCCCCTTCACTCTTTACCGGGGCTGTGAGGTCGCCCTTGGCGTGGGCGTGGACGGACATCTTCTTGAGTATGTCCTGGGTCATCCCCGGCACCTTGAGGAGGTCTTCGGCCTCCTTGAAGGGACCGTTCTTGGTCCTGTAATCGACTATCGCCTTCGCGAGGGCCGGTGTCACGCCCGGCACCTTGGCGAGCTGGGCCGCACCGGCCTTGTTGATACTTACCTTCCCCTTGGCCTGGGCAACGGCGCCGCCCGCCAAGCCCACGATCAGCGCGAAGGCGAGGACGAGGGCGAGCAAGCTGTATTTTTTAGTCGGCATTTCCGTCTCCTTTTTTTCTTGTCTTTTTTGCCGCAAAGGGCGGACGGGGTTTGCCGCCCGCCCTTTGCGGCCGCTATCGCATCAATATCTCGGGAGCTTTACCTCTTCCTGGTCTCCCTCGCCTTTGGGCGCCGCGAAGGACAGGGACGGGGCAATCGCCTTGACGCCCGCCTCGGTCATACCCGGCACCTTCATCAAGTCGGCGGGCGACGTGAAGTTGCCCGTCTTCCCCCGCGTCTCTACTATCGCCTTGGCCGTCTCCGGGGAGACCCCCGGCACCCTGGCGAGCTCCGCTGCGGTTGCCGTATTGACGTTCACCTTCTGTGCGGTTTGCGCACAAAGGCCGGCCGCAAAGGCGCAGACGAAAACCAAGCAGAAAATAATGCTCCACACGCTTCTCTTAACCACCATCTCTTTCTCCTCCTTGCCGCATCCAAATGTTTGCAGCCCCGGATGCCGAAGCTGCCCGCAAGGCGCATCGAACTATTCCGGCCCGCCCTACCTGGGCATCTTCCATACTTCGCCGCATGTCGGAGCCAGGGGCTCCTTCTTGCTCAAGTCCCTGCCCGCGAGGCCGGGGTAATCTTTGTCGTACCTGTAAGCCCGGTGTATCATGTTGGCGCCCAGCTCTTCAAAAGCCGAGACCGAATCCTTGGCATCGTCGTAGAAACACTTGATCCTATCCTTGATAAAGACCGGGCTGACCCATTCCCATACAACTTCCGGTTTCGGCCCGTAAGTGATCTCGAAAACGTGGCCGTGGTTGGTCGACGTCACGAGGATGTTGTTGTTGGGCAGTCTCTGGGCTGCACCCTGGTACGCGGTGTAGAAGCTGTTCCCTATCACGGGCCCGAACTGCCAGACGATCTTCCCCGTCTTCGGGTCCATCTCGACCACCCGGGAGCGCGACTTTTCCGGACGCTTCCACCCGTTGTCGAAGATCTGGAAATTGCCGTTGGGAAGGCGCGTGACATGGTGCGGCCCGAAGAGTATCTGA
The DNA here is from genome assembly GCA_049521495.1 of Syntrophorhabdales bacterium. GTDB lineage: Bacteria > Desulfobacterota > Syntrophorhabdia > Syntrophorhabdales > WCHB1-27 > CAWEPK01. Next base: position 7,817 of record JBEKOT010000015.1, on the reverse strand, counting down.
CTTCCGTCATCCACAAAGCCGGGTTTCTTTCCCTCTCCGTGAGTGGTGGGGTTTCCCCAGCGATACTCGATCTCTCCGGTCTTGTGGTTGATCAGGAAGAATTCGCTGAAGTTGCGTGAATTTACGAGTATCTGGTCGGTCTCCGGAATGTAGTCGACCGTGTTGAAGTGCGTCCAGTCGGGGACGTGCAGGTATTCCGTCGCTTTCGGGAGCTGGTAGTTGATGTTCAGCTCCTTGGGGCCCGTTCCTATGTGGTCCCAGGCGTGCCATTCCCAGACGACCTTGCCCTCCCTGTTCACCTCCTTCACGTAGTCCGGCCATATCCCTTTAGCTTTGTTCTTAGTGTGGGTACCGCTTATAATATTGGACGACGACTCGCCTTCCCACTCGAATTCTTCGGGCATCGTCTTCGGATCACGTCCTTTCTTGATGGCTTCCGTGGCGCTCTTGAACTCGAAGCCGACAAAAAGGACGTTCCCGTTGGGCATAATGTTGAAGCAGTGGTGCTGGATCATGGTGGGGGTGAATTCCTTATACTCCCATACGACGTTGCCGTCCCAATCGATCTCCTGGATAAGGCCTGCCACACCGCCAAATTTAACAGGCACCTTGTCCGGGTCCGGCCTCGCTGTCCGCATGAGGTGGCCGTTGGGCAGGAGCATCGCGTAAAGCCCAGGCGGGTACTTGCTTTTCCATTTGTGAACGACGTTCCCCTCCATGTCGATGAGGTACGTGGTCGTGCTCAGCATCGGGGCGAAGAGTGTATACCCGTCGTAGGCTTTTTCCTTGTTGTACCTTATCAATCCTGTTGGTCCATAAAGAAGCTCGTAGGCGTCGGCGACGGTAAACGAGAACAGAAGGAACCCGATGACCGCCAATAAGCAAATCCCTTTCCGCGACATAGTCTCTCCTGCTGGATCGTTTTATCGATAAAAACTGCTGTCGTATAGAATAGCAAGGCCTGTGCCTGCGCCGCCTGGCGCAGTCGATGCGGTCATTCGTGCGGCCCTGCCCGGTGTTTCCCCGACCCGGCCCATCGGTGGGGATGCCCCGCTGCCGTCCGGTTTGTGCAGGTTGCTTCACAGGCGTGTAGACTGCTTCTCATACCGGGAGGGAAGAAAGACCGGCAACCGCAGATCTATGGGGCGTTCTTACTATTCGTCGACGCCGTACTTCGCCATCTTGTCGTACAGGGCGCGCCGGCTGATGCCAAGGAGCCTCGCGGCCGTCGTGCGGCTGTTCCCTGCCGCCCGGAGGGCCTTTAATATGGCGGCCTTCTCCGCCTCTTCCACCACCTGCTTGAGCGGCAGGGGGGCGCCGCCCGCAGGGTCCTTCCCGTTCCTCGCCGGGGCCTGCCCGATGGCAAGGCAGTCGAGGGTGAGGTTCTCGTCCTCGGCCAGGAGGACAGCCCGCTCGATGATGTTGGCCAGCTCCCTGATGTTGCCCTTCCACGGCCAGCCGTACATAGCCTCCAGGACGCCTGGCTTCACGGCGCTGATCTTCTTCTTATAGGCCTTGCAGAACTTGCCGAGGAAGTGGTCGATGAGGAGCGGCAGGTCCTCCAGCCGCTCCCGGAGCGGCGGCAGGTAGAGGGGGATCACCGCCAGACGGTAGTAAAGGTCGTCCCTGAAGCTCCCTTCCCGGATCGCGGGCTCCAGGTCCCTGTTCGTGGCCGATATGAGGCGGACATCGACCTGGATCGCCTGGTTCCCGCCGACGGGCTTTACCTCCCGCTCCTGGATCGCCCTGAGGAGCTTCACCTGGGTCGACAGCTTGATGTTGGATATCTCGTCCAGAAAGACCGTGCCGCTCTGGGCCTCTTCGAGAAGGCCCCTCTTGGCGCGTATCGCCCCCGTGAAAGCCCCTTTCACGTGGCCGAAGAGCTCGCTCTCCAGAAGCGTCTCCGTCAGCGCGCCGCAGTCGATGGGGACGAAGGGGCGATCCCGCCGCGAGCTGTTCCTGTGTATCATCCTTGCTAGGAGCTCCTTTCCTGTGCCGCTCTCGCCCACTATCAATACGGACGCCTGGGAGTCGGAGATCTTTTCGACCTTCCGGAGGAGGTCGTGCATCACCTTGCTCGACCCGACGATCATCCTAGGGAACTCTCCGTCTTCTTCCTGGATGCGCAGGGTATCGAGCTTCCTGTGGAGCTTCCCGTATTCGAGGGCCCTCTTTATGATGATCTCTATGTCCCGCTGCTTGAAAGGCTTCGTTATATAGTGGAAGGCCCCCAGCTTGATCGCCTCGATGGCCGTCTCTATGGTGCCGACGCCCGTGATGATGATGAAGGGTAGCACCGCCTCCGTGGCCCGGACGCGCTCCAGGAGCTCGATGCCGTTCAGACCGTCCATTGCCATGTCGGAAAGGACGAGGTCGAACTCCGTCTCCTCCACGGCCTTCCAGCCCTCCGCGCCGGAGGCGGCGGTGCGCACGTCGTATCCGAGACGCGTCAGGAACCTTGCCAGGACCTGCCGCATCTCCGCTTCGTCTTCGACGATGAGTATCTTCTCAGCCAAGGCTGCCTTCCCTCCCGGTCCGCTCCATCGCTTCTGTCGAGGGGCAGGCAGGCAGGTCGATGTAGATCACCGTGCCCCTTCCTTCCTCCGATTCGACGCGGACCGTCCCGTTGTGCTTTTCGATGATGCGCTTCGATATCGAGAGGCCTAGGCCGAACCCCTTGTTCTTCCTTGCCGTGTAAAAGGGGTCGAAGATCTTCGCCAGGTCCTTCTCCGGGATGCCCATCCCGGAATCGGCGATCTCCAGCCTGATCGACCCCACCCCGTCGTCGTCGCCCCGGCCCGCCCGGACACGCAGCTTCCCTTTGCCCGGCATCGCCTGGATGGCGTTCAGGACCAAGTTGACCACCACCTGCTGGATCTGGCTGTCGTCTCCCTCGAAGAATAGGGGCGCCCCGGTAAAGGCCTTCTCGACCTCGATCTGCTTCTGCCTGAGCTGCTGCTTGCAAAGGGAAAGGGACTCCTCGACGAGGGTGGCTAGGTCGATGCGCGCCTTCGTGGGCGCGCTCGGCCGGGTGAAGGTAAGCAGGTCGTCGATGAACTTGCCCGCCCTCACGGCGTTCCGTTCGATGGCCTGGAGGCTTTCCTTCGTCTCCCCGTCCCCGGCATTCTGTTGGACCAGCTCCTCGGTATTTGCCAGTATAATGCCGAGGGGGTTGTTTATCTCGTGGGCGATGCCGGCCGCCATCTCGCCCATGATAGCGAGGCGCTCCGACTGGATCAGCTCCTCTTCGAGGTGCTTCCGCTCGGTTATGTCCCTGGAGAAGCAGCAGGCGAGCACCATGTCGGGCATCCGGACGACGGTGGCGCTCATCTCCACCTCTATCCTGCCGCCGCCCGTCGCGCACAGGGTCAGCTCCTTCTTGCCCGCCTCCATGGCGCCCGCCTCCATCGCGAAGACGGAGGCGATGAACTCTTCCACTTCGTGCCTGCGCTCCGGCGCGACGATGTCCCCCACGCGCATCGAGCAGGTCTCCTCGCGGGAGTAACCCAGCCTCTGGACGGCGATCTTGTTCGCATCGATTATCCGGCCGTCGGCCGCGATCAGGTGTATCATCTCCGGAGAGAACTCGACCAAGTCCTTGTGCCTCTGCTCGGAAAGCTGGAGGTCCCTCGTGACCCGCAGGACCCTCCGCTTGAGGCTCCTGTTCCAGATCATTGAGCCGAAGAGCATCACGGCAAGGAGGCCCGCTATGACGGCGCCTACCTTGACGTACTTCTCGACGTCCGCGAGCTCCACCTGGTGGCCAAACCACTTCTTGCAGATCGTCTCGTAGCCCCCGTTCTCCACGATCTTGCCGAAGGCGACGCTCAGCTCCGTGAGGAGCTGGGTGTTGTCGGCCCGCACGGAGACGGCGAGGGGCACGAGATCGACCGGCATGCCTACTTCCTTTATGTTGCGAAGGTTGCCCTTCTGGATGGCGTAGACGGCCGCGCGGCCGTTGGGGGAGATATAGGCGTCCGCCTTACCCTCGTCAACGAGCTGCAGAGCTTTTTCCTGGCTCTCCGCCTCGATGAAGCGCACCTTCTTCCACGCCGGGATGAGGGAGGCGAAGTTGCTCCCACTGAGCACGACCACCGTCGAGCCGGGCAGGTCGCGCACGCACGTTATCGTGACGCACCGGTTGTTGACGAAGAGCTTCCTTTCGACCTGGATCGGGAGTTCCAGGGACTGGACCCGTTCGCCGGCCTTCTCGCCCACTATGAGATCCACCCTCCCGTCCTTGACGTATTCTTCCATACGGCCGCCCTCGACGGAGAAAAACTTGACCTTTGCCTTCATGTTGGCGGCCAGGAGCTTGACGAGGTCGATATTGAAGCCCCGGACGGCGTTAGTGCCGGGGTCTATGAAAGAAAAGGGCGGCAGGGCCGCGTCGATGCCTGCCCTGAGTACCCGCTGGGGATGGGCGGGCGGCGGAAGGAGGCAGACGAAGAACAGAACAAAGATAAAGGTCCTTATGAGCCGGAGCCGTCCCACATAAAATCCCTGCGAGATGTTACCATAATCGTCCGGGAGGCCACAAGCGCGAAACTTTTGGAAATATGGACGTGGGACATCGAGAGTCTCTTGGCCTGGAAGAATGACGGGCAACGTTGGATACTTCCCCGACGAGTGTTTCGCCGTCAACACCGCCTGCCCTTATGTTAAAGCCGAGGTCGTTTTCATTGCCAAACCCAACGGCATATGAGTCGAATGGAAATACCTTATTCTTGAGAAGCCATGCCACCCCATGTAGAGTCACAAGGTCAGTCATTATTCGGTTAGCGGCCTCGAACAGAGTGACACCAGGGTAAGGTCCCATCTGGATCTTCTCGCGTTCAAGAGCCTCAAGGAGAGATAGCCGGTCTTTCCTACGATCGAACTCCCGAGCTCGTCAATCGCGTCAGTGTACTCCTTAAGGATTCGGTCAACGTTCCCTAATGTGAGAGCTGTCAAATGGAACTTGTCAAGCCCTGCCAAGGTCTTGTCACTTTCGGCAATTTTGGGCTTCCTCATTTTTCGCTCATGCGACCAAAAATGGCAACAATCCGGCAACTTTGGGCTTCCAATTCCGGCAAAGAATTGGGTAAAGAAACACGGCGTAGTGTTACTTGACCGATTTTTTTTGCCGCAGGGGCAGCAATAAACTTCCATTTCAATAACGAAATTAGTTTGCTCCACATATTTATGAATGCTCCTCGCCCAAACGGCCCGCAAGGGTAACATCTTCTCTTTGTAAGCCGTTGTGCTCAAGACCTTTTATTCTATCTCAAATAAGAGCCGGTCGAGCCTTCCAGGACTTTAGGGCCCCATCCCGCCATCCATCCACTCCTTGAGTTTCTGTAGAAGGCTGGCGCTCCAGGACCCGTCACAGGGCATTTCTCCTGCCGAGAGCCGCCTGTATATGTCCTGGGCACGTTTCTTTACGTCATCATAGGCAGAAAGGTCGATCCCCTTCGGTTTCATGGCCGATATGTCCTCGTCGCGGAAGAGCGGCCGAATATCGGCCTTAAAGCTGAGAGCACCCATCGGAGCCTCCTTCTTTCGTTCGTTTGGTTGATCGGAAAAGGGAATGAACGAGGTAGCCTTGTCCCGGCTTTTTAAGCGAAGCAGACTCAGGAAGATCATAATTCCCAGGGTGACTTGCATGGCGGTGGCAAGGCCCAGGACAACCCGGTAGATGCTTCCCTCGGGGTCCCAATCTGCATGGACAGTGTAGAGAAGTTTGTATAACGTGGAGTTGTCCGCCGAGGCCAGCCTTCCCACGCTCATGAGCATCCCGGCTATTGCTTGCGCCAGCAGAAAACACGCAAGTGATATCCCCAAGCGGCGGTGGACGGTCCGCACCTTCACGAAGTTCATTTCTTTCTCCCGGCCGGTGAGGTCCCGGCCCCCTTAAGGAAGCGGAAGTCTCACCCGGCGTCATTCCACGACTTTGATCGTCCCCCGCATTCCTTCGTGACCGGTTCCACAGAAATTATCGCAATGAAAAAGATACGTACCGACTTTATCGGGGACGAAACGAACCGTGCTCACCTGTCCCGGACGGATATCGGTGCGAATCTTCAACGCCGGGCAGTCGAACCCGTGCAGTCTGTCGAGCGACGTGAATTCCAATACGACGGGAACACCCTTCTTTACGGTGATCTCTTTGGGCGAGTATTCGAACCTCTTTGCCGTGATCTTTATAACCTGCTCGTTTTCGGCCGCGATCAGGTAGCCGCCCGCGAACACTATGACGAAAGCCGCCGCAACCAGGTAGACCGTTAACCTGTATCTCATAGCCTTTCTCCTTTCACGCTGTATTCGGAAATCGCCAATTTAGGCTCCCTGGCTTTCACATTCACGCCGCGGAAGCCTAACCCTCTATAGGGTCGGCTTGCGTCCCATGGGATCGGATTCTTTACGGGGACCGAACCGGGAGCCGGCAACGGGTACATGAGGCCCTTGGCCGCGTGGTGGTCGATGTGTCCCGTCTTCCTGTGATGCTCCTGGTGGATGTGACCGTAAAAGACCGTTACGGTAGAATAGGGCATGAGCATCTCGATGACCTGGGCCCCGTCCCTGGTATACCAGTCCCAGTCCGGGTAAAGGTCGAAGAGCGGGCGATGCGTGAAGACCACGATGGGCGCGTCTTTGTCGCGCGGCTTCAGGTCGGCCCTCAACCATTCCATTTGGGTTTGTCCGATGACCGACTTCGGATCGGAAACGTTGTCCAGTACTATGAAATGGATGCCTTTGTGGTCGAAGGTATAGTGCGTCTCCCTGAAGAACTCCTTGAAAGCCTCCCCCTCGTCCAGCCCCGCATCATGCTCTCCGGGCATGAACCTGACATCTTTGACCTTCAAATCCTTGACGATGTCCCGGAACCCGGCCAGGCGAGCCCTTCGTTCCTTGTCGTCATCCGTCACGTGCGTCAGGTCCCCGGTGAACATGATGAAGTCCGGTTGCTCCTTGAGACCGTTGACTGCCGCCACGGCCTTCCTGAGAGTCCCCACAGAGTCAGGGTTTATCGCCGGCCCGGTGAACCCCCAGTGTGTGTCGGATAATTGAAGGAAGAAGAAATCGTTCCCCCCGGATGCGGCCGCCCCTGCCTTATGGTACGGACCGCCCAGGCCGGAGGCAAAGACCACCCCGCCAATGCCGGTGAGCTTAAGGAAATCCCTTCTGTCAATTTTCATAAGCTTCTCTCCTCGTTGTGAACATCAGAATCCCCTTTTCGGCAGGTGAGCTGAACTGGTGAAATGCCTTCATTTGCCCCGTTCGTCAGGAAACGCGAGGGCGTCCGGCTCATAATAGATGTATTGACCCGCGCGATGTACAAAAGACTGGAAGGGTCCTCACAACAAACCTGCCACGATGCATATCTACCTAACCAAACTATAAGCAGCGCCACCGTTAATTTCCAGGACGGGGAGGACGGTCGGCCGAAAACAGGCTGTTTCCGGCCATTAATTGGTTCCGAATGGGGTCATTTTACGGGTATAGTCACGGGCGTCACCCGACTATATGGTGAGGTATCGTTCGGCGAAGGGACAGACGGATGCAGTCCCGCCGGGACCTTTTCCTATTTAACGGGCATTTCAGAACCCATGCCGACCTTTCGCATCCAAAAAGCCGGTTTCGCTAAAGGCGTCTCAAGGACCCTTGGCATTCTTCAGGGCCTCCAGCACGCGCTCCGGCTTCGCCGGCAAATCGTTAATCCAGATGCCACAGGCATCGTGAAGGGCGGCAATGATCGCGGGCGCCATGGGGAAGTGGGCCGCCTCACCCATCCCTATTGCCCCGAACGGCCCCGGTCCCTGCGGAACCTCCACCGC
>JBEKOT010000014.1:0-28724 GCA_049521495.1 Syntrophorhabdales bacterium | reverse complement strand
CTCGCGATCTCGATTCGCACGTCGTCGCCCGTTTTCTCCTTACCGTTCCCTTTGCCTGCAAGGCCCCTCTGAATTACCTCGAGGACCTTCTCTATTGAGAGGGGCTTCTCGAGGAAATCCGTGGCTCCCATCTTGACAGCCTCGACTGCTGTCGAAATTGTGCCGTGGCCGGATATTACGATCACCACCGCTTCCGGGTCCCTTTCTCGGACGAGCCTCAGTACCTCGAGACCGTCCATCTCCGGCATCCATATGTCGAGGAGGACGATGCGGGGCTTCTCTTTTTCGAAAAGGGCGAGCCCTTCCTTGCCGTCCCTGGCTGCGGAGACGTCGAACCCTTCATCCCTCAGGATCGAAGAAAGGCTACCCAAAATGGCCTGCTCGTCGTCGATGATGAGTACTTTTGTCATCTTTCCTCGGTGACCTTCAGATAGATGTACTGGAGCATCGCAGCGAGCGATTCCAGGTCCAGATAAGAGGTGGCGGAGCTGTCGAAAAGGAACTGGAAGGAGGCGGGGAACTCTTCGTCGCTGTCCCAAAACAGACAGAGGACAGGCACCTTCGGAACGGGATGGAGGACTGCCGCAATGTCGGCCCGCACTTCGCTTTCACCCTCAGCGGTCCCAAGAGCGGATAGTCGCTCCTGCAAGGCGGCCCGCCTTCCGGAGAAGGCCTGGCCGATCTTGTCCTCGATATTGGCCTTTATATATGAGGAGAACTGTGCCCCGTCCTTCAGGTCCCTGTAGTGCACCCACGTGTGGCTTAGCGTCCCTGTGCCCGCCTGGAGCAGGTACCGTACGACAATGATCGAGCCGATAGTATCGACCTTACGCCCGTCGCTGTACACTCCGTCAGGCCGGATAAGACAATCGTGTCCGAAGAGGGGGATGCGTGCGGCGTCTCCTTCGACCGCCCCCTCCAGGAGCGGGGCGTTTGCTACGGCGCCCGTCTTTTGCACCTCCAGGAGGAGGTCCCTGCAAACTCTGTCATAGTTCGACTCGCCATCCGTTATGAACATGGGATAAGTCTAAACATAAAGAGAAGGGATTTACAAGCAGCGGCCGCTACGGGGGAGAATTGACACAAATGGGCCGGTCTGATACTATCAGACGAAAGAACGGGGGAGAATGACCGGGCAGGGACAAGGGGATAGCGGCGAATTCCATAAGCTTCGAAATTTCGGAGATCGTGCTGACAAAAGAGAGGCTCCTCGTAAAAATCGGCTTTCCGTGGAGGCGCTCGTACGATCTTCCGCTCAAGGACATAGAAAGCATCGGCGTTTATCAACCCTCGCTCGGAAAGTTGCTGGATTTCGGCAAGATCATAATTGCCCGGAAGAACGGCAGGAGGCTTTCTTTCAGAATGGTCAGGTCGCCCCACGTGCTTGCGCAAAAAGTGCATGAATGCAAGCAGAACGAGCCGCCGGAAGGCGTATGATCCGCACGTGTCTCCGAAGGGCCACGTATCGACCCGGCCGTTCCCGCGGCGTTATCTTTGGTTGACAAAAAACTCGCGAATGCTTAACATTCAGAAGAAAAGCGGGAGCGCGACAGAGAAATTGCCAAGGAAGCGAACTTCTCCGTAAATGGGAAATCATTAGTGAGCTTTTCTGAAAAATAGTCCGCCTGCCGCCTGCCTTTTTTTGAGAATTGCTATAGGATCCATAAGAGAATAGACCGCTTGCCGGGAGAAGAGGGATGAAACTGTCGATTATCCAACCGTCCCACTACCGATCCAGATCCGATAGATCGCTTCTGAAGATAAGGAAACGCCGGCTGATCGGTCTCACTCTCCCCTATCTTGCGGCCCTGACCCCCCGTGACTGGGAGGTAAGCTTGGTCGACGAGCAACTGAGCGTACTGGATTTCGACTCTCCCGTCGATCTCGTAGCCATCACCACATGGACCATCAATTCACTGCGGGCCTATGACATCGCGGACAACTTCAGACGGAGGGGGATACCCGTGATCATGGGCGGCCCCCATACGTACTCTTACCCGGAGGAATCAGCCGAACACTGTGATGCCGTCGGCATAGGCGAGGGCGAACTAATATGGCCTACGATGCTCGACGATTTCACCCGCGGGCACCTCAGGAAGCTCTACCGTGCCCCCCAGCCGCAGGACCTCGCCAACCTGCCCATGCCCCGCTACGACCTCCTCGACCTTTCGAAGTACGGACTGATCAAGACTTACTCGGTCCAGACTTCGCGGGGGTGTCCTTTCGAGTGCGAGTTCTGCTCGGAACGGTTTTACCTCGGCCATGGCTACCGTTACCGGCCTGTCCGGGACGTCGTCGCGGAACTCAGGGACAGCGGGGCCCATTATGTCCTTTTCGCCGACAGCAATTTTGCGGGCCGGCCTTCCCACACCAGGGAGCTCTTGGAAGCCCTCATGCCTTTGAAGATACGCTGGTCGGCGTTGTGGCCCGCCTACCTCTGCAATGATCAGGGTTTGATGGACCTCGCCGCAAAAAGCGGTCTCCTCCACCTGAACCTCGGCGTAGAGAGCATCGATCAACAAACGCTCGCCGGCTTAAAAAAAATGGGCAACAAGGTCAAACAGTACCGGGAGGTGCTGCACAACCTGCGGAAAAGGAACATAAGCTATTCGCTCAATTTCATTTTCGGCTGGGACACGGAAAAGGAGGATATTTTTGCGTCCACCCTCGCCTTCCTCCGGGAGGAGAAGGTGCCGGCCGCATACTTCAACGTGCTCACCCCTCACAAGGGCACGCCTTTTTATGATCGGGTGCTTGCGGAAGGCAGGATCATAGACATCGACGGCATAGGGAGGTGGCCGGGTATTCACTGCCATATCAAACCGAGCTACTGCTCGGCTGAGGACCTCGAGACGCACGTCAGGAATATGTACCGCAGGTTCTACGGCTTTCCTTCGATACTCGCCCGCCTGCCTCTGCCGATCAGGCAAACAGGCATTGCTTCCTGGATGATCAACCTGGAGCAGAGAAAGATTTCGCGAAAGGTTGATGATACAGAGAACTTCGACCATATTTGAAAGGGCTGCATTGACGTAGGGCGCCTGGCCCTGCCCTTTCACAACATTGGGAGAGCCGCCCCCGTTGCAGGGACCGGGCCGTGCTGCCCTGTCCCTAAAGATCGATCAGCATGACCTGAAGGTCCATTACGTTCGTTCCCGTCGGTCCTGTACTAAAGAGGCCTCCGGCCCGCTGAAAGAAGTGGTATGAATCGTTGTCGGCCAGGTATTTTGCCGGGTCTATGCCGGATGAGCGCGCCCGTCCGGCCGTGCTTCCGTCCACGATCGCTCCTGCGGCATCCGTGGGTCCGTCGCTTCCATCTGTACCTGCAGAAAGAAGGGAGATCCCTTTCTCGCCCTCTATCTCTATCGCAAAGGCAAGGGCCAGCTCCGTATTCCGCCCGCCGAGCCCGTGGCCTTTCACCGTCACGGTCGTCTCTCCCCCGGAGATGAGGCAGAGGCGACCCCCGCTCTCCGAAGCCCTGCCGGAGGACGCTCTCGCCGCACGTGCCTGCCCGGCGAGCCACACGCCCACATCCCTGGCCTCCCCGGAAATCTCCGTCGACAGGATCCTCACCTCGAGCCCAAGGTCGCGGGCCTTACGCCTGCCTGCCTCAATGGCGGCCCTGTTGTTCGCGACGATGGTATTGGTCACCCTCTCGAAGACCTTGTTGCCCGCTTTAGGCGTTTCAGGCGCCCTTCCCAGGGCGCCTTCGGACAAAAGATGAAGTAGGCTGCGGGGGGCCTTTTCGCCGAACCCGAATTTTTCTATGACGTGCAGAGCATCCGCATATGTCGTGCTGTCCGGGGCGGTCGGGCCCGAGGCGATCACATCCAGGGGGTCGCCCATCACGTCGGAGAGGATCAAGGAATGGATCGTGGCAGGATACGCGATCTCGGCAAGCCTTCCCCCCTTCACCATAGAGGCATGCTTCCGAACGGCGTTGAGGTCGTTGATATCCGCCCCCGCTTTAAGAAGCAAATCGGTCGTTTTCTGCTTCTCGGCGAGCGTAATGCCCGTGTACGGCGCGACTAAAAGGGCCGAGCCTCCGCCCGAGATCAGGCAGATGAGAAGGGTCCTCTCATCGAAGGTCCTGGCAAGCTGCATGGCCTCCGTGGTGGCCCTCAAGCCCGATTCGTCCGGAAGGGGATGTCCGGCCTCGTGCACGCTGATCCGCTCTAATCCGGGGTCTACCCTGTAGCCGTGCTTACTTATGGCTACTCCGCCCGTTATGAGCTCGCCCATTCTGTCCGTAATTGCCCGCAGCATGGGAGACACCGCCTTGCCGAAGGCTAGAACAAAAATCCCTCTGTAGCTCCCTTTTTCATACTCCGCAAAGATCTCGTCCCCGTGACGCGCTACCGCGTCGTAGGGATCAGCCGCCTCCAGGGCATGGGAGAAAATAGCAATAAGCTGTTCCCGGGGGTCGGTCATATTCAGATTCCTGATCTATTGTCTCAGATCACGAGGATTTTGAGAACTTTTTTTCACTAGGGCAAAGGATCAAGCATAACGGCCCGCGATCTGGAGGCGATGACCGATTCGGCTTCCCTGTAAGCCTCGACAAGGCTTGCGGCGTCCGCCTCCCCTCTTCCCGCTATGTCCAGACCGGTCCCATGGCCGACCGACGTCCTCACGAAAGGCAGACCCAGGGTGATATTCACGGTTCTTCGAAAATCGAGAGTTTTCACCGGAATGAGCCCCTGGTCGTGGTACATGGCAACATAGGCATCGCACTGCGAACCGTGAACAAAAAGGGAATCAGCCGGAAAGGGGCCGTCCGCGTCTATCCCCAATGCCTTCGCTCGATCCACTGCCTCAACTATCGCCCCTTCCTCACTACCCATGAGGCCCCCCTCCCCTGCGTGCGGGTTGAGTCCGCACACCTTGATGCGAGGCGACTGGATGCCGAAATCGGTCTTGAGGCTGCGATGAGTAAGGGCTATGCACGAGAAAACCCTTGCCGCATTTATGAGGGCCGGGACTTCCTTAAGCGGGACGTGTATCGTAACGAGGCAGACCCTCATCCTCCTGTTTTTCATCATCATGACGTAATCCGTCACGCCCGCAAAGTGGGCGAGAATCTCGGTGTGACCCGGGAATGGTATGCCCGCGGCATGTATGGACGTCTTGGTGATGGGACAGGTCACCATCCCTTGAACCGCCCCTCCGGAGACGAGCTTCAGGGCCTCCATCACGTAGCCGTAAGACGCGGTCCCGCATGCGGCGTCACTCACGCCGAACCGGACGTGCTTCAACAACCCAAGGTCTATAAGCTCTGCCTCGCCGGCGGAAGCCCTGCCTAAAGGCGCAAAGCCGATCTCCCCGAGGCCGAGCGTGCTGCATGCAAGGCGGAGAACCGAAGCGTCCCCGATGATAACGGGCGTGCTCCTTCGGGTGATCTTACCAATGGCCTTTACAATGAGCTCCCCGCCGATACCGGCGGGGTCCCCCATGGTGACGGCTATCCTTTTCAGATCTTGACCTCGATGTATGAAGCGGCGCGGAGCTTGGCGATGTAAGTCTTATATCTTTTTTCCGACTCAGTCTGGAAGAGCCTGGCCCTTACATTGTCCTTGACGGATTCAAAGGGGACAATCTCGCCTTTCTTCGCCTCGATCAGCTTGAGAATGTGGTAGCCGAAGGGAGTGTGGATGACGTTGCTATAGGTACCGGGAATGAGGAGCTTGACCGCCTCTCGCAATTCCGGGATAAGCTCCTCCTTCTTCGTAAGGCCTACATCGCCTTCCTCCCCGCCCGAGGCGTCGTCGAACTCCTTGGCCACCTCTCCGAAGGACTTTTCCTGCTCGAGCAGGCGGTGGGCCTCGGCCGCCCGCTCGGCAGCATCCCTCCTCTGCGACGAGACGAAGATATGTTGCAGCCTGTATTCCTCCTGCACGTACTCGGCCGTATGGGCGTCGTAATATGCCTTCAGGCTCTTCTCGTCCAGATTCACCTCCTGCATGATGGCCTTTGCCAGGACCTTCTGCCTGACCAGCCCCTTTTTCAAGCCTTCGCAAAATTCCTTGTAATCGATATGGTCATTCTTCAGTTGCCGCTTCAGTTCTTCTTCCGTAATCAGGTTCTGCTTCTTTATGCTCTCGATTGTGTCCTGTACTTCCTTGTCGCTTATCTCAAGCTTAAGTTTTTTTGCCTGCTGGCTTATAAGCAGCCCCTCGATGAAAGAATCGAGCTTTTCCCTGAGTTGCATGTTCCTTGTATACTCGTTCATCGACGAGAAGCGGCTCTTCTTTTCGACGGCCACGAACCTTTCCACTTCCCGCAGCGTCACGACCTCGTCGTTTACGATGGCTACTATCCTGTCCGTAACCTCTGCCCGGGAAAAGCCGGGCAAGAGGAGCGGCAATATCGAGCAGCCTATCAGGAGGAACCGCTTCATTTCGGGGCCTCCGCCCCTGTTTTGGTTGACGACTTGCCCTCTCCTGCCCCTTCCGGCTTCGCCTTGCCGGCAGGCTCGTTCTTGGCTGGATCATTGGCATCCGGGGCTTGCGCCTTCGCAGGCGTCTCGGACTGCTTCGCTTCCTCCTTCAGGAGATCCTCGTTTATGACTATCTTCGCGTTCTTCTTGAGGCCGTCAATATACTGCTGCACCATCTCGGTCTGCTTTTCCTGCATGATTTTCTGTCTGATGAAGTCCTTCACTTCAGCGAAAGGAACATACGACGGCGCCTTTACCCCCTCAAGCTTGATTATGTGGTAGCCGAGCTGAGTCTTCACGGGCGGGCTTACCTGTCCTACCTTTGTCAGCTTGAAGGCGCTCTCTTCATATTCCGGTATAAGCGTGCCTTTCGGATGGTAGCCTATGTCGCCGCCGTTTATCTTGGCGCTCGGGTCCAGGGAATACTTCTTCGCCAATTCCGCAAAGTCCTCACCCTTCGCAATCTTCGCCTGCAGCTCCCTTGCTTCTTGCTCGGTCTTGACTACAATCTGCCTCGTCTGGATCTCTCTCTCCTTTTTGAACTCTTCCTTGTGGGCGTCGTAGTATTTCCGAAGCTCTTCATCGGAGAATTTCGCATCCGTCGCGACCTTCTTGGCGAGGAGGCTCTGCATGATCAGCTGGTCCTTGAACTCGGCAAGCTTGTCCTGGAACTCCTTGCCCTTCTCTATGTTCTCCTTTTTTGCCTCCCTCAGGAGCAGCCTCTGCACGATAAGCCTGTCTAAAAAGTTTTTCTTCCCGCTCTGGCTCGCCACCAACATCTTCATGTTCATGGGGATCTTGTCGAGTTCGCTGTTGAACTCGGCCATGGTAATCTTTTCCCCGTCTATCGTGGCAATGGCCTTACCCTCCTGCTTCTTGGCGCACCCGATGAGCGGCAGGAAAAGCAATAATAGAATCAGATATTTTTTCATGGTCACCTCATTTTGTTGTCTTATATCATACCGTAACAAGCTCCAGCAAGATATTTCTTGCTGTGCTTACGATGTCTTCCGGTCTCCGATCGTTTTGGATGACGATCCTGCCGTCAGGGAGAAGCTTGATCCTTTCCCTGCCCTCCTTTACCATCCTCAGAATTTTTTTCATGTCCAGAGGCGTCCGCTCGGTGACTTGCACAATGATCTGCTTGCCGGAGTACTCGAGCCGCTTCATTTTCATACCCGTCAGCAGTATTTTCAAACCTATGATCTCGAGCAGATTCGCGAGGGGGCCCGGGATCGGCCCGTAGCGGTCCTTCAGCTCCTCTTCCATGTCCGCAAGCTCGCCGGCGTCCCTGATCTTGGACAGACGCTTGTAGGTCAAGAGCTTGCTGTTCTCGTCGCCGATATACGAATCCGGGATATAAGCGTTCAGGGGCAGCTTTATCTCGGTCACGGGCCCTTCCTCTTCCGGCACCTCGTTCTTCAACTCTTTGACGGCGTCTTCCAGCATCTTGCAGTAAAGCTCGAATCCGATGAGGTTTATATGGCCCGACTGCTCCTTTCCCAGCAGATTGCCGGCGCCCCTTATCTCCAGGTCATAATTGGCCACCTTAAGCCCGCTTCCAAGCTCGGTCATCTCCTCGAGGATCTTCAGCCGCACCAGTGAATCCCTGGTGAGTACCTCTTCCTTAGGCACAAGCAGGTACGCATAGCCCTGCTTCGTGCTCCTGCCCACTCTCCCGCGGAGCTGGTAGAGATCGGCCAGGCCGAACTTGTGGGCGTTATTGATGAAAATCGTGTTCACGTTCGAGATGTCGAGCCCAGATTCAATGATGTTAGTAGAGAGCAGGAGATCGTATCTGCCTCCGATGAAGTCCAGCATGATCCTCTCGAGCTCCTTTCCGGGCATCTTGCCGTGGGCGACGGCTATCTTTACGTCCGGGAGGATCTTCTTCAGGTGCTCGTGGACGATCCCGATGTTATAGATGACATTGTGGACGAAGAAGACCTGTCCGCCCCTCCGGATCTCGCTTTCCACCGCCTTCTTGATCACCCCGTCGTTGAACTTGACCACCTGCGTTTTGACGGCGAGCCGGTCGAGAGGAGGGGTGTTGATTATGCTCAAGTCCCTAATGCCCGTTATGGCCATGTGCAGCGTCCTGGGGATAGGCGTGGCGCTCAAAGTCAGCACATCGACGTTCTTCTTGAGAAGCTTCAGCTTCTCTTTGTGCTTCACCCCGAACCTGTGTTCTTCGTCGACCACGAGAAGGCCGAGGTCCTTGAACTCTATGTCCTTCTGAAGAAGACGATGGGTGCCTATGACCATATCCGAAAGGCCCTTCTTCAACCGTTCTACCACGCGGGCCTGCTCCTCTTTCGATCTGAACCTGGAGAGCATCTCCACATTGACCGGGTAGTCACGGAACCGCTCGGAAAAAGTCTTGTAGTGCTGCTGCGCCAGAACAGTGGTCGGCACCAGGAGCGCCACCTGCTTGTTGTCTATCATCGCCTTGAAGGCCGAGCGGATCGCCACCTCGGTTTTTCCGAAGCCTACGTCGCCGCACACGATGCGGTCCATGGGACGCTCCTTCATCAGGTCATCGAGCACTTCCTTTATGACCCTCTGCTGCCCCTCGGTTTCCTCGTATTCGAAGCGCTCCTCCATCTCCCGGAAGAGCTCGTCATCGGGAGGAAAGGCATGGCCCTTCGCCAATTCCCTCTCGGCATAGAACTCTATCAGCTCCCTGGCAATGTCTTCGACATGCTTCTTGACCCTGTTCTTGGCATTTTTCCAATAGCCGGCCCCCAGTTTGTCTATCTTCGGCTTCGATTTCTCGCCCCCCACGTATTTCTGCACGAGCTCCAGCGAGTCAACGGGCACGTAGAGCCTGTCCTCGTCCTGGTACTCTATGAGAAGAAAATCCTTTTCGCAGCCTTCGACCTTCAACTTCTTTATTCCTTTGTATACCCCTATTCCGTGTTCGACGTGTACGATGTATTCCCCTATAGAGAGGTCTTTGAAAGAGTTGAGGAACTCGTCCACGCCCTCCCACCTGTGCTTCACCGTCCTTTTCTTCGGCCCGACGATATCTTCCTCGGTGAGAAGTATCATAGAGGACGTCCTGAAACCCCTCCTCAGCGGCCCCACCACTATGGCCCATTCCTTCTCCTTGCCGTCCAAGGAGAGGTCGGCCAGCATAGGAAGGGTAATACCGTAGCTCCTGAGGATCTCTTGCAGCCTCTCCGCCTGGTGACGATTCGAGGCAAAGAGGTAGACAAAGGGGCACGGCGACCAGTCATGCTTCATTCTTTCGGTCAGAGACTTGAATATCTCGCTCTTCCTGGAATCGAAAACCTCCCTCAGATCCTGGTTCGAAGCCGTCTCCAGCACCATTCCATCTTCGTCGCCCCTTACACCGGAGACATCTATATTCAAAAGGGAATCGAGCCTTTTCCGCACCGCCCCCTGCATGCTCTCGTCGATTTTCGTGCAGAGGCCTTCCAGGCCGCGGTGCACTACGACGGAGTCGTCGGTTAGATAATCGATAATCGTGACGGCGCTGTCGATGGAAGACCGGGCAGGGGTGAGGACTACCCGCTCGATCTCGCCCTGGGACCTCTGGCTCAGGGGATCGAAAAATCGGAGGGAATAGACCTGGTCGCCCAGAAGCTCAATCCTTACCGGTCTGCCCGTTGACGGAGGGAAGAGATCGATGATCGCCCCCCTTTTCGCAAACTGTCCCTGTTCACGAACAAGAGGCGAGGGCTCGTACCCTGCGTCCGCAAGATAGCCGACAAGGTCCTCCTGAAACAGGGTCTGACCGAACTCCACCTCCCGTGACTTCTCCAGGAGCCGGTCGGCCGAAAACAGAGGAGAGCCGACGGCCTCGACGGGGAAGAGACCCATGAAGTGGGGGTCCGTCAAAAGGCGGTGGAGAAAACTTATCCTCTTCGACTCATCCTCCCTCTCGAATATCCTGTGGCTGTACATGGGAAAATAGCTCACCGACCTCTTCGAGAAGAATTCGATTTCCTCCCGGAGAAGGAGCGCCTCGTCCTCTCCCTCGAAGAAAATGACTATTCTCCTGCCCTGGATCCGTGAGAGGAAGAAGGAAAGGAAAGATTCGATCTTCCCCGTAATATAGACAAAACCTCGCTGCGGCAGCCGGTACACCACGATCCTTCTCGTAAAACAGGCGGCCCTTCGCGGCGCCGCCCGTGACATAACGCATTATTATAACAGTTTTTTTACCGATTATCAGTAAGCATGGGACGCGAGATCCGGGAAGGCCTGAACCGGTCCTCTTCAGAATCGGGCAGGAGGGAGAGCGTTTTCGCGTACTCCTCCATTACGGCGCCGGCATAACGGGCACTATGCTTCTCTTTTTGCACGGACCTCGTTCTTTTCGCACCGCGGTTGTATGCATTGAGCGCACTCGGCAGGCTCGTGAAATCCTTGATGAGCCCGGCGAGGTGATAGACCCCGATCCTTATATTCTTTGCCGGCTCGCTGAGCTGGTCTTTGCCTTTCCATTCCATGCCGATGTTCTTTGCCACACTCTTCCCGACAAAGGGCCTTATCTGGAGCAGGCCTACGGCGCCCTTGCGCGATACTGCCCGGTGTCTGAAATTGCTTTCCACTTTCATAACCGCCAATATCAGTCTGTAATCGATCCGGCAGCCTTTCGATTCCTGATACACATGCCTGGCGATGGTACTCATTTGGCCCTCGCTCAAGCGCCCGTTCTCATTCTTCAGATAAGTCACGATCCCGCCTATGATCTTATCGTAGCCCGCCGGTTCCTCCCGGGCCTCGGAGGGGGCAAGGCGAACTGGAAACAAAACAAGCACGGCGGCGCATAGAACACAAATTTTCGCCATATTGAGAGCATGGGGCGTGCCTGCCAGCTTGTCAATCCGGGCCGGAAGGCGCGCGGTAAGCCTAAGGGGGCGGGAAGGCCCCTGCCTTCGGGGCGAAGAGCGCCGGAAAGAAAATCGTTTGCAACAGAAAGAGCGTACATATTAAATTTGGTAGCAAGATTTCTTAAGACTGCCCGCGGTCGATACCTGTTTATGCGGGCAAATAGACGAAAGGGGTCGGTTGAAGCCGGTTTGCGGAAACAGGCGCCTTTGTAAAGAAGCGGCGCCGCGACTATAATTCGTAGAGGAGATAAGAACGTGCGGAGGAGGAACATGCTCAAGTTATTTCTTGTTTGGTACCTGGCAGCGGCGATGTTCGTAATCGGTATTGCTCCTCGGGTGGAGGCGGCCTTCTCCCCTTCGGAAGCACTCGGTCTTTCGGGCACAGTGAAGGCCGCCGATCTGGAGAAGATCAGGGTAGCGCTGGAAGAGAAGGTAGTGGCCCAGCGGCTTTCCGACCTCGGATATTCTGCCGAAGAGATCATGGCGAGACTATCGGGGCTCTCGGACGGCCAGATCCACAGCTTCGCACAAAGGCTCGACGAGGCTAAGGTGGGCGGCGACGGCGTCGGTATCGTAATTGCGATCCTCCTGGTGATCGTCCTCGTGCTCGTGATCCTGCGGCTGGCCGGCCATCGGGTCGTTGTGAAATAGGACTATAATCGTTCCAGTGTCTTTGCGCGCGAATCGAGGGAAACTGACGCTCTTTTTCGTGATTCTCGTGCTCGCGATGCCCTTCGGCTGTGCGACGGCCCCTCTACGGTCGTCCGACGAGCCGGTTATCATTAAAGAAATGCCCTTCTTCAGTCAGGAAGCCTATAAGTGCGGGCCGACAGCCCTTGCGACCGTGATGGACTACTGGTATCGAAAAACGAGTACCGATAAATGGGTTGCCCCGGAGGAGATCGCGGCATCGTTTTACAGCCCTTCGGCAAGGGGCGTGCTCGGTCTCGACCTGGAAGTTTACGCACGGAAGCAGGGTTTTGCCACCGAGCAGTATTCGGGCGGCCTGAGTGACCTTAAACATCACATCGACGAGGGAGTGCCGCCGATCATCTTCGTCGATTATGGGTTTTTCCTTTACGAGGTAAATCATTTCATGGTTGTAACCGGGTATACGAAGGACGGCGTCATTGTCAACTCGGGCCGCCTCCAGAACCAAGCCGTGTCGGATAGAGAGCTGGACAGAATATGGAAAAAAAACCGCTACTGGACTCTTGTATTAAAGCCCTCGGCCTGACGGTCCTCGTCCTGACGGCGGCAATTGCTTGCAGCACGTCCAGGATCGTCTTTCTTCGCGATCCCCTTACCCCGGAGGAGCATATCAACCTCGGCGTGTCCTACGAAAAGAGGGGCGAGCTTGATGCCGCGCTGAAAGAGTATAAGGCGGCCGCAGGCAAGAAGGCCATCGCGTATCTTTACACGGGCAACGTTTACTTTCAGCAAGGCGCCTTCGGTAACGCCGAGAAGTCTTACAGAAAAGCCATAGAGAAAACAGGGTCGCCCGAGGCTTACAACAACCTTGCCTGGCTCTATTACACGAAGGGTGTGAAGATCGAGGAGGCTGAAGAGCTGGCGGCTAAAGCAGTGTCCCTGTCCCCGGACTCGGAAGGCTTCAGAGACACCCTTGATAAAATCAGGGAGAATCGGAAGCGACGAGAGTAGGGTCGTTATTCGAGGCGGCAGAAAGCGCCTCAGCCACTGAATAAGGGAGAGAGGATGGCAAAAAGGCTGGTAATCTGCTATTTGGTCCTCGTCATGCTGCTCATCGCTCTGGCGACGCGCGCAGATGCCTTTTTCGTAACGACGGGGATGGTTGCGGTGGCCGGAGAAAGGTCTCGGGATAGGGAGAAGATCATGGAGCTGCTGGCAAGGACGGCGGTCGAAACCAGGCTTCTTGAACTCGGCTTCACGGCCGCCGAGGTGAAGGAGAGGCTCGCAGGCCTGACCGACGGTCAGATCAGCAATCTGGCGACCAGGCTCTAAGATCTGAAGGTCGGCGGGACCGCCCAGGGGGTTATCGTCGGCGTACTGCTCATTCTCTTTGTACTGGGCGTCATCCTGCCCCTTCTTGGAATAAGGGTATGGAAATAGAAAGAAAGGCTTGCGTCCGGCTCTAAAGAACGATCTTGCCCTTAGGCTCTTCTACGAACTCCCCTATCACCCAGAAGGTCGTACCATTGCCGGAGGCGGCCTTCCGGAAGGCGGGGAGGTCCTCTTTCCCTATGGCTATGAGCAGGCCGCCGGATGTCTGAGGGTCGAACAATATGTCGGTAAAGAAAGTGCTCGCCGTTCCGGCCACGCACCTTTTATAGAAATCCCTGTTTCTGTATAGTCCACCGGGTACGAACCCTGAAGACGCCAGTTCAACAGCTTCCTTAAAATAGGGGACTTCCTCGGCGAAGAGCTTGACGCCTATCGACTCTTTGATCATCTCGCAAAGGTGGCCGGCCAGGCCAAAACCCGTTACGTCCGTCGCAGCATGGGTGTTCACGGCCCTCATCGCCTCCGCGCCCCGGTCGTTGAGCGTGGCCATTACCTCGATGAGCGACCTGACCGCACCCGCCTCGACCATGTCGGCCTTTATGCCCGTGTTCAGAATGCCGGTCCCGAGGGGCTTCGTAATGATAAGGACGTCGCCGGGCCTCGCCCCTTCGTTTCTGACGATCTTCTCAGGGTGAACGAAACCTGTAACGGACAGGCCATATTTTATCTCCTCATCGTCCACGCTGTGACCCCCCATGAGACTGGCCCCGGCCTCCCGCACCTTGTCTGCCCCCCCCTTCAGGATCTCCTTGAGGATCTTTATGTCGAAGGCTTTCGGCGAGAAGCAGACGATGTTCATGGCGGTCTTAGGTACGGCGCCCATGGCGTAAATGTCGGACAAGGCGTTTGCAGCAGCGATCCGCCCGAAATCGTAAGGGTCGTCAACGACAGGGGTGAAAAAATCGACCGTCTGGACGATGGCGAGCTCTTCACTGATCCTGTAAACGCCCGCGTCCTCAAACCCTTCTATGCCCACGATCACATTCTCGTCGGCCGGTATGTTTATCCCGCAGAGGATATCGGATAGGTCCTCCGGACCTATTTTCGACGCTCAGCCGCCGCCTCTGACGTATTTCGTCAAGTGTTCCGCCATATCGAACCCTTTGCCCTTTCGTTTGGATAATTATAGCACGGCCGGCACGAAAAAAACCGCAATTCGGCTGCGGCCTTCCGGCGCTGCCGGCCGGCCAAATTCCTTGACACCCATTGGGCGCGAAAAGAGCCTGGCGCCCTAAGAACGGCGTGGTCCCGGCCCTTGAAACGGCAGGGTCGATGATATATTCTTTTCCCTATGGAAAGGGAGTATATGCTTTACTTGAAGGTAGGCGACGAAGTTTTCCACAAGAACTACAAGAAATGGGGAAGGGGCGTCGTCGTGGAGGAGAGAAGGTCCGAGGTGCCCGGCGGTTTCTGTTACGTGCGCATAAGCTTCGGGGACGGGAATGTGCGCGTCTTCGACAACAACTTCAAGAGCGAGGGATGTTGCTACTATGCCGGAATCAGGAAGATAGAAGCCGAATAGGCATAGATCGGGCCGTAAGGCTAAAGGTCACCCCATACATGTTGTAAAATTGCAATCGCTGCCAGCGCGGCGGTCTCACAACGCAGCACCCTTCCGCCCAGGCTCACAGGAATGAAGCCCCGGCTTCGGGCTGTTGCGATCTCTGCCCGGGTAAAGCCGCCCTCGGGCCCGCAGGCAATAACCACAGTGGCCGGTCCTTCCTTTCTAGGCCCGGCAAGCAAGTCCTTGAGCCGCATCGTCTGCTCCTTCTCGTAGAGGACAAGCTTCGTCGCCTGTCTGCAGGCAAGCTCCCCGAGGACGTCTTCCAAGCACCGAGAGGGTCCGATCCGGGGAACGACGCGCCTCCTGCACTGCTCTACGGCCCGCTTCGCTATGGCCGGCCACCGGTGCGATTTATCCTGCGCCTGCGAGTCCGGCTCGCCCTGGACCATGCTTTTTTCCGACCGGCAGGGAAGGATTTCTTTGACGCCGAGCTCCGTCGCCTTTTGAATAATCATTTCCATGCGCTCCTTTTTCGGGATCGCTTGGACCAGGACGATATCGAGTGGGGATTCGCTCCCTAAAGGGATCTCCTCGAAGACGCGGACCTCGGCCTCTTCCCCTTCCGTGCGGACGATCCTCCCCCTGTATTCCCGGCCGTCTTCGCCCTTGACAGTAACTATCGCCCCTCTCCTCGACTCCGGGAGAAGCGCCGTTGGCACCCTTCTATAGGTCTCCATCTCCGGGGCGGTCCTTTCTTGAGATCTCTTCCTCTATCTCCTCGAACTTCTTGTGTATGAATTTCTCCGCGAAATCCTCACGCTCGAAATACCCAAGGGCGTTCTCCTCGAACCTTTCGACGAGGAAAGCCTTGACGCCGGCAAGGTTCCTGCCCGGCACCCCGGGCTTCGTAATCTCCCGCAGATACTCGGCCTCTGAGCCGAGCGCCTCCACTACTTCGTTATAACGGGGGTGCGCCGCGAAGGCGCCGACATATTCCTTTCTCACCTCTATTTTGCAGCGGATCATGAGCTTCAAGGTCGACCAGTCGCCGTAGTAGGCCACAGTGTCGTCGAAGATCTCAACCTTCAGGCCGTTAGCCAGATGCCAGGTCCTTATTAGAATCGGCATCACACCTCGCCCACCTGCCACTCTTCGTAATGGCCTGATTCGAGCTCGGCGATGAAGCGGGAAGGCCGCAGGATCACCGAGCCGACCTGCCTATCGAAAATCATCAGGGGGTAGCACAGATAGAGCTGGTCCATTGCCCGAGTCGCCGCCACGTAGAAAAGCCGCCTTTCCTCCTCGGTCCCGCCCTCCTCCACAGCCTTCGGATTCGGGAACCGCCCTTCCGCGCACCATATGATGAAAACCACCTTCCATTCGAGCCCCTTGGCCTGATGGATTGTGCTCAATATCACCCTCTCGTCCTCCGCAGCGCCCGATACCACCTCTTCGCCGCTGATGCCGCTCATGAGGGAGAGTTCGGACAGGAAGTTGACGAGGGAATCGTACTCGGTCGAGAAATTGATGAGCTGGTTTATGTCCTCCAGGCGGTTCTCGTAGTTCGGGTACGCATATTTCAGGTAATCCGTGTATCCATGATTGAGAACGGAGGAGATCATGTCGGACAGGGCGTCGTATTTGGCCAGTCCCTCCAGCTCGCCGAACAGCCGCGACAGCTTCTCCACGCTCTCGGGCTGCATGGCTCTGAAATGTTTCCCTATCTCCCCGGTGACAAAGAGGTGGACCGGGTCATCGAAAGTCTTTATATACTCGTAGATGTTGTCGGCCGTCCTCTTCCCTACGCGGGGCAGCATCTTGAGTATCCGCTTCCATGATATCTCGTCGGCCGGGTTGACCATTACGCGAAGGTATGCAACAACGTCCTTGATGTGCGCCTGCTCGAAGAACCTGAGCCCGCTCCTGATTTCAAAGGGTATGTCCCTCCGGGTAAGCTCCATCTGCAATTCCATGGAATGGTAGTGAGCGCGATAGAGAACAGCGATCTTGTCCATAGGGACCCCTTCGTCCCGCAGCTCCAGTATTCTTTGGGCAACGAATTCCGCCTGCTGGATCACGTCCCGCAGCGATGTCACGACGGGCACGACGCCGCTCATCTTGACCGCCCTCAAATTCTTCTCGAACTGCTCCCTGTTGTGAGAGATGGAGTGGTTGGCCAGATCGAGGATCTCCGGCGTGCTTCTGTAATTTGTCTCCAGCCGGAAGACCCTGGCCTCCGGGTACCGCCTCGGAAAATCCAGAATATTCCGGAAATTGGCGCCCCTGAAGGAGTAGATCGACTGGGCATCGTCGCCCACGGCGGTCACATTTTTGTTGATCATGCCCATAAAGTCCACTATTTCAGCCTGGATCCTGTTCGTGTCCTGATACTCGTCCACCAGGATATGGGAAAAGACCGAGGCGTAATATTTCCTCAAGGCTTCGTCTTCTGCGAGGATGGCGTGCCAGTACCAGAGGAGGTCGTCGAAGTCCATTGTGTTGGACGCCTTTTTCTTCTCCGCGTACCTCCTTCTGATAACGTCGATCTCATCGAGGATGTCCAAAAAATAAGGGAACCTTGCGTTGACCGATTTTTCCAAGCCCTCCATAGTGTTAATTGAATAGCTGAATATCTCCCTCAGTACGGTCCCCTTGGGAAAGCGCCTCTCTTTCGTGTCGATCTTTGCCTCTTTCGTCACGACCTCTATCATGTCTTTCGCGTCCTCGTTGTCGAGGATGACGAAGTTCGGCCTGTAGTCTATCCTCCGGCTGTTCTGGCGGAGAATCAGGTTGCCCATGTGGTGGAACGTGCCGCCCCATATGTAACGGGTGTCCATCTTTATGAGGTGCTCGACCCGGTGAAGCATCTCCCGGGCGGCTTTGTTCGTGAAGGTAAGAAGAAGGATGGCGTTCGGCGGAACACCCTTCTCCAGCAGCCTGGCGACCCGATACGTTACCACCCTGGTTTTTCCGCTGCCCGCCCCGGCTATAACAAGGATAGGCCCGTCCGAAGCCGTGACTACGGCGAGCTGCTCCGCGTTGAGCTCCTTTTCATAATCCAGAAGGAGTTTGCCCGGCGAAAGATCGCGCCGGAGTGTATACTTTTTCACCGCCAAAAGTATCGCTTACCCCATAATCCCTGTCAAGGGGCGCGGCAGCGGCGCACCCACCCCTGAAACCGGGCCGCCCTATGGTTAGAATATGTTTGGTGATATCGGTGAAGCTCCCCGGCCACAGGCCGGGGCTTCCCGGATAGGAATGAAGAACAATTTATTGCGCTCCTTGACCCCGTCCACAGGACGGGGCTTGCGGAGCGCCTCCGGTCAAGGGCTTGAGGGCTTCTTAAGGGGGGAGGCTATGGCACAACACGCGGTCGTCGGCGCGTACCTTGTCCGACGGCTCAGTCAAATGGGAATCAGGCACGTCTTCGGGGTGCCCGGCGACTACGTGCTGAAGTTTTTAGACATCGTCGAAGAGAGCGATATCGATCTCATCAATACCTGCAACGAGCTGAACGCAGGCTATGCGGCAGACGCGTACGCCCGTATATCGGGCGTGGGGGCTGTCTGCGTAACTTACGGCGTTGGCGGGTTCAGCGTCTATAACGCCGTCGCCGGCGCATTCGCCGAGCGGGTGCCCCTTGTCCTGGTGAGCGGAGGGCCGAGAACGACGCTCCGGGGTAGGCTTCACCCATACCTCCTCCACCACACCGTCGGGGATATGAACCTGCAGCGCGATATCTTCGAAAGGGTCACCCAGGCTGCGGTCGTCCTCACAAGCCCCACGCACGCGCCATGGCAGATTGACGAAACCCTGGCCGCCTGCATCAGATACTCCCGCCCCGTCTATATAGAGATACCGGCCGACATGGTAACCGAGCGCTGCAAGGCGCCCGGTCCGTGGGCGCCGGACACCACTCTCCACGTAGACGAGGATGTGCTCGAGGAGGCCCTCGACGAGACGATGGACTGTATATCGCACGCCTCGGACCCGGTAATCCTGGCGGGTGTCGAGGCTCACAGGCTGGGCGCCCACAAGGCCCTCCTCAGGCTCGTCGACCGTACCGGCTTTCCGGTAGCCACAACGGCCCTGGGGAAAGGTGTTATCCCCGAGCACGCTAAGGGCTACGTCGGTACGTACGTCGGGGCGCTTGCCAATGAAAGAGCCCGAAAGACGGTTGAAGAGGCAGACCTTCTGCTCTGCCTCGGCGCCTGGATGACCGACCTGAACCTGGGCGGCTATACCGCCCATCTTGACCAGAGCCGAATGATAATCGTCAACTCCGAGAGGGTGAAGGTTAAGCGCCATATCTACGAGCATATCCCGATCCGGAATTTTCTCGAAGGTCTCCTCAGGCGCGTGTCGGCGGGGAGGCTACGTAAGCCCTCCAGGAACCACCTGCAACCGGCCGCCGGCGCCCCTTATATTGCGTCGCCGGAATCGAAGCTGACCACCGACCGGTTCTGGAGCAGAATGGACCGCTTCCTCAAGGACGGTCACATTGTGGTGAGTGATACGGGGAGCTGCACTTTTGAGAGCGTCAAGCTCTTCCTCCCGCAGCACGCAGACTTTATAGGCCAGGCCTTCTATGCATCCATGGGCTACGGCATACCGGCGGCCCTCGGCGCGAAGTTTGCGGCTCCCCGATGCAGACCGGTCGTCTTCGTAGGGGATGGAGCGTTCCAGATGACCGGCCAGGAGCTCTCTACAATCATACGCTACCGACAAAACCCGGTCGTCTTCCTTCTGAACAACGGCGGCTATCAAGTGGAGCGCGCTATATACGACAACGCTTACAACGACGTCAGTTTGTGGGATTACACCCTTCTTGCAGAGGCCTTCGGCGGCCGTCGGGGCACCAGGGTCTCGACGGAAGGCGGCCTTGAGGAGTTCCTTGAGAGCGCAGGCAGTGCCGGTAACAGGCTATGCTTCGCGGAGGTATGTCTGGATAAGCTGGACTTCTCCGCAACATTGAGGACTATAGGAGAAAGGCTTCGGTAAGGGGCCGGCTGGCCTTCCGGCCCGAGAGCTTTACGCGACCGGTTCCTTGCCTCTCATGTCCTCCCGGAGCTGCGTCCGGCCCGGGAGCGCCGCGTCCGGGCGCAATTCGGAAAAGAGGCGGACGAGGTCGGCCATTTGGTAGCTTGCGTTGATGCCGCTCGGGTTCGGCAACACCCAGAGGGCGGCTCCTCCGATCTTCTCGGGCTGCCTTCCAAGGCGCGCGCGAGGCCGCCGGAAGGCCTTCCCGTAAGCGCCGATTCCGAGCACCGCCACATTTTCCGGCCTGAAGGCGACTGCTTTCTTTTCGAGTTCCCTTGCGCCTTCGCGCAATTCGTCGATCGACAACTCGCTCGCTTGCGCCGTGGCACGATTGACTATATTTGTTATGCCGTAGCCATATTCGAGGAGCAGGCCCTCATCGTAAGGCGTGAGCAGCCTTTCGGTAAGGCCGGCGGCGAAGAGGGCCGCCCAGAACCTGTTTCCGGGACGTGCAAAGTGGCGGCCTACGGCGCCTGAGTAAAGGCCCGGATTTATGCCGCAGAAAAGCACCGTCAAGTCCGGAGCGATTACGTCAGCCACCGGCCGGCCACGGGCAGCGAGCAACTCTTGCTTTGTCGGAGGACTGACAAACCGGGCCGCCATTCAATAGGAAGTATAGGACTCCATGGCAGCCTCCGCAATGTCCTTACAAATACCTTGACAAACTGTAATGCCCTGTTTAACATTACCTCAACCTGTACAAAGCCATACCATCGCGAAGACCGGGCTGAAGGCCGGGGGTATTCATTGGGAGGGAACCGCCCCGGCGGGTTCGCGGACATCGGGCAGCCCTTTGCTCGTGTAGGGTCGCGCGCAGCAGCGGGTGGCCCGGTGATTGCCGGCTGCCCGGTCGACGGCGAGCGGATGTTTTCGACTTTTATAAAAGTCTGACACGGAAGGGGTTATCATGGCCAGATATGCTTTCAAGAAACTCGCCAGAATGTTTCTCTACGTTACGGTGTTCATCCTTTCCCTTCTGGCAGGCACCGCCCTCTCCTCCATACTGTTAAAGGCAACAGATCTGTGAAACACAAGGGGGGCGGGGGGCAGAGCGAAATCATTGAGCTTAACCGCCTCTGGCTGCCTGTCCGGCCTTACCTGTCCCGGCAGGTCGGAGAGCTTTACGGCCGCAATGACGGCAATGTCCTCGAGATAGGCCCTTTCTCGGGTCTGACCTTCGAGCTGGCGGCTGCAAATATAGGCGCTTCCTTCTGCATGGCCGCATTTCCCCGCGAAATAGTCGAACCTTTAAGGGAAGAGGCCGGCAGTCTGGGGATGGCCGACCGCGTTGCCATAGTGGAAAGCGACCCCGAGCTTTCTCGTGTGCCCGAGGGTGCCTTCGACCTCGCCCTTTTCAGGGGGGCTTTCTTCTTTCCCTCGTTTTTTACCCCCGACCTCCAGGCGGTCTACCGATCGCTCAGGGCAGGGGGCATGGCTTTCATCGGGGGCGGATTCGGCTCGTATACACCGGAAGAGGTGATAGGGCGCATCAAGGAACGGTCGAAGGAGCTCAATCTATGCCTTGGCCGAATCCACCTCTCGGAAAAAGAGCTGCGGGCGGCCGCCCATTCGGCAGCGCTCGCGGAAAAAGCTACGATTATCACTGACGGCGGGCTTTGGATGGTGCTCCGAAAGGAAAAAGACGCCGGCTGAGGTCGTCTCAGGCACCCAAAACAAAGTTCCGGCCCACGTCGATCATTGCGAAAGGCCGTGGGCCGGATGTCGTAGGCTCCCGGAAAAAAAGGGCGGATCGGGGGGGGTCCTAAGAACCGGGGGCCGATGGTTACCTGCAGTTCGAAACTAGTCTTAACAGGGTGCAAAATCCAGGCCAAGCCGCGGCCCCTGCCTGGAAGGCCGGGCCTCCCGCGAAGGAATGAACCGCAATCCTTAGCCCTTCGTGGTCCGCTCGAAGAGTCTAAACCTGCGGAAGCTCCAACCATGCGGGCCGGGACAACAGGGTCGGGGAGCGCTACTGCAGAATATGATGGGTGGGGCCTTGAAAATATCCCAGAAAAGCGGAAGGACCGCCAAATATCATGGAAGGGGGGATGCCCTCACTTCCCCTCGCCTGCCGGCCCGACCCGCAGCTTTACCATCCGGTCGGTAACTAAATATTTCCTGGCGGCCTCATTGACCTCAAGCAACGGCACCCTCTCGACCCGCTCCGGCCAAACCTTGAAAAAACCCGGCTTCAGCCCGTAGATCGTGTCCAGGCACATGCTCGATACGATGGAGCCGTTCGTCTGCATCGTGATGTAATGGTTCCCGACCATGTACCGCTTTCCGTCAGCCACCTCTTTTTCTGTGAACCCCGCTTTTCGTATAGCGTCGATTTCGGCCATAACAATCCGTTCGACATCAGGCACGCGGCCGGCGTCGGTCCCTATGTAAATGCCCATGGCGCCCACCTCGTAGGCTTCCTGATTAAAGAAGGTGACGGCATAGGCATAAGGGTTTTCTTCCCTGAGCCTTTTATGAATCCTCCCGCCCATGCCGGAGAGCACGGCCCTCATGACCTCCACGGGATACCTGTCGGCGTCGATTAGCCCGGGCCCCAAGAAACCGAAGATCATGTGGGTCTGGTACATCTCGCGAGCGAGAGACCTTTCCCTGGGCGACTGCAGGCTGTAAGCGACCTTTCTCAAGCTGTTCGCGCCGCCGTTCCAGCCGGAAAAGAGGCCCCTTACAAGGTCTTCCGCTTGGTTCTGCTCGATGTCGCCGGAAAGGGCGATCACCGCTCCCCCAGGGACAACGTAGTCCCTTTGCAGTTCCTCCAGGTCCCGACACGTCAGCCCCGTTACATCGTCGGCCGACCCGATCTGGTCCTTAGCGTAGGAGTGGCCGTCGTACAACAACCTGTTCATTTCCATGAATATGTACGGCACCGGGTCGTCGTCTCGCCTGCGTATGTCGGAGAGAACCTCTTCCTTCACCTTCTCCATCTCTTCATCGCGGATGACCGTCGAGACAACGAGGTCCTTTACGAGGGAGAGCCCTTGCGCAAAATCTTTCGCGAGGAAACGACCGGAAAGACCGAATACGTTCCTGCCGCTCACCGGACTTATGTCCCCCGCAAGCATGTCTATTTTCCTCGCGATGCCCGGCGCATCAAGGTCCTTCGTCCCCCGCAGCAGCATCCGCGCAAGGACGTTGAAGCTGCCGTTCCGTCCCTGTCTCTCCTCTTTGAGACCGCCTATGAAGACTATCATAAAGGAAAAGCATGGGCTTGCCGGGTTCCTGTTGTATACGCAGCGCAGGCCGTTATCCAGGCGGAAAGCGTAGGGGTTGGCGGCTTCCTTCGGAAGGACGGCCACCATGGCTCTCCCTTCCCGCCTCAGGTAGGCCCCGATAACCGACCTCAAGTCTTCGCCGCTGACCCGCTCCACGGCCGACAGGTACTCATCGCCGTAAAAAGGATCATGGGTGAGGGTTTCGAAAGTGCCCAGCTGACGAGCTTTTCCCTGAACCGACTCGGCGCCGTACACGTATGAAGCCCTGACTATGTTCTTCGCTTTTTCGACCTCCCACGGCTCGACCCCCTCCTCCGCGATACGCCCGATCTCCCTTTCGATAGCTTCCGCGACCCTTTCGTATTCGCGACCCTTGAAGGTTGCCAGCAGCACGAAAATGCCCCGTTCCAGTGGTGTAAACACATAGGAATCCGTGTCCGTCACCAGTCCCTCTTTGTGCTTCAGGACTGCCTGAAGGCGCGAGCTGTCGCCGTCCGTCAGGACCTTTCCCAGCACGTCGAGGGCAGGCGTGTCCCGGTCGGCGAAAGGGCCGATGGGATAGGAAAGAGCCAGGTAGCTCTCCGCCACCTCTTTTTCTATTATCCTCGAACGATCCTGCGGGCCTGCCGGCCGAGGGGGCTCCGGCTTCGCTCCTTTGCCATCGGGTTCCGGCCTCGAAAGGTCCCCGTCGAGGATATCGAGTATGGTCTTTTCCTCAAAATCGCCCACAGCCACGACGGCCATGCGGGACGGCCTATAGTGCTCGCTGAAATATGAAAGGATATCGGAACGGCCTATGGCCGAGACCGATACCGGGTATCCGATGATGGGCCTGCCGTAAGGGTGGCCGGGGTAACTCGCCAGAAAGAGCTCTTTGAAGAGCTTCCGCTGCGGGTCATCCTCGCCCATCTTAATCTCCTCCAGGATGACTTTTTTCTCCTTTTCCAGCTCCTTCTCGGGAAAGGCGGGATGGGCCACAGAATCGGCAAGGAGCCTCAGGCCCGTTTCCAAGGCATCCCTCGGCACCACTATGTGATAGACCGTATCGTCGTAAGACGTGAATGCATTGATGCTGCCGCCCATGGCCTCGATCTTCGGAGCTATCTCGTAGCCCTCTCCGCTGTCCGTTCCCTTGAATATGAGATGCTCGATAAAGTGGCTGATGCCGGCGGTCCTCTCGGTCTCCGAGGCGCTCCCCACTTTTACCCATATCTGGACTGCAACTACCCCTGTCCCTTTCCTTCTGTCTATGATGCATCTCAGCCCGTTTTTCAAAAGTCTCACGCCCATGTCTTCATCTCCGATAACCCGATAATAAATAATATAACGAGCGGAAGGGGGAAGAGAAAGCCTTCGTCAGAGAGGGAAGTCACCGACTCGGGCCGGAGCGGATTGTTCCCTATCCGGCTTCCGTATAAGAGGCGAGGGCAGCCACGATCTTTTCGGTACCCTTCAAGCCCTCCAAAAGATTGGCCACCGATATCCTCTCGTCCACCCCGTGCATCCTGAGCTCCTCTTCTTCCGGGAGGGTGATCGGGAAAAAGCCGTAGGCGGGGATGCCGAGGTTCCGGAAATGGCGCAGGTCCGTAGCGCCGGTCGTCAGAGAAGGGAGGACGGGGACGTCGCCCTTCATTGACCGCACTATCTCACCTATGTCGCGAAAATAGCGCGTATCGTACGGCGAGGCCTTGGAATCCGTCCTGTTCGTAAGGAGCACTTCTACTTCCGGTCCGGCTATTTTCCTCATTCTGCCGAGGAAGTCCTCATGGGTCACGTCCGGCAGTATCCGCGCATCGAACCGGGCGGTCGCTTCGGTGGGTATGACGTTCACCTTGTCGCCGCTTTCGAGCATGGTCAAAGCGACCGTGTTGCGTAAAAGGGCGTTGATGAAAGGGTCTTGCCCGACAAAGGCAAGGAATCTTTTGCCGGAGAGGGCCTCTTTCAAATTAGAAAACCGCATTCCGCCTATTTTGCGCCCTTTCAGGAGGCCTGTCAGGTATCTCGTCACAAGTCTCGTAGGCCGCAAAGGGGCTCTCGCAGAGATCACCCTTTCGGCCGCCAGAACGAGCTTGTCGTTGGCATTGTTCCCGTGGGGCATCGATCCGTGCCCGCCGGCTCCTCTTGCCCTCAGCATGAACTGGCAGACCTTCTTTTCGGCTACCGCCACCCGGGCGTGCGTGAAGCCCGCCCCTTCAACGATGCAGCCGCCCTCGCTCACAACGAAAGAGGCGTCCCGCAGCTCCTTCACCTTCTCCAGCATGTACTCCACGCCAAGCTCTCCGCTCGTCTCCTCGTCGGCGGTGGCCAGATAAATCATGTCCCGCTCCGGGGTTATGCCTTCCCTGTGGAGCCCTATGAACGAAAGGAGCATGCAGACGACCTGGGACTTCATGTCTATGGCGCCCCTCCCGTAAAGGAAGCCGTCCTTCACGACGCCGCCGAAGGGCGGCGCTGCCCATCCCTCGTCACGGGCAGGGACAACGTCCAGGTGGCCGAGGAGTATCACCGGTTTGCCGGGCTTTTTCCCGGGCAACCGCGCGAGCAGGTTCGACCTCCGCGGCCTGGGCGAATATACCTGCGCCTTGATGCCCTCCTTTTTCAGGATCGCCTCGATGAACTGGACCGCCCCCTCCTCGTTCCCCGGCGGGTTCGATGTGTCGATCCTTATCAATTCCGAAAGGACCCTTACGACAGGGTGGGTCCTGTCGTCAGCGCTCTTCATAGCGCACCATATTCTTTCCTTCGCTCTTCGCCCTGTAGAGCAGCTCGTCTGCAATGCCGATGAGCTTTCCCGCGTCTCTTCCTTCGCGGTAGGTCGCCACGCCCCCGCTCATGGACGCCCTGATGGCCTTCCCCTCGTGAGAGAAGACGTTCTCCGCCAGCTTCTGCCTCAAGCGGTCTGCGATCGCCGTTGCCGACCGGCCATCCGTTTCCGGCAATAGCACCAGAAACTCCTCCCCCCCGTACCGTCCCACGCTATCGATGCTCCTGACCCCGTTTCTGATGAGGTGGGCCACCTCGACAAGAATAACGTCCCCCGCAGGATGGCCGAAGGTATCGTTGATGTCCTTGAAATTATCTACGTCGAAGATGATCACCGAGAGGGGAGAACCGTACCGCAGGGACCGCTCGACCTCCTGCTCCAGCTTGGAGACGATGAAGAGGTGGTTGTGAAGGCCCGTGAGACCGTCGGAAACGGAGAGCGATTTTACCTCCTCGAAGAGGCTGATCTTCTCGAGGGCAGTCGCTATGTGGGCGCAGAACCTTTTGAAGACCGATTCCTCCTCGTACCCGAAGGGCGCCCCCCGGTAAATACCGGCGTACCCGCACGTCCTGCTGCTCGTCATCAGAGGGACTATCAGAGATTTCAGGTCATCCGAAGATGATCTGCTTTCCGCCCCGTCCGTGATGACCACCTTTATTTTCTGCTCCTCTTCGGCGAGGCGCGCCATTCTCTTGATGAGCGTGCCCGTTATGAGCTCCGCGATCTTCTCGCTGAGCGCCACGTTCGGGTAAACGTAGATCTCCGAGTCCCCTTGCCTCGGGACCAGGGCGGCAAAGGCCTCGAAGGACAGGTAGTTCTTTATGAGTGAAAAGGAGTGCTTGAAGATCGAGGACGGCTCCTCCGTTTCACCTATCATGTGCTGAAGGCCCTTCACCAGGTCCAGCTCCAGAAGGTTGAGCCTGTCCGCTTCGCACCTGCTCTCCATCTCGAACATGGCGAGAGCGGACGAGCGCTTTTCGTCGTAGTCTTTGATCGCCTTGTTGACGGTGTAATAAAGCTCTTCGTCGCTGCCTATGGCCCTGTCGATGCACGAATAAGCCCCGTGCTGCAAGGACCGCAGCCTGCTATCGGCGTCTCCCCCCGTGAGCGCAATGACCGGCAGATAGGGCTCGACCTCTCTCACCCTTTCAAATATGCCCGTATCAATAATGTTCGGGGAGACGGCGTCCAGGAAAAGCGCCTCCGGCTTAGCCGAGGCTAAACGGCCCGCCACGTCCTTTGCGTCCTCAAGGATGTCGCCTTCCAGGTCGCCGTGACGCCGGAAGAACTCGCCGAACCATTTACGGAGCGCGCCATCCCCGCTGACGATGAGGAGCCTTTTACGTTTCTCCATAAAAGAGAAGGGGGGGGAGCGAAGCCCCCCCTCAAACTACTTCTTTCCCTTCTTTTCCTTTTTTGGTGCCTCTTTCTTTTTCGGTGTTGCTTTCTTAGCGCCGCAGCCTTTTATTCCGCATGTCATTTGTACTCACCCCCTTTCAAAAAACCATATTATGTAAAATGGTTTTTCTTGTCAACAACAATATGAAGATTATGCGGAGATTACCTCTTTGACCTCCGGTATTTCTTTCTTCAGCGCGTTTTCGACGCCCATTTTTAGCGTCATCATGCTCATAGGGCAACTTCCGCACGCACCCGTCAGCTTTACCTTGACGACACCGTCGACCACGTCAACCAGCTCTATATCGCCCCCGTCCCGCTGCAGCATGGGTCTAATTTTCCCGATCACCTGTTCCACTTTCTCTTTCATCGGTTCCTCCATTATGTTTTCTTCTTTGCAGAATTACCTTAGTATAAACCTTGAAAACAATTGTGTAAAGGCGGGGCCCGGACATTTTTCGATCTACGGGGCCGCCCCGCGCTCTCTCAGGACGGCCGCCCCAATCCGGGCATGGGCAGGGAAAGACCTTTCGAAAACCCGAGGACCGATACCATGGCGCCGAGGCCCTCAGGATTGATAAGCCATTTGGCGCGCATTCTCTCCCCCGGCTCGAGCCCGGCCAGGCCTTCGAGCAGCCCTGCGTTGCAGAGGAACCGATACTGCTCGATCTCCCCTTCGCTCCGCCACCCCTCGTCTTCGAGAAGGCCGCGAAGGTGATCGAAGTTCACGTGATGGGTGATGTCCATGGCGCCGAGGCCTTTGAAGAAATCGCTCCGTATCCTTCGCCTCTTGTAGCCGAGCGCGCTGCCTTCAAAAAACCTGCCTGCGGCGATGTCCGCCTGGTGATAGCCGTAATCGAAGACGAGAAGGCAGCCCTCTTTTGCGATCCTCGACACGGCTCTTACGAGCGGCCGGGCAGCAGTCGTCACCTCCGACACCTGGCCTTCGTGCAGAAAAAGAGGGTACCGTTCGAGGAAAGCCGAGAGGGCGGCGGTGGGAGGACCGGACCGCTCGAAAAACCCGTCCTCCCAGCCTACGTAGATCTCCTCGAGGGTTCCCTGCCTGTTGATCACCTTGCGAAAAGGGAGGGCGTCGAAGAACTCGTTCGCTACGACAAAGGTAAACCCGTCTATGGCGGGCAGGCTTTCCAGGTCCTTTATCCACCGTACCCTGCCCTCTCTTTTCTCCCTTCCCTTCTCCAGTATGAGGTAGCTTTCCAGGTGAAGGCGGCGGAAGGCGGAGACGATATGGGAGGCCAGCCTGCCCGAGGCGCCGCCGAGCTCCAGGACGGTTGCCGAGGAGACGCCCATCAGGTCGCACACTTTCTCTATATAGCGGCCTATGGTGCGGCCGAATAGGGAATGTATCTCCGGGGAGGTGCTGTAGTCGCGCCCTTCCTGCTTCCCCTTTCTGTAATAGCCCTGCCGCTCGTCGTAGAGGACGGCC
>JBEKOT010000013.1:0-29140 GCA_049521495.1 Syntrophorhabdales bacterium | reverse complement strand
CCGTCCGGCCGCGGCGTGAAAAAGGGGAAGGATAGTATTCCAGGGAGCTTGCCGGAGACACGCAATAGCCTTACATAAACTAATCTGAGTTCGGGAAGGGGGATTGTCAACTAGCGGTGGGGCGGATTTTTTGAGGTGGAAGCGCCTGCGGTTTCGTAGTTTTCATTGATATTGCGCGAGCGGGGACTCGAAGCGGTTTAGAGACGGCCCATACCATTGCTGAAGGGGGGGTCGACACAGGTGAAAAGTGGACGGCTTCCGCTGCATAAGATATACTATGAGCTATGGAGGAGGGGGCATGGAAGAGCCGGAGACAATCGATTACCCCATCGACGGCCTCCTCGACCTGCACACTTTCAACCCCCGTGAAGTGAAGGGCCTAATTGTCGAATACCTGGAGGCTTGCCGGGAGCGGGGGATCCTTCACGTAAGGATCGTCCACGGAAAGGGCACCGGACAGTTGAAAAGGACCGTCCATGCCATCCTCGGCCGCCTGCCGGCAGTAGAATGGTTCAGGCTCGCCGGTCACGACGCCGGCGGTTACGGCGCCACCGAGGTGGGGCTCCTGGCCAAAAACCGATGATGGGAGGATAGGCGGGTCCTATGAAGATCTACTTCGCTCACCCGGCATTTACCGATGCCCAGATGGAATTCAAGGCGCGCTTTCTCGACAGTCTACGCCTCGCCGTAGAGAAGAAGTACCTGGAGAAGGGCGCGCCCGTGCCCGAGATCGTCGATCCCTTCCAGTACGCGCCAAACATAGAGGCAACGGAGGGTCACAAGATGCGGTTTTCCACCGCTATCGCGTCTGTATGCTGCCGCCTGATGCAGGACTGTTTCCTCGTCATCGCCGTTGCGGACTACGAGGATACAGGTGTCGCATTCGAGCTGGGCTTCGCCTATGCCCTCGACATACCCTCGCTCCTCGTCTCGGAAACGAAGGCCGCGGACAAATCAAACGCGATGCTCAGGGGTACATCCAGAGCCTGTATACCGGAGGTGCTGCAAGCGGACAGGATCTCCATCCTCGTCGATCTTATTTATGGCTTCTGGGCTACGCAGGCGCAGCCTTAGCGCCGCTCCCGTCGCCTTACCTGCCCGAAAGCGTCCGTCGCCAGTTCCACAAGAGCGCGGTCAGTCTCGAAAGAACCGCAGGAGGCTCGATCTCCTCGGGGATGAGAAACATCTTGTGCTCTCGCGCCCACCCGCCGATGCTTCCTCGCGAGGAGAGGCAGGACAGTGGGATCGAAAGGACAAGGCCCGCAATAACCGGCAGAAACAACACCAGGAGCATGGCCGAGATATTGTAGACTATCAAGGCCAGCGCGATGCCGATGAGACACTCGACCCATAGCCCCTTCACCGCCTCCGGGACACTGATGCCTTTGTCGTCACGCTGCTGGCAGCTCCAGCCGATGTCCCTTTCGAGGAAGGTGCTGATGACGAACCCGCTCTGGAAGAGCATCATGGTCGGCGCAAGGAGCGCCGAGAAGAGGGTTTCCAGGATCATGCCTAGAAAAGCGCGGCCGAACCCGCCGAATTGCCGGGCCATCTCCCTGTAGCGCAGGAGCAGGCCGAAACTGAGAAGTCTCGGGCCGATCAGCATGACCACCATGGCTACGAGAAGGCCGATCTGGAACATGTCGGGCCTTTGGGTCTTCATGGCCAAGGAGAGTGTGAGCGTCCGGACATGCAGGTAATGGACCGCGCAGACGAGACTGGAAAGCAGGAAGGCCAGCCACAGGAGTGACGATAAATAGGACATGATGCCGATGGCGAGGTGCAGCCTGCTCGCCCCGTGCAACCCCTTCGCGGGAAGTATGCGGACGTGCTGAAGGTTGCCCTGGCACCAGCGCCAGTCCCTTTTTATATAGTCAAGGATGTTCGGCGGCGCCTCTTCGTAGCTGCCGCTCAGTTCCGGCAGGAGCAGTACTGTCGAGCCGCCCCTGCACATAAGGGCCGCCTCGACAAAATCGTGGCTCCTGATGTAGCCGCCCAATGGCGGATTGCCGGGCAGCTTCGGCAGTCCGCAGTTCCTGATAAAGGCGGAGACCCGGATTATTGCGTTATGCCCCCAGTAGTTGCCGTCGCCCATCTGCCAGAAGGAAAGTCCGCCGAATATGAGGGGCCCGTAAAGCCTCGCGGCGAACTGCTGTATCCGGGCAAAGAGCGTAACGTGGTTTACCGTATATGAGGGGACCTGTATGATGCCTACCCGCTCGTTGAGGTCCATGAGCCGGGCCAGCGTAACGATCGTGGCCCCGGTCATGATGCTGTCGGCGTCGAGTATTATCATCGAATCGTAGCAATGGCCCCACCTGCGGCAGAAATCGGAGATATTGCCCGCCTTCTTCCCCGTATTCTTCCGGCGTCTGCGGTAAAAAATGCGAGGGTTCCCCCCCAGTGTCTGGCAAAGCTTCTTCCATCCGACCTCCTCCTTCATCCATGTCGCGGGCCTGGTCGAATCGCTGAGGATAAAGAAATCGAAGGAACGGAGGAAGCCGGTCTGGGCGAGCGATTCATAAATGGCCTGAAGACCGGCATAGACCCTTGCGGGGTCTTCATTGTGCACCGGCATAAGGATCGCGTTCCGGCTCGCGAGAGGCGCTGCTTCCAACTGTCTTTCCGGCCACTTGATGCCGTCCGTCTTCCATCCGAACCACAGCTTGAAGAAACCGGCCGCTGCGTTCCAGAAAAACAAGGATATCCAGGCAAAATTGACGACGAAGAGCACCGCCGCCATCCTTTCTATCCACGCCGCCGAGGAGCCGCTGAGGCGGTCGGCCATGCCTCCCATCGCCGCTGCGATGGAGCAGAGAACTGCCACCAGCACCAGACTTCTTGGCGACTTCAAGAAGGTCGAGAGACGCCCTTGCCGCCCCCAGAAGCACACTGAACGAACGATGTCGGTGAAGGAGGCCATTTCTATGCGCTGCTCGATCATGGCCGATCCGGCCGCATCTGCGGCAAGCAGGGGCCCACCGGCAGCGGCGCCGGTTTCGACACTCCTTTGGGCGATGGTCTCCATTGGCTGCTCCCGGTTTCGATCCGTGTGACTCTGTTTGAGGAAAACGCCTCACTCGCCGCCGGCGCTCGTTTGCGGCCAAAATACCTGTAGTCTTGCGATAAGCGGGGCGCATCTTCCCCGTCAACTTTAATCTAGGGTCGCTTCTCAAAGTTTTCAAGGGGCGGGCTTCAAGGCAACCCATTCACGGGTGTGTAAGGATCGGTGCGGTTCCGGTTTTATTTTTGTCCCTCCTTCCGATAATGTCCGCGGCAGGACGGGCGGCGGCTTTCCCACAGCGGCCTCCGGCAGAAAACCTGCCGTCCCCCGGATTCGCCAAATATTAGTTTGCTTGATTGAATTTACAAGGGATTTAGGGAAGTTCGACCGATTGTTCGGTAATGCTTTCGTTTTAAGGCAGAAGCATGCCGGGCCAACGGCGGTAGTGTATTTCGGAAGCGGCGAGTGGCCCCGTGGCGAGCCGTCAGATATCCCAATAGACACCGCGCAATCGCTATCCTGACAATGAAGACATGCCGCAGGTGAATTACGAATCACGGTCGACGCGGATAGGTAGATCGATAGTATCTTCCTGCTGTCCTGCTTTCCTGAGGTCGGAATTCGGCCGGATTAAGACTTCGCCATTGCTCAGCCGCCTGGCTCGGGGCGCATTCTGGTCTTTGTCGGGTGCGATCATAGGACGGGGCCTAGGCCTGATCTCATCGGTTGTAGTAGCGAGAATACTGGGCAAGACCGGATTCGGAGAGCTGGGCATTATCCAGAGCACCATCGGAATGTTCGGAACCTTTGCCGGCTTCGGTCTAGGCATGACAGCGACCAAATTCATGGGCGAGTACCGGACGGCAGACCCGATCAGGGCAGGCCGGGTGCGCGGTCTTTCCAGCTCCTTTGCATGGATAACGAGTGGCCTCGCTTCCACTATTCTTTTCTTCGCCGCTCCATGGCTTGCGAAAACCACCCTTGCTGCCCCACACCTTGCCGGTCTTCTTCGAATCAGCTCTATCTTTCTGTTTCTCACTTCCGTAAACGGTGCTCAAACGGGTGTGCTTTCAGGTTTAGAAGCGTTCAAGACCGTGGCGAGAATCAGTCTGTGGAGCGGGCTTGCGAATTTCCCCCTGATGGTTGCCGGCGTTTACCTGTGGGGAATCACGGGGGCCGTATTGGGTATGACAGTCGCTACTGCACTGAACTGGTTTTTGAATCATATCGCTATTCGCCGCGAGTGCGCGGGGGGAGGGATACCCTATTCCTATACCGGATGTTGGAAGGAAAAGCGCGTCGGGGAGTACCACCACATCTTTCGTCAGGGCTTCGTCCTTCCAGATGGAGATGCTGAGAACGTCTCCAGGTCCGATGGGATACTCGGAATCGACGGGTGCAACTGCCGGCGGGGTAGTTCTTGCCTCGGGGGGCATACCCTTTTCATGCCGGGCGGCCGGCTCCTCTCCGACAGCCAGCGCAAAGCCGGCGATTACCACCAGCAGTAGCATTGCTATAGGTAATCTTCTCACTTTGGAACCTCCGTCAGCGCTTATCCGGCCACCGGGGAAGGCTGTCTTAGCTTCACGCTAGGGAGAACATTACCAAATGTGGCCCGCTGAATGCAACAGCAAAACCTGTAAGATGTGTCAAATATTAGTGAATAGTGCGGCTGTTCCGGCGAACCGGGTCTTCCGACGAACAGCCCGTCGGCAATCAGGTGAGGCTTGCCGCGGTGGGTTCTTCGTGGGCGACCCGTTTTACCGAATGCTTGAGCCCTTCAACCTTCGACTGCACGAGGCCCCTGCTCTCGGCCGCCTGTATGAATCCCTTGAACTGGTTGAAGCCCAGTCCGTTGAAGTAGACCTTTCTTTCGATAAGCTTCGAGTTCACGTTCCGGTAGGAATGGTAACTCGCCTGCCCCCCTTTGTCGAGCTCGGTGAGGACGTCTATAAGGACCTGAAAAGCCAGCTGGAGGGGTCCCTCTCTTTTTAAAACCTTTGCGACCGGGTAGATGAGCGATTCCGCACCCTTCCCTTCGATCTTGACAAAGCCTGCCTTGACTGCTGCGCTCACAAAATCGCTCCAGTGGGAAAAGTTAAGCTTTTTTTCGTTGAAGTTGGGGTTGAGCATCTTCATCCTGATCTTCACCGATCCGATGCCGGGTTGGATCTTTTTTTTCAACATCGTATCGGCCGCCTCGGCGAGGAACTGGAACCAATCCTCAATGGCCATTGGAGAGACCGCAACCGGCCCGCCCCCCTTTGCCTGGCTGGCCCTGTCCTCCTGTACGGGGGAAGCCTTTTCGGCTGCTTCCTCATCGTTCCCTCCCGGCATCAACTCGCGGTAATCGACGTAGCTGTCGGCAAGGGCAAGCAGGTCTTCGGACGCGTTCTGCGTATTGCAGACGATATGGATCATCTTGCCCGCCCGCCTGAGGGCGAGCACGAGGAAACGAAAATCGCTGTCCCCTGTGACCAGGATGAATGTGTCTATGTGATCGTGAATGCGGAGGATTTCTAGCGTGTCGGAGACCAGCACCATGTCGGAACTGTTCTTGCGACCCTTCGGTATATGGACAAGGTAAAAGTACCGGCGGGTAAG
Source organism: Syntrophorhabdales bacterium (assembly GCA_049521495.1). Classification (GTDB taxonomy): domain Bacteria; phylum Desulfobacterota; class Syntrophorhabdia; order Syntrophorhabdales; family WCHB1-27; genus CAWEPK01. Next base: position 23,532 of record JBEKOT010000013.1, on the reverse strand, counting down.
TGAAGGGGCGAGCTTCGAAAAGACGGTATTTGTCCAGTTCCCATATGCGCGGGCGGTTACAATCCGGCCTTTCGACTCGGCATGCTCGATGAGGCCTTCAAGAAAAAGGGAGTCGGCCCCGGGATTGACGTTTTCCAGGTCCCAGAGAAGGGCAATGTTGCTCATTTATTTGTATTATACAGGTTTTAACGTCCGGGTTCAAGTTGCACGGTGACGGCCCACGGTGACGGCAGCCGCTGCCCACAGGGCGCATCCGCCATTGCCTGATTGTCGACCGGATGATAATCACCTCTTCTTCTGCTATAATAAGACCGTGGTTCTTCCCCCGTTGCCTTCGCTCATTATCGCATTAGGTGTGCTGCTTCTTTCAATAGTAACGGTCAACTGGTGGAGGAAGCCCTCGCTTTTCGGGAAGAACGTTGCGTGGGCGCTTCTGGCCTTGGCTGTCCCGCTCCTTCTCCTCGGTTTTGGGCTCCATTTCAAAGAGCCCGTCAGGACTGCCGGTCCCGGACCGTCGCGGTCCGCTTCCCCGGAAGAGCGCGCATCGCCCGACGCCGCGGACCGCGAGACAGCCAAGGCCCCTCTGCCGGCAGGATTTGAATTTTCTTTCGAGCCGAGGTCCGCGCGATGGGGCCAGGAGGTGCAGATCCGGGTCACTCCGCCTAGAGAGGATGTAACGGTTTACTACAACGGGAGACCGCTGCCGGCGCGGGCGCTGGGGAAAGGCACATTCGTCGTCACCATACCGTCGATGAGCAAGGACGGCTATTTTACCCTGGACTCAGGCGGAAGACAGGTGAAGGCTCGAGACCGGCTCGCCGTTTCGGCTTATTGAGGCGGCGGGTCTCTGAAGCGTCAATTTAATTCTTGCCAAGGAGGTCCAGTTATGCCCTACGTCAACATCAAGGTCACTAAGGAAGGCGTCACCGCCGAACAGAAAGAGAAGCTGATCAAGGGAACTACCGATCTGCTGCGCGACGTGCTGGGAAAGCACCCGAGCACCGTTTTCGTCGTTATAGACGAGGTCGAAACGGACAACTGGGGGGCCGGAGGGGAGACGATCACCGCGAAGCGAAAACGGGGTCAATGAGGCAAGCCTGCCCTTGTTTTCATAAAGGCCGCGTATTCGAGCGCTTGCTCCTTTTCAGTGATCTCGCCGGCAATCTGTTTTCCCCGTATCTCCCGTAGCACCTCCCCTAGCGCCGGCCCTTCCTCGAAGCCTATGGCAATCAGGTCGCGGCCGGTCACGATACGAGGTAAAGGCGTGCTTTTCCATTCGGCATATCCGGAAAGCACGTCGCGGCAGCGCACTCTTACCTGCGCGGTAGACTCGTTATCTCTGCCGCCGGAGTTTCCGTAGAGATCCAAAAGCGTAAGAAAAACCAGCGACGGCGCCAGGTCTTCCATCCTGTAGACGAGTCTCCTCGTGGCCTTTTCCGTAGCCTCCCCGGTGCTTATAAGGAATATGCGCATGTGGTTTTCGACAAGGCTCTTGATTGTCCTGATTTCGGATGCGCTGAACCTCAGCCGTTCCATGACCCCGGCCGCAATGTCCCGTGAACGGCGTTCATGGTAGTAGAAATGGACCCGCCTTTTCTCTTTGTCATAGGAAAACGTCTCGGGCTTGCCGAGATCATGAAAAAGCAGGGCGTAACCGGCGTGTTTTATCTCTCTTTCATTGAAAGGATAAAACTGCTTGATCCTCCTCACATGCCTGAAGCCGCCTATTGTGTGGCCGAAGGACATCGGTCTGAGACGTTTTTCTCTGTCCATCTCCTTAAGCTTCAGCAGCTCCGGGAATATCTCGAAGAGGAGACCGGTTTCCTCCATGGCCTTCATCCCACGGTAAGGGTTAGCCGAGAGCATGACAAGGTCCAGCTCGTACTTAATTCTCTCGGCAGCCGTGTTGCGGATGAGCGCCTTTTCCTCCTTCATGGCTCTTTTCAAGGCCGGGTCGAGGCTGAAGCCGGACAATACCGAGAGGTGCCTGATCGCCTTCACCATCCTCAGGGGGTCCTCCCGTAGGGATTCCCTCGTGGGGTAGCGTATGATCCCCATCGAAAGGTCTTTCAGTCCCCCAAGGGGGTCGAGCACCGCTCCGTTGTTCAGCGCATAGGCCATGGCATTGATGGTGAAATCACGGCGGCGGAGGTCGTCCTCTATGCTCCCCGCCAGTATGCTGGTATCGAGGGTAATGCCGCCTGCCAAAAACCGGTAAGTCTGAACAGGTTTTTTCCCGAGGAGGAAACCGGTCGCAGCGAATATCTCCCTGATCCGGGGCAGGTCTTCGGCGCACCCTATTGCCAGATCGTAGTCGTTGGGGACGCGGCCCAGGGCAAGCTCTCTCAGGGCGCCGCCAACGAGGAAGACGGGTCCGGCGAAGAGGCTGCCCCTGATCCTCCTTACGACATCTATGCTTTCGATCCTTTCCTTGAGAGCCCGTGGAGAAAGACGGAGGGCCTTATGCATCTTGCGCGACGGTGGCGAGATCGATTGCTATCCTCTTGAGGGAGCCCATCACGTCGAGATAAAGAAAAGAGGCAGCGGGCGGGCGCATTCCCGCTACCAGGCACCCCTCATGACAGGCGCTGTACTCCTCCATCCTCTCGACAATCCGGCAGACTGTGGAAAGGACGTACTCTCTAAAACGGGAGCTCTTCGCGGCCAGCGCGTCACCTGCGTCCCTCGCGGCGTCCTTCACGAGAGCCATTACTTCGCTCAGCTCGCTGGCGGCATCTTCCGTAAAGGAGATGTCCCCTTCCAGCGCAGCGCCCATTTGCCGCATGAGGTCTTCGGCCGCCGTGCCGAGCTGACGAAGGGTCTGTACCGTTTCCTTTTGGGCAGCTGCTTCCTCAAGAAGGGACAGGCTCGATCCCACGCCCGATTTCAGGGCCTTTCGCGCCCGAGCCAGCCGTTTCTTGTCCCGCGAAAAGAGGGATCGCTTGGCCTCATCAAGGGCTTTTTCGAGGGCAGCAAGAATTTGGCCGACCAGCTCTGCCCGTGCAGCTTCCTTCGCGTCCTTATCCATGGGCTCCTGCCCTCATGCCTTTCACCCGGGCCTCGTATTGCGCCAGCCGTTTGAAAGCATCGATCTTCTCCCTGTCATTCACCTTCGCGCGGTCGAGGCATTCCTTCAGAAATTCGATGGAGCGGTCGTACGTTTTCCGATCTACCGGAAAGGGATGGCCGTCCTTACCGCCGTGGGCGAAGCTGAACCGGGCAGGGTCCTGGAAGCTTGGCGGAGCGTCGTAAACTATCTCTGAAACAAGCGCAAGGGCGGCGAGTGTCCTCGGCCCCACGCCTCCCACCTGCACGAGGTCCCTGTAAGTGGCCGGGCGGGACTCGTGGAGGACCCGGAAGACCTTGCCCAGCCGCTTTCCATCCACGTCACCCGGTGTGATGTAGTGTCGCTTGGGCATTGAGAGACAGACATCCTTCCACACCTCGTTCATCTTATCAGGGTCTTCCCTGGTGAACGCGATAGTAGCCGAGCGGGTAGGACCGCTCTCCTTTGCTATAAGGTTAAGGCCTATCTCTGTTCTATCGCAAGTTATTCCGGTATGGGGCTCGCAGGTCACGTCCAGGTCGTCCCGCGACAGCCACTGGTAGCGCCTGGCTGTCCTCTCCTCGCCGTTCATCCCCTGCTGGACCACCGCCCAATCACCGTCCCTGGAGCATATGAAAACGTGATGGTAGAGATCATAGCCGTCCTGCACAAGGCTATTATCGACCTTGGCGCAGAGGCGGCTCATTGTGACAAACTCCCCGGCGTCAACGGCCCACCGCTCGGCCAGGCGAGCAAGCTCTTGAGGTGTGCGGAGGGCGGCGCGCCCCTTTCCGCCGCATATGGCTACGGGGAGATCTCCCCCGGACCGGGCCAGGCCCTCTTTCAGCGCGCCGCATAGGGTGGTCGTCAGGCCGCTCGAGTGCCAGTCGAACCCTACAAGACAACCCAGCGCCTGGAACCAGACAGGATCGGCCATGCGCCTCACGAACTCTCCGGGACCGAACTCCAGGACGATGAGCGAGGCCACTGCGGCCGAAAGCTGCCTCATCCTCTCAAAAAGCCATCCCGGCGCCCTGCCGTGGTGCAGGGGGAGGGAGGTGACGCTCCGCCTCATTCTCTCACGACGTACACGGTGTCGTGCTCGTGGACCCTCTCCTTTACTTTTATCCCGACCTCGTCGCCTATCCCGACCTTTTGCACGGTTGCGTGCTCCACCTGGATGGAATCGACAGTCTGCTCGAAGTCGGTCGTATGGCCCTTGATCCTGATCCTGTCTCCCACCTTCAGCTCACCGCCGGTTATCCTCACTGCCGCGACACTGATTTTCCCGAAAAACTTCTCCACCTTTCCTGTGGGTATCTCTTCCATGTGCTCCCCCCGGTTTTTTTTAATTGTACCACCGGCAGCAGCCGCACACAAGCCGCATTTTGCCGGATCGCCCCGCATCTTCCGACATAGGGCGACCGCTACGGGCTACCCGTTGCGTGGGTGCCCCGCCGGCGCCCGGCCGTTCATCAGGAATTGAACTTCTCCCTCCGTCATGGTACGTATTACGTGGGAAGGTTTTTGGCTATGGCTCTTACGTCTTCGGAACAGGTCCTCATCGATGCAATTGCCGCGCTCCCCCCCAACAACGTCTACATCGACGCCCGGAAGAAGGAGATAGTAGCCGGATTCAATCTCTTCACGGGCCGCAGCGTCAGGGACATAGGTTGGGAGGCGGACGGCCTGCTCGTCCTCGAGTTGTCGGGCACGCCCGATACGGCCATTTCACCGCCTGCAACGGTGCGCGTCTCGAAGGAGGGAGACCATCTCAGGTTCCGGTGCTCCCACCCCGGCCATAACGGCAGCGAGCGTTGCAGCCACGTCGTCTGCGCCCTTGCGACGCTTATCCACTTATTCCGGCCGAACGTCTTCAAAATGTCCAAAGATGACGACCTGTACAGGGGGCGACTTCAGGCAGGACTCCTCAGGCAGTCAGCCCAGCCGGCACCGTCCGCCGTTGCGCCGCCCGTGCCCTTTGCGGCCCCGGCATTGGATGGGCCTCCAAGCAAAGGGGGAGGCCGGTTTGAGATCATCGTCGAAGGGTCTGCGCGGGGCCTGAAGGCTTTCGTCGAGCGAGGCGGCAGGAGAATAGAAAACCTCCCTTCCTACCGCTCGCTTCCCCGGGAAATAGCCTATCTTGCGAGGTCCGGCTACAGGCACGACATGTCGCTGTCGCTGTCCGTATTCCTGAAGCGCTCGGAAAACATTTATCCGGTTTACTATCGGGATGGATCTTGGAAATCGCCCGTTGAGTGGCTGGGCGAGGTCCGCAGCGAAACGTGGACGGAACTCGATGCTCGGGGAGATGAGATCGTAGTGCGAAAAGCGTGCTCGCTGGAGAAGGACAGGACGGTCCAGGCTACGATCATCGGTAGTTTCATCTTCAACCGGGAGCGCACCCAGATGGGCCGGGTAAGCGGGGCTGAAGGATGGCAGCTCTTTGATCTTGTCATGGGGGCCTGTCAGAGGAACAGGTTGATGGCGGCCCGTCTGCGGGAGACGGACGGGCGGCTGCTTTTTATACCCATGGATGTGTTCAGGACGTTGCAACTCTTTGTCAGGAGTTCAAGAGTAAAGCTATTCGCTCAGTCGCTCGTCTGCAAGGTCGAGGGCAGGAAGATGGCGGTCCGGCCGACCCGTGCGAGCGGATACAGGCTTGTCATCAGCGCCGACAGGGGGGGCAGGTTCCGGATCTCGCCGCAATGCTGCTCGGCTGCTTACTCCTTTCAACCTTCGGATGCCATAAACTTGTTGGCCCGGTCGTTGGAGCTGGCCCGCGTGCCCTTGGCTATCAGGACCAAGAAACGGAAGCCGGTAATTTACGACGCTCTCTTTCGCGCTCTTGCGCTGGATGAGCGAGATGCAGTCGACGAGTTTCTGAAGGGGGCCATCGACGAGGAGGTCTTCGGCCGGCGCCAATCAGCCTCCGAAGCCAGGAACCTGATCAAGCGGTGTATCTCCGCTTTCATGAGCGAGGACACGCAGCTCCATTTTACGGGTCTGGATTGGCAGGCGATCTCGGTGGACAAGGAGAAGGAAAAGCAACTCTTCGCCATCCCCTACGAGATTTTCGGGCCTTCTCTTTATAGCAGGGCTGCCCATCACGGCACTGCCATGTCGGTAGCCGAGGACGAGCTTCTCATCCGTCTCCATCAACTCCGTGGCCGCGCCGAAAAAGCAGGCATCGAGCTCTCCCTTGACGGCCGGCCCGTCGAGCTCGTCTCCTGGGAATTCGCGGTCGATGCGACGGCGGGCTCAATCGACTGGTTCGAAATCCGTCCCGAGATAAGGTGTAAGGGGGAGACCGTACCGAGAGAGCTGTGGGAGCAGGCCCTATCCAGAAAAGGCGTTATGGCCCATGGCGGCTCGATTCAGGTGCTCGATGAGGCAAGCCTCAGGAGCCTTGCCCTCGTCGCAGGTCTCTGGACCGGCAGCACAAGGAAGTCGGCGGCTGCGAGGCAGGTCACCTCCATTCCCCGGCTCCGCATCATCGACCTCTTGGCCCTCAGGAAGAAAGGCATACCGGTGCGCCTTAATGCGGAGGACGAGGCGATCATGGCGCGTCTCGCCAGGTTCACGCAGCTGGAGGCGCGGGTGGTGCCCGCCTTGCGGCAGGAATTGAGGCAGTACCAGAGGGAAGGGTATTACTGGCTCGCCTTTCTTTACGAGCACGGATTCGGCGCATGCTTGGCCGACGATATGGGTCTCGGCAAGACAGTCCAGGCCGTCTGCCTACTGGCTGCCTTGAAGGAGGGAAAGGTCAGCCGGGACGTTTCAGACGCCGGCGCGCCCAGATCCCTGGTTGTCGTGCCGCCCACTCTCATATTCAACTGGGAACGGGAGATCGACCGCTTCTATCCGGGCATCAAAGTTCGTGTTTTCAAGGGCCGCGGGCGCTCGCCGGGAACAGAGGACTATGATGTGCTGATCGCCAGCTACGGACGTGTCCGTAGGGACATTGCAAGGCTGAAGCAGCTACGGTTCGATGTCATAATATTCGACGAAGCCCAGGCGATCAAAAATATTTTTGCCGACACGACGCACGCGGTCCGCCAGCTCAAAGGGGCTTTTAAGGTCGCCCTTACGGGCACGCCCGTAGAGAACCACCTGGGCGAGTACTTCTCCATTATGGACCTCGTCCTGCCCGGCCTTCTGGGAGATTACCGGGAATTTCAGAAAGCTGCAAAAGCGGACGGGGCAAGCGTCCTCTCCATGCTGAAGGAGAGGACAAGACCATTCGTGCTCCGCCGCACGAAGGAGCGCATACTCAAGGAGCTGCCGTCGAAGATCGAGCGGGACGTCTATCTTGAGCTGACGGAGGAGCAGAAGCGGTTCTACAACAGGACCGTTGCCGAGGTCCGCTCTACCGTCGATGAGGCATACCGTCAGAAAGCGGCTGAACAGGCGAGGATCATAGCCCTGACTGCAATTATGAAGCTCAGGCAGATATGTCTCACGCCTCAGCTTCTCGTGCCCAATCTCAGTGCTCCCGCGCCGAAGATAGATTTCCTGAAGGGAAAACTGAGCGAGCTGTGCAGCGCGTCCCACAGCTCCCTCGTTTTCTCCCAATTCACCTCTTTCCTCGACCTTGTGGAGACCGAGCTACGCTTGATAGGCCTGCCCCTCTTCCGTCTTGACGGGTCGACCCCGGTGGCCAAGAGGAAGGGGATCGTGGATGGATTCCAGAAGAGCCGCGGTGCCGCGGTCTTCCTCCTTAGTCTGAAAGCGGGCGGCCAGGGGCTCAATCTTACGCGGGGCGCCTACGTCTTCCACCTCGACCCGTGGTGGAACCCGGCCGTCGAGAGTCAAGCATCCGACCGGTCCCACAGGATAGGCCAGAAGAAGAAGGTGATCGTGACGAGACTGCTGATGCGCCACACGATAGAAGAGAAGATGACCGCCCTGAAGATGCGGAAAGCAAGCCTATACCGCGCTCTCCTCGATGGGCCCCATAAGAGCACGGATAGGGCTATCACGAGAGAGGACTTCGAGTTCCTTCTGGGGACTCCTTAGGATACCCCGGGGAGACGGGATCTTTATCGGCGCGGCCCGGCCCCGGCGGGAGCTGCCGCGCTCTCCCAAAGACGGATGTCTACTTGCCCCCCTTCATCCTCTTCTCGTAGCCCGCCCGCACCTCCGCGAGTTCGGCAGGCGTGCGGACAATCTCTTCTGCCTCTATGGCGCGCATGTTCTTCAGCACGGCGAATTTGTACTTATCGCTGTATGTCGTCTCCCCCCAGACGACGTCCTCCACTGCCGAATGGTCCTGGGCGCGCATGATCTTCCACCCTTCCGGGGTCTCCCAGGCCAGCGGCTCTTTCTCTACGGCCTTTATCACTTTTTCCGTGTCCGTTGTCCCGGCGCGCTCGACTGCGGCCTTGATGAAGTAGACGCCGGCATAGGTCTCCTCGGCCATGTAATCCGGCAATTCGTTGAACCTTTCGTAATAGGATTTGACAAAAGCCCGGTTGGTCGCCGAGTCGGGCGTCAGGAAGAAATAGCGGGCAGCCGCATAGATTCCTTCCGGCATCTCCTTTCCCATGGGTATCAGCGTTTCAAGGGCCGCGCCATCCGGGAAGGCGAACTTGATTTTGTCGAACAGCTTCATAGACAAGCCCTGTCTGATGAAGTTGACCGCATCCATGCCCCATAGGGGCGACCAGACGGCATCCGGGTTGGCCTCCATGATCTTCTTTATATATTCCCTGTAGTCCGGCTCGGTCAGCTTGGGCCAAAGCTCGCCCACGAATTCGACGTCAGGGCGCAATTCCTTCAGCTTCTTCTTAAAGGAAGCCCAGGAGTCCCACCCATAATTGTAATTGGGCCCGATGCACATCCAGCGCTTGTAAGGCTTGTCTGCGACAAAATAGGCGCCGGCCCTGGAATGCATCATGGCGTTGCTGAGCGTGCTGAACATATAGGGGTTGAACTGCGCCCCCGTCAGTGAATCGGCAGCGGCCTGGGTAAGGACGAGAATTTTCTTCTGCTCCGTCATAACCGGAGAAAGGGCCGAAGCCACTCCGCTCGAAGTCGGCCCGATTATAAAGTCGACCTTCTCCTGAAGGATATATTTTTTTGCGATCTCTACGCCGACCTGCGGCTGCATCTTCGAGTCCGCCGTCAGGGCCGTCACCTTTCGGCCCAGTATTCCCCCTGAGGCGTTGATCTCGTCCACGGCAAGCCGGACGGCCTGAAAACCGTGCTTGCCGTAGCCTCCCATCGGTCCGGAGCTTACGAACATGACGCCCAGCTTTATCGGCTTTTCTTCCGCCAAGGCCACTCCGGCGATAAAAGCAAAGGCAACGCAAAGGACGATAATTGCCAGTGATATATCTCTCTTTGCCATGATCCCCCCCTGATATCTTTCTTCACTCCCTTAATCGACCTTCTCGTCACTCCCCGCAGCAATGCATGCTATTCATACTATGGCACGAATCGGGATCATTTCAAAGCAAAGATTCACATCCGGGCCTAGGTTGCTTTATCCGTGTCAATCCCTTTCCCGACTCCGACCGGAGATGAAGGTGCAACACCTGCCAAGGGGGATCGCATTGCCCCACTAAAACCGTTGACGTCTTCCCGGGATAAATGTAACGTACAGGACGAAGGCTCTCCGCTGATCTTCTTCACCCGTCCCATAGCCCTTGTCTTTATGGTGCTGGCCTTTGTTTCGATTTTCAGGGGTTTATGGGTGCAGATGAAGACCCGCGCCCCCGAGGTAGCCCTGGAAGACTCGGAAGGATAATCAAGAAAGATTTCGCCGGTGCGCCCTCACGAATAGGAGCGGGCGCCTCACCAGTCGGGCCGATGCCTGTGCCGCCTGTGTCTCTCCCTTAGGATATCGAGCTTCTTTTTCTGCTCCTCGTTCAACTGCTGACGTATCTCGGAAAAACTCTCCTCCACGATCCTCTCCGCCTCAGGCCGTGCCTGCGAGTAAAGATTGTGGAGTCTTTCAGACATACGGTCAAGGGTCTGACTTACCGCTGCCCTCTGACCCTCGGAAAGAGCCAACTCCCCCGAGAGGGCCTCCATGAGTCGGGCAGTCCTGACCTTGCGGTCGGGAAAGTGGTGATACCTCTGCTTGAGATAAAAATGGGTGCCCGCCGAACCGATCAGGATGCCGAGGAGAAGGACGAGTCCCACGCCTGCTATGGATCTCCATTGTTTCATCGCCCCTCCTTTATACGCCAAGAATTCTCGCCAGCGCGGACTCTTCGGCGGCGCTGAGGAAGTGTTGGAGCGGGTCGGCCGAGGCGTCGCCCAGCGTCAGCATAAGGCCGAGGAGCAAAAGGGCCAGGAGGGACGTAACCGGGGCAAGCCGCCATACGAGCTGCCCAAATCCGGGCAGGAGCCCTTTCGAGGACCCGGGGCGACCCGCTTCCTCTATGCGTTCCATGACCCTATCTTGCCACCGCGTGCCTGCTCTTGCTTCTTCCCTTGCCCGGTACGCCTGCCTCAGTATGGCGTCAAGTTTCTCGAAATCGGGCCCGAAAATATTCATGGAGCACCCCTTTCCCCTTTTTGCTTCCCTATCAGCTCCCGGAGCTTTCTCCGGGAGCGGAACAGGCGCACTTTCACATTAGGTACGGACCAGCCGAGGAGGCGCGCTGCCTCCTTTACCGAGCAGCCTTCGAGGTAGACAAGCTCGAGTGCCATCCTGTCCCCCGGCGAAAGCTTGTCGAGCATATGGTCGAGTATCTCCCTGGCCTCTGCCTGGCGGCCTTTCTCGAGGTACGATTCGTTTGACCGGTCCGACATTGCTTCATCGAGCCAGGCCTGATGCCGATCGGTAAAGGCGCTCACGGGATACTCGGCGCATCTATAGCGCTCCCTCCAGAAATCATAACAGGTCCTCAGCGTTATTGTGGAAAGCCAGGTCGCCATGCTGCCGTTCCTGAATGTCTGAAGAGACCGGTAGGCCCGGAGGAAAGCGTCCTGCACCGTGTCATCGAGACAATCGAAGGGTACATGTTTTCTTGCCACTCCGGCCACGAGATCTCCGTATCTATCCACGAGGCGACGAAAAGCATTCACTTCGCCGGCAAGGACCCGGCGGACAACATCTGCATCGTCAGAACGAGGACCGCTTTCCATAGAACTCTATTATTATAACCCAACCGAAATACGACACTTTCCTAGAGTCGTAAGCCGCTTAAGGAAGGTTACAAAGACAGCGCCCTTTTCCCCGGTGCGAAAGGAAATTGTAACCTTTCCTCCCGCACCGACGACTTAAGCTCATAACAGGGTTGCGGACCGGAAAGGATATGGTCCTGAAACGAACCCAGGCCATTACGGCCGAAGGAGGTAATATGAAGAAGTTCTATCTGATCGCATTGGCAGTCCTTCTTCTTGGTGTCGCGACTGTCGTTTTCGCAGCGGCCGATACCGGCTCGCCCGAGAGGCAAGGCCATCACGGGTTCCGGGGCCATCACGACTTTCTAAATCTTTCCAACGAACAGGTTGCGAAGATGCGCGAGATCGGGGAGCGGTTCAGGGCCGATACACACGATTTAAGATACGACATCCGCCTGAAGATGGTCGAAATGCGCAAACTCTTCACCGACCCGAAGACCGACGAGGCAACCCTCGCGGCGAAGCAGAAAGAGCTCCAGGGTCTCATTGTCAAACTAATGGACAGAAGGGCGCAGATGAAGCTCGAATGGCGAAGGGTGCTCACGCCCGAGCAGATCGCCATGCTCGACAGGCCCCACCGGCACCACCGCTTCTTCCGCGATTTTGACTTCCGCGCACCGGGGAGGGGCGGACCGGCCGGAGGATAGAGCCTTAAGGTCGGACAATGGCGCGGTGGGTCGGCGCTCGGAAGGAGATACCCGGAAAAGGCAAAAGGCTAAAATTACGAACTTCTCCTGTGTCGGCGCCGGCTTTGGGGGGGGGAGACGAAGCCCCGCGGCGGATCAAGAACCGGAGGGCCTCGTCTGGAGGGAAATTTCGAGGATGTATTTACAGACCTTCCCGTCTTTTGGGCCGGGAAGATTATGATGCCGCATTCATAAAGATGATCGCCTTTATGTCGCAAGACTTAAGGGCCCATGACACAAAATTCGTCCGTAAAATTGTTTGCGCCGTAAAATCAGCCCGACAAACCTTTGCGCCGCTCCTCGCCTCACCGGTGCTTTTTGCAAATAGCGACGCCTCTGTTACGCGACTTCGGGGGCCATGACGGATATCTTTGAATGATAAACGATTAATCTTATGGTAATGTGTTGGGAGCGATCGGCAGGAAGAGTACGCCAGCTTGGAGGATCGTCGTGAGAATAGGCGGCTTTCAATTACGCGACCCCGTTCCGGAGTGCAACGAGCCTTATGTCTTTGCCACCCTTCGGCCCTGGATAGATGTCAACAACGTGGGAAGTCTGGTCCTGAACGAACTGGAAGAGCGGTTCGGGGCAACGGAGCTCGGGTCGTTGGCCGAACCCGGCCGCTTCTACGATTTTACGAGATACCGGCCTATTATCCGCCTCGAGAACGGTATTCGTGACCTGTCCATTCCCAATACCCCGGTTCATTATGCGCGACGAGAGGGGAGGAACGATCTTGTCTTGCTTCGTCTCCTGGAGCCTCATGCCCATTCGGAGCTTTACGTAGGCTCTGTTTTGAGGCTTCTCAAGACATTCAAGGCGGGGAAGTACATTCTGCTCGGAAGCATGTACGATACTGTGCCCCACACCAGGCCCTTACTGGTCAGCGGTTATGGAATAGGAGAAAAAGCACGCCAGGACGTGAGGAAAGCGGGAGTCCTGCCTATTACATATCACGGTCCCTCGAGCATCGCCAACCTGATCACGAAAAAGGCGGCCGAATCGGGCATCGAAACGATAGTGCTCATCGTCTCCTTGCCCCAATACGTCGTGCTGGAGGAGGATTATCTGGGAAAAATCAGACTGATGGAAATACTGAACATGCTTTATGATATCCCCGTCGATAAGGAAGACTTCGAAAGGGCTCTGGAACAGCGCCGCTTAATCAGCGAAAGAGTGGCAAACTCCGGGGAGGTCAAGATTCTTCTGCCCCAGCTTGAAAGCGTGTACGATATGCGGATCAGGGCTGCCGAAGAAGAAGGAGCGCCCCACCTGACTTCCGAAATGGAGGAAATCTTCTGGAAAACAATGGGAAAAGACATAGGGAAAGCGTAGTCTTGCCGCCTGACCCGATCGGCGAGCTGCAAATCGGGGATAGGCCTGAAAGGAGCATCGACACCCATGGAGACGATTACCCCTACAAGGCCCCAGGCCTTTGATCTGCTGAAAGAATACAACTCGAACTTGAGCTTAATCAGGCACGCTCTCGCCGTCGAATCTGTCATGCTCCGGTTTGCCGATATACTGGGGGAGGGAGACAGGGAGAAATGGGGAATAATAGGCTTGATACACGACCTGGACTATGAAAAATACCCGGAGAGCCATTGCAGAAAGGTGCGGGAGATACTGACGGAAAGACATTGGCCGGAAGATTACATTCGCGCTGTGGAGAGTCACGGCTGGGGGCGTTGCACGGAAGTACAGCCGGTAGAAAGAATGGAGAAGGTACTCTACACCGTCGACGAGCTGACGGGATTGATATCTGCGGTCGCTATCCTCCGGCCGACCAAGAGCATACTCGACCTGCCCGTGAAATCGGTCAAGAAAAAATGGAAGGATAAAGCCTTCGCGGCCGGGGTCAGCAGGGAAGTCATCGAGCAGGGAGCAAATAGCTTGGGCATGGATCTCGATGTCGTCATCGCGGAGACGATAGAGGGCATGCGGAACGTCGCGGAGGCCATCGGCCTGAAGGGCGAGCTATAGAAGTCGACAAGGGCGCAACATGTGCCTTGTCACTATAACTCCGACCGCCGCCGGCTATCCTTCTTCCATCATATCCCTCGACTTTTCATTTACGACGGGCCGTGATTTTTGGCTTGCAGATATATTGAAATGGCAGGAAAATAGGAGAAGAGAGTCTGCTCTTTACGGAGGGCCGCCATGGGAGCGTTTCACACGGTAAGCAGCTACCTTATCCATCAACTTCATGCACGCGGCGTACGTCATGTTTTCGGCGTGCCCGGTGACTACGTTCTCGGGTTCTTTCATGAGCTCGCATGCAGCGACCTGAAACTGATCAATACTTCCGATGAGCAAAGCGCCGGCTTCGCTGCCGACGCGTATGCCAGGGTCAACGGACTCGGAGCCGTTTGTATCACTTATTGCGTGGGGGGTTTGAAGGTGACCAACCCGACCGCACAGGCTTTTGCCGAGAAGTCGCCCGTCGTTGTGATCAGCGGGGCGCCGGGAAGAAATGAACGCATCAAGACGGCTCTTTTACACCACAGGGTGAGGGATTTCGATACGCAACTGAAGATTTTCGAGCAGATCACCGTGGCATCGGCGGTAATTGACGATCCCCAGACTGCGTGTCGCGAAATCGACCGAGTATTAAATGAGACTGCGCGGTACAAACGACCGGTTTACATCGAGCTGCCGCGGGACATGATCTCGGTTCCCGTGGCACAGCACCGGCAGCCCAGGGAAGAAATGAAGCCAAGCAATGCCGAAGCGCTGGAGGCTGCGCTTGAGGAGACGGCCGCTATCATCAACGCAGCGAAACAACCGGTGATTATCGCCGGCGTGGAACTCCATCGGTTCGGTCTGCAGGCCGCCATCCTGCGCCTTTTGGAGAAGACCAATATCCCTGTCGCCGCCACGCTTCTGAGCAAGTCCGTCATCAGGGAAAACCATCCCCGATACATAGGCGTGTACGAGGGCGCAGTGGGTCGCGAAGACGTGCGCAAATACGTAGAATCGAGCGACTGCCTGATTCTTCTCGGCGCTCTGATGACCGATATCGATCTCGGCGCTTTCACCGCCCGCCTCGAGCAAGCCCGCTCGATTTACGTAACCAGTGAAAAACTGTTGGTGCGTTATCACGGATATGAAGACATAACCATCGAAGACTTCATCCTTGGCCTCCTGAAGGCGGATATTCGTCCAAGGGGAGACGTGGGCATCCCGCACCCGCCTCCGCCTGAGCGCCGCTTGCCGGTTGCCGGCAGGCATGTAAGCGTGCAGTATCTGTTTGAGTGCTTGAATGCCTTTCTGGATGACGATACGGTAGTTATCGCGGACCCGGGGGATGCGATGTTCGCCGCGGCGGACATGACGATCCACAGCGAAACGGAGTTCCTGGCGCCGGCTTATTACACTTCTCTGGGCTTTGCCGTGCCGGCAAGTTTGGGGGTCCAGATGGCCAGGCCGGAACTTCGCCCCCTGGTGCTGGTAGGCGACGGAGCTTTCCAGATGACGGGGATGGAGATAGGCTCGATCGCGAGATTCAACCTCAATCCCATAGTCGTAGTCCTCAACAACGGGGGTTACGGGACGGAACGCCCTATGCTCGACGGTCCATTCAACGACATCCCGTTCTGGAACTACAGTCGCATACCTGAGGTTCTCAATGCTGGCAAGGGATTCGACGTCCGAACGGAGGACCAGCTGGAGGAAGCATTGCAGGAGGCGAGAAAGCATACCGACAGCTTTTGCATTCTGGATGTCCATTTGGACCCCGGGGACAAATCGCGGGCCCTTCAGCGCTTGTCCCGCGGCCTGGGCAAACGGGTTAAAGGAGGATCGAGAAAATAACGGCCAACTCGGCCCTTTTTTGACCGCGGCCTAGGAAGGGCTGGTTCCCGTTGTTGACATTTATCCCCCACTGATCTATAAGAGGGTTCGAAGGAGTATACCGGTGAGGCAAAGAAGAAAACCGGAAGGGGGAAGCGTCGGGCGCTTCAGGGACCTCCTTGACGCCTTTCTCGAGGCAACCGTACTCGTAGAGAACGGGATCGTTCTGGAAGGCAACAGGACACTTTACCGACTTTTCGGGTATGAGGGGGACGACCTGCGGGGGCGGCCGCTCACGGACCTCCTCTCGCCCGATATACGGGTCAAAGCGCTAGAGCGGATAAGGAACCGGAGCGAGGGGCGGTTCGAAAGTCTCGGCATGAGGAAAGACGGGGGCCTCTTCCCCATCGCGGTCAGCGCGCGGGAAGTGGAGGTCGACGGGCACCATTTCCGAGTATCTGCCATAATTGACCTGACGGAGCGCAAAGAGGCCGAGCGCCAGCTGAAGGCGTATCAGGAACACTTGGAAAGGCTGGTGCACGAGCGGACGGAGGAGCTCAGGAAGAGCGAGGAGAAATACAGGAACATCTTCGAGAACGCGGTGGAGGGAATATTCCAGACGACTCCCGACGGGCGATTCCTAAGCGCCAACCCTGCCCTCGCCTCCATCTGGGCCTTTGACAACGCCGAAGAATTCAAGAAAGCCATCACGGACATCGGAAAAGAGATTTACGTATGCCGCGAGAAAAGGTTCGAGTTCGAAGAGATCATGGAAAAGGAGGGCGTGGCGCGGAATTTCGAGCTAGAGACAAAGGTGCGCAACGGTTCTACTAAGTGGATCTCCCTGAACGCGAGGGCCGTCAGGGACGAGACTGGAAAAATCCAGTACTATGAAGGGACCTTAGAGGACATTACGGAGAGGAGGCACGCGGAGGAGGCGCTCAGGGAGGCGGAGAAAAAGTATCGCAACATCTTCCTGAATGCCACGGAAGGTATTTTCCAGATCACACCGCGGGGAAAACCCTTAAGCGTGAACCCCGCTTTTGCGCGGATTCACGGATTTGACTCTTCCGAGGAGCTGATGAAACAAGTGACCGACATAGCCAAGCTCCACGTGAGTCGGGCCCGGCGGTCGTTCTATATGGACAAGCTCAGGGAAGAAGGGCACGTTCGGGATTTCGAATTCAGAGTCTACCGGAAGGACGGGTCCATTGCCTGGGTTTCGGTCAACGCCAGGGCGGTGCGCGATGAGACAGGCGAGATCCTCTACCACGAAGGCACGGTCCAGGATATAACGGAGAGAAAACGCGCGGAGGAGGCGCTGGAGATCAAGTCCCGGGGCCTCGAAGAGGCGAATACCGCCCTGAAGGTCCTCCTTAAGCATAGGGAGGAGGACAGGCGGGAGCTGGAGGAAAGGTTCCTTTTCAATGTAAAGCAGCTGGTTCTCCCTTACGTAGATAAACTGAAGAAGAGCAGGCTCGATACGATACAGAGAACGGAGCTCGACTTTATCGGCGCGAACCTCAGGGAGATCGTCTCGCCTTTCCTGAACAACATGAGGGGCTTTAACTTCACCCCTCGCCAGCTCGAAATCATCGCCCTCATAAAGGACGGCAGGACCACGAAGGAAATCGCGGAGGTCCTGCATGTGGGGAAAGGGGCCATAGACCTGCAGAGGTTCCTCATACGAAAAAGGCTGGGCATAAACAAAGACAAATCCAACCTGCGCTCTTACCTGCTTTCCCTCGCTTAAGCCCTAGTATTATTAAGGTACTTATACTTCTTTAATATATATCTAATATTTCCTTCTTTCACGTTCGGTGCGACAATTAAGGGTCTTCATATTGAAGAGACGGCCCCGGCTTCAAACCCCCATAGACTTTGCCGGGACCTTGTGCATCCGGCCCTTTGCCTTCTCCCCAAGGTTAAGGGCCGGTGCTTTCTTATGGACCCTCACTTTTTTCCCGGCGTGGCCAGCAAATTTTTGCTAAGATATAAACGCCTTCGGGGGCAGCCTTTGCCTATGGATGGGACAGGATTGAGATTCCCGCATTTTACGGTGCTCCGGGCCTCTGCCGGGTCAGGGAAGACGTACGCCCTCGCCCGGCGCTTCGTCCTCTTTCTTCTCTCCGATTCCGTTCGCCCGAACCGGTTGGGGAACCTCCTGGCCATAACCTTCTCCAATAACGCCGCCAAGGAGATGAAGGAAAGGATCCTGTTCCTGCTGAAGCAGCTCCACCTCGGAGACAGGGATGTCACCTCCGATTTCGCCCGGGACCTCAGCCTGCCCGAGCCCGCCCTTTCAGCGAGGGCAGGCGAGGTCATAGAGGACCTGCTGTCCCATTACAGCGACTTCCAGATAAAGACCATAGACAGCTTCATGACGACCGTCTTCAAGGCATCGGCGATCGATTTCGGGTATAATCCCGACTTCGAGATCCTCATGAGCAACGAAAGTCTCATGGGCTACGCCTTCGAGCTTTTCCTGAGGAGGGTGAGAGAGGGAACGGAAGAGGCGAGGCTGATGGGCGACGTGACCGATATAATCACCGAAAACGCAGCAGGCGATTCTCCTTACCCCTTCGAGGCCACCGGAGAGATCCTGGCCGAGATAGAAGAGATATACCGAAAGGTCGCGGCTTGCGGCAAACCGGTGCGCCCTGCGGACTACTCGGCCGCTATCGATTCGGCCAGGCGCCGGATAACCGACTGCATCGAAGGGCTGGAGGCGCTCATCACCGCCTCCAGCCTGGTTAAAAGCAAGTCGAGCTCTTACGGGAACCTCCTCAAGGCGGTGAGGGCGGGACGGTTCGCGGACATCATCGGGAAGGGCATGAAAACTGTGCCCGTCTGCATGCCCCGCACGGAGGAAGGGCGCGATCCCTACCTGCGGGTCGTCGGGGAATGGGAGCATCTCGGCGGACTCATCGCTGCTTTTACGAGACTTTTCGCGTGCACTTACTATACGCCGTATCTCCGCACTTACGAGGCGTTCAGCGCCATTCTGGAGCGGGTGAAGAGACACGAAGGCAAGGTATTCATCGAGGACGTCAATAGAAGGCTTGCCGAGTACCTGGACGGCGAGATCGTGCCTGATGTCTATTTCAGGCTGGGCGAGGCCATCTTTCACTACCTGGTAGATGAATTCCAGGACACCTCCCCGATCCAATGGCGCAACCTCCTGCCCCTTATAGAGAACTCCCTTTCCCAGGGGGGCAGCCTGTTTGTGGTGGGGGATACGAAACAGGCAATTTACGGGTTCAGGGATGCCGACTATAGGATCATGAGGGGCATCGAGGCGGAGAACCCCTTTCCTTCAAGCCTGCACAACGTGGAGGAGCTCCACACGAATTACCGCAGCGACGGCGCGGTCGTCGCTTTCTCCGAGCACATCTTTCAGCGGGTGCTTCCGGAAATAGAGGGGTACCGGGAAGCAGGCCGGGCGAGCGGCCTTCTCACTTACAGACAGACAGCGAGGGCCGGGAAGGAGCGCTGCGGTTTCGTCGAGACTTGCCTGCTTCAAAGGGACGACCGGGAACCGCCCGAGAGGGAGCGGCTCTACGAGTTGCTCTCCCGTCTTCTCGACCGGGGGTACCGCCGCTCGGACGTTGCTATCCTTACCAACAGGAACGACGATGTAGTGAAGGTCACGGCGTGGCTTAACGCGAAGGGGATCCCCTTTGTCTCATACAGCAGCCTGGACATAAGGAGACGGAAGATTACGGGGGAGATCATCGCCCTTCTGTCCTTTCTCGACTCGCCCCTTGACGACCTGTCCTTCGCCACATTTATCCTGGGCGATATAATGAATGTGGCGCTGGAAAGGCGCGGCGAGGGCGCGGACGTGGAGTCCCTCCACGAGATGTGCTTCAGGAACCGCCGGGGCGGCAGGCCTCTTTACAAACGCTTTCAAGAAGAGATGCCCGGCCTGTGGGACCGGTATTTCGACGGACTTTTCCGGCTTTCCGGCTACCTGCCCCTCTATGACCTGGTCGTCGAGATCTATCGGGTTTTCGAGGTGTTCAGCCTCTTCGGCAACGAGGAGGCCGCCCTTTCACGGATACTCGAAGTGGTCAAGGACCTCGAAGCAGAGGGCGGCGGCAGCCTGAGAAGCTTCCTCCAGGCCGCCTTGCTGCAACAGTCCGACGATGCGGACTGGAACATCGGCATTCCGGCAGGGATCGACGCGGTGAAGGTCATGACGGTGCACAAGGCAAAAGGCCTCGGGTTCCCTGTGGTCATATTGCTGCTCTATGGAGAAAGAAGCAAGGGGTTCCGGTATATCGTTGAGGAGCATGAGGGCTCGGTCGCCCTTTTGCGGCTCACGAAAGGCATGCTCCAGGCCGACAGGGATTTCGAGGGGCGCTACCGCGACGAGGAGACGAAGGATAAGGTAAGCAGGCTCAACAGCCTCTACGTGGCCTTTACCAGGGCGGGCTCGGAGCTTTATGTTCTGGGCGTCAAGGGGGGGAAGGATTCATTCCCCTTCGTCCTTTTACCGGACGGGACAAGCAATTTCGGGTGCGAGTCTCCACTGGCGCCGCCGGAAAGAGCTGATGGGGCAGATGAGTGGGTCGAGGGCTTCCACCACACGGTCGCCTTAGAGGGTGCAGGCGGGCCGGAGGGGCCCATGCGGCACGAGGAGAAGAAACGGGGCGAGATAGTCCATCGGGTATTGTCAGCGATCGACTATGTGGACGGAGATGCAGGGGCAGTGGTCAATGCGGCCGCAACCGATATACGCAAGGCGGAAGGCCCTGATGCAGTCCCCGGACGCCTCGAGGCGGCGATAGCAGAGTTTCTTCGGGAAGAGTCGGTAGCCGCATATTTCGAGCGGCGGCCGGGCAGGGTTGTGATGCAGGAGCAAGAGCTTGCCGATAGCTCAGGACGTCTCTTCCGGCTGGACAGGCTCATCGTCGACCCGGAAAAAATTACCGTCTTCGAATATAAGACAGGGGGGGAGGAGAACGACGAAAGACACCTGTCTCAGATGCGAAACTACCTGCGCCTTATAGGGGAGATCTACAGAGGAAGAAAAATAGAGGGCCTTATCGCTTATGTGGACGCAAAATCGATCAGGGAAGTGAGGTAAAGAGGACGTGCCTCGACACAAAGTCCTTCCTCCTTCAGTCCCCTTGGTGGAAGAGGCAGCTCGGCAGCTCATGCCGGACGGCCTCGATTTTTCGCGGAACCTGGTTGTCTTTCCCGGAAAACGACCCGCCCATTTCCTGAGGAAAGTCATCGCGGGAAAGCTGGGCTCGAGTTATATCCCGCCGGTTATCTTCTCAATGGAGGAATTCGTCGACCACCTGTACGGGAAGATCGCCGGAGGCGAGGCCGTGAAGATAGAGACCGTCGACGCCATTGCCTTTCTATTCGAAATCCATAGGTCTATGGATAGGCCGTTGGGCGGCGAGGAATTCCTGAGCCTGGAGGCGTTTTTTCCGCTGGGCCTGAGGATATATCGCGACCTGGAGGAAATGCTGATAGAGGGCGTAGCGCCGCCGCAGCTCCGGGCCGTCGAGCCCCTCATGGAGGGGACCCTCCCGCCACGGACGGGAGGGGGCCTGCAGTCCCTGTCCTTTTTCTACGACAGGTTCTATCCGGCCATCGCAAAGGCCGGCTTCTCATCCAGGTCCGAGCGGTACGCGGCGGCATCGTCCGGCATTAAGAGGGAGCTCCTGCCCTACAGGCGGATCGTATTCGCAGGCTTCTACGC
Source organism: Syntrophorhabdales bacterium (assembly GCA_049521495.1). Classification (GTDB taxonomy): domain Bacteria; phylum Desulfobacterota; class Syntrophorhabdia; order Syntrophorhabdales; family WCHB1-27; genus CAWEPK01. The sequence continues at coordinate 2,150 of JBEKOT010000013.1, read as the reverse complement.
ATTTACCGAAATGGAGAGGCGGCTCTTCTCTGAGCTGCTCTTGTGGGATGAGGCCTGCTTTCTCTTTACCGAAGGCCCGGGGCTTGCCCAGAAGCTTGCGCTCCTCGGCCTAAGAGATTGCGAAGAGGCGCAGGACCGAGCTTGCCCCGAAGACCGCGGAAAAGCTTTCCACTTCTACAAAAGCACCGATTGCCACGGGCAGGCCTTCGCCCTGGCGTCCGTCCTGAAGGAGCGGTCTGAGGAGCCAAGGGCCGCCGATGACGTCTCGACGGTCATCGTCCTGCCGGCAGCCGATACCCTTTTCCCGGTGCTCCACCATGCCCTGCCCCTGGTCTCTCAGGAAGGATACAACATCTCCCTCGGCTATCCGCTGGAGCGCACCCCCGCATGGGGCTTCCTCGTCAGTCTCATGCAGCTCGTATCGTCCATGGACGAAGGCAGGGTCTATATACCAGATTATCTCGGCTTCGTGCTCCACCCGTACACGAAAAACATCTACATGGACGGGAAGACGGAGGTCACGAGGATCATGTTCCACACGCTGGAGGAACTTCTTCTGGAAGACAGAACGAGGAGCTTCGCCTCTCTCGAGGAACTGGAGGCTCGCGGAGAGCTCTTTGGACGCGTGGCCGAGAGGCTCGCCGGGGCCGGGGAGCCAGTCGAGGCGGATGAGGTAAGGCGGCACCTGGTGACGATCCATGACCGGTTGATAAGGCGGGCAGGGGCATTCAAGAATTTAGCCGACTTTGCAGCTAACTTCTCGGAGATCCTGACCTTCATCCACGACCGCAGCTCCGCCCGTCTCCATCCCTTTTTCCATCCCTTTGTGGAGTCTTTCCTTAATGAGCTTGACGTGCTCAAGAGGTCGCGCATCAAGGACCTCTCTTTCGCCGAGAGAAACAGCTATTTCCATTTTTTGAAGAGATACGTCGCCCACTGTTTCACCCCTTTCGAAGGCACGCCGCTTCAGGGGGTGCAGGTACTCGGTTTCCTGGAGACGAGGGCGCTCAGGTTCGAGCGAACGTACCTCCTCGACGCCAACGAAGACGTACTGCCGGACACCCGGAAAGAAGAGACGCTCCTGCCCTTCAAAGTGCGTCAGATGCTGGGACTGCCCACATACATCGACAAGGACATGCTCAGTGCCTACTATTTCGATACCCTTGTGAAGGGCTCGGAAGAAGTGCACCTTTTCTTTGTCGAGAACGACAGGAAGGAAAAAAGCAGGTTTGTCGAGAGGTTGCTCTGGGAAAGGCAGAAGAAGGAGGGTTCGTCGGCCGGGGCCCGCATCAGAAGCTGCGGCTACCGGCTGAGCCTGGAGAACAAGGGGCCTCTGCCTATCCGGAAGACCGCTTCAATGGTCGGTTTCCTCGAAAAAAGGCCCTGCGACGCCACGTCCCTCGACACCTATCTGAAATGCCCGCTCCAGTTCTACTACCGCTACGTCCTCGACCTCTCCGGAAAGGAGGGACTCTCCCCCGATATCGAGAGGGTTGACATCGGCAGGCTCGTCCATGAAGTGCTCTTCCGGTATTTTGAAAAAAGGCTCGGCAAGAGACTGACCGACAAAGAAATAGACGTGAGGGAGATGGGGGCCGTAGTTAGGAGTGTCTTTGAAGAGGCCTATGGACCCTCCCCCATCGGCCCCGCCTATCTTCTCAGGCGGCAGATCGTCCGCCAGATGGAGGCCTTTCTCGTTCGTTATCAGGCGGTCATCATGCGGCGGGTACCGGTGACTATAACGGCCCTGGAGCGACGCCTTACGGCGACCCTCGAAGGTTTTCGTCTCACAGGCATAATCGACAGGATAGAGACGAGGGGTGAGGCTACGTACATAGTCGATTACAAAATATCCTCTTCGCCAAGGCGCCTCGCCATCGATTTCGATCGTCTCGACCCGGAAGACAGGGCGAGCTTCGCTGACGGGGCCGGAAGCCTTCAGCTTCCGTTTTACCTTTTGCTATACGAGGGGCAGGAGGCGCGCTCGGGCGGGCTGGACGCTCTGTTCTTGCTCCTTGGCAGGACGCACCTCGACGAACGGATAGAGGCGCCCCTTTTCCGTGGTAACGAGAGGGCGGCAGGGTTAAACAAGGCGAAAGAGGTCATCTTGCGCCTGATAAGGGAGATGGCCGATCCCGAGGCGCCCTTCA
>JBEKOT010000012.1:0-38631 GCA_049521495.1 Syntrophorhabdales bacterium | reverse complement strand
ACCCTGCTGATCTCGGAAGTTATCAAGGAGCAGGTCGATCGGCTGGGCATAGATCTGGTAGTTACGACAGGAGGGACAGGCGTGGGTCCGAGGGACGTCACTCCGGAGGCGACCCGGCTTGTCCTGGAAAAGGAGCTTCCCGGATTTTCGGAGGCCATGAGGATGGAGAGCTTCAGGATAACGCCCTTCGCGCTAATATCGCGTGCAGTCTGCGGCGTCAGGGGGCAGTCGATCATCGTGAACCTGCCGGGCAGCCCAAAGGCTGCGGCCGAGTGCCTTTCTTTCATAAAAGCGGCCATTCCCCATGCCCTCGAGAAGGTGAAGGGCGACCCCACAGACTGCGCCCGTTAGCTCTTTCCTCGCATACCTCCGAACCCCTCCACCCTGGCCGAGGATTAAGGCCCGGGTGCTTGACCTTCGTCGTCCTTTCACCCTATATTAGTGGCCGTATGGACAAGGTATCCGTTGAGATGCTCCCGGAGACGAACGAGGGGGACGGCGCAAAGAGGTGGGACGAGGAAAAAGGCGAGTTTGCCCAGATCTGTTACAGGGAAGAGGCTCGCCACATAGCCTTTTTTACTATCAGGAAAGGGTTCTGGAGGGGAATGCACTACCACGAGAAGAAAGAGGAGACCTTCTACGTGGCAGGGGGCAGCATAAAAGGGGTTTTCATGGACCTCGACACCGGCGAGAGAGCCGAGCATATCCTGGGAAAGGGCAACAGGCTCCGCGTCAAACCGCGCTGCTGGCACGTCTTCTATGGAATCGACGATGCGACTGTTGTAGAATATAGTCCTCAGGTTTATGAGAGGAGCGATGCATACAAGCGCGAGATGGGTACGGTGTAAGCTTGGCTGAGATAAAGAGTGCCATAGAGCTCGCCATGGAGAGGACGAAGAGCCTTGTCATGGACGAGCAGGAAAAGCGTGAGTTCGCGCGCAGGGACGTGGAGGAGAGGTTGAAGGCGATCGTGCGCCGGTTCTTCGAAGGGATAGTCGGGCGCGAGGCATTCCTCACCGAATACAGGAACGTAAAAGCCGAGAGGCTGGAAAAGATGAAAGGCATCGTGGATATCGCCATCGAGGAGTTCGGTGCCTCCATGGAGAAGGAGAGGCTCTTCGATCTCCTTGAGATCGTCGGCTCCGAGGTGGGGAAAGGGCTGGCAGATGAGGCAAGGGCGCTGAAAGACGAGTTCCGCGCGGAGCTTGCGGACAAGGCCTCGAACGTGAAGAAAGGCATCTTGAGACGCCTTTCGGAGATGGGAATAAGGGGCGAAGGCCTGGAGCCGAACGTCGAAGAATGGGAAGAGTGGAAGGAAGCCGTACGGAACGCAGGGAGCCTTTTCGAGAGGCGGGTCCGCGAATGGAAAGACAAGGCTGAAAACGCCTCTCCTTAACCCTTTCGAAAAATCTCAGAACCCAAAAAGGAAGCGCCATCGATCTTGAGCGTATCTATCAGAGGGAAAAGGACAGACTCGGGCAACTAGTGGCCAACGACCCCGTTTCCTTTCTGCACCGGTTTGACGACCCCAGGGACATAGAGACGGCTGGTTTTGTCGCCTCCCAATTCGCTTACGGGCGCGTGCAGCAGCTCATGCGCTTCCAGACGGAGCTTTTTGCCCGAATGGGTGCAAGCCCTTACATGTTCACCGCTTCCGGCGATATTTCGCTCCTTGGGGACCTTCAATACCGGTTTCACAAAGGCGCCCAGATCATGCGGCTTTTTGCCGTGCTGCGCCGGATCATGGAGAGATGGGGAGGCATCGGCTCGATGATCGAGCATTACTATGAAGGGGATTTCAGACAAGCCGTCTGGGCCGCCCGTGAGGCGCTCATGGGGCCGGCCGGCGAGCTTCTGTTCTTCTTCCCCAGGTTTTCGCCCGCGAGTCCCTTGAAGAGATGGAACCTTTATGCGCGCTGGATGGTGAGGAAAGACAAAATCGACTTCGGCCTATGGCATTTCATAGCAACCCGAGACCTGATCGTCCCGCTGGACGCAAACATCTTCAAGATCGGCCGCTGCCTCGGGTGGACCGACCAGCGGGCGCAGTCCTGGAAAGCGGCCTGCCAGATAACGGACGAGCTGAAAAAACACTGTCCGGAAGACCCGCTAAGGTATGATTTCTTTCTCTGCCACGTAATCGGCATAGGCTCGCACTGCGGCGGGGCCAGGAACCAGCGTTGCGTCAAAGGGTGTCTGCTCGATGAAATATAGGATCGTAAGTCTCGGCTGCCCCAAGAACCTTGTCGACTCAGAATATATGGCCGGACGGCTCGATATGGCGGGCCACGAACTTGCGGACGATGCCGGTCTGGTCGTCATCAATACGTGCGCTTTCATTGCGGATGCGTGCAGCCAGTCCATAGAAACCATACTGGGTGAGGCGCAGAAGGCCGGCGAGAGAAAGCTGGTGGTGGCCGGCTGCCTGGTCGATCGCTATGGCGAGAAGCTCCGCGACCTCCTGCCCGAGGTAGACCTGTTTCTGGGAAGGGACGCCTACGGGAAAATCGAGAGCCTGGTGGCTCAAAAAGGTTTTTTTTCGCAGGGGGCCGAAGGGCCGGACGGGCTCTGTTGCGCTCCCCTCCCGAGGAGGGTCCTGACCCAGGCCCCGACCGCTTATCTCAGGATACAGGATGGCTGCGACAACCGCTGCAGCTATTGCACAATCCCCTCTATAAGGGGCCCCCTGAGAAGCCGGCCCCCCGAGGAGATCGAGGAGGAATTGGGAAGGCTCCTCGACGGGGGTTTCCGGGAGTTTAACCTGATCGGCCAGGACACGACCTCCTACGGCAGGGACAGAGGCACGGATATAAAGAGGCTCCTCGCAAGGCTCCTCGCGGTGAAGGGCGATTACTTCATGAGGCTCCTCTACATGCACCCCAAAGGTATTGACGACGGGCTCCTCGACGTCATGGCAGGGGATGACCGGATCATACCCTATTTCGACATCCCTATACAGCATTCGGAGGATGGGATACTGGCTTCCATGAACCGCGGTTATTCGCGCCAATGGCTTTCGGAGGTCTTCGGAAAGGTCAGATCGCGCATGCCCGATTCTGTGCTTCGCACCACCGTTATGGTAGGATATCCGGGGGAAGGGCCGGCTCACTTCTCGGCGTTGTGCGAATTCATCTCCGAGTGCGAGTTCGACAACCTGGGGGCTTTCGTTTATTCCCGGGAGGATGGGACGGCGGCCGCCCGTCTCAAGGGACAGGTACGGAAGGGCGTCAAGAAGGAGAGATACAGGACGATCATGGAGCTGCAAAAGGAGATATCGAAGAGGCGGCTCGGAAGACTCCAGGGCCGGACGCTCAAGGTCGTCGTAGAGGCCTGCGAGGCCGACGGGATGACGGGAAGGCTCCTGCTCCAGGCGCCTGATATCGACGGCATCGCCTTCATCAAAGGCGCGTGCAAGGTGGGGGAGATAAGGACGGGCGTTGTATCGCGGACGACCGATTACGATGTGGTTGTGGAGCTGGGAGGGGCCTGATGGAGCCGATCAATGAGCTTCTGAGCATCCGGAAGGAGAAGGAGGAGCACTTAAGGAAGGCTGGGATAGATCCCTACCCCCAGGAAAGGGGCGACTTCGCGAGGAGCGATTTTCTCCACCGGGAATTCGATGGGCTATCGGCCGGAGAAATAGAGGAGAAAGAAGCCTTTGTTTCCTTCGCGGGCCGGATCGTGGCCTTCAGGGACTTCGGCAAGAGCTGTTTCCTCCACGTGCAGGACCGGGAGGGGAGGATCCAGGTCTATAGCCGGAAGGATATGCTCAAGTCTCCCGACTACGACCTTTTCAAGAAATTCGACGTGGGCGACATAGTGGCGGTGGACGGAAAGCTCTTCAAAACCAAGACCGGCGAGCTGACGATACTCGCCGAGCATATAAGGCTCTTGACTAAATCGCTCCGACCCCTGCCCGAGAAATGGCACGGCCTCAAGGACGTGGAAGAGAGGTACCGCCGGAGATACGTGGACCTTATCGTCAACCAGAAGGTTCGCGAGATCTTCTTGAAGCGGGCGCGGATCATCGAGTTTATCCGCGCCTTCCTCACCGGCCGGGCCTATATAGAAGTCGAGACGCCCATGATGCAGGTAATTCCAGGAGGCGCAACGGCAAAGCCGTTCAGGACGCACCACAATGCGCTGGGTCTCGATCTCTATTTGAGGGTCGCCCCGGAGCTTTACCTCAAAAGGCTTATCGTGGGAGGGCTCGAGAGGGTATTCGAGATAAACAGAAATTTCAGGAACGAAGGCATCTCCGTGCGCCACAACCCCGAGTTTACGATGCTCGAATTCTACCAGGCTTATGCGACGTACGAAGACCTCATGGACCTGACGGAGGAGATGGTCTCCACTCTCGTCTCCGCGCTGACGGGCGGTTTTGGCATTGCTTACGACGGCAGGGAGATCGATTTTGCCAGGCCTTGGAGACGGCTCACCATGGAGCAGGCGCTCGTCGATTACGGGGGAATCGACCCCTCTGTCTTGGAGAATGCCGACAAACTCAAGGCTGCCGGGCAAGAGCTGGGCATCGAAGGCATAGGGACGATGCCGAAGGGCAAGGCGATGACCGAGGTCTTCGAGAAATTGTGCGAGGACAAGCTGGTACAGCCGACCTTCATTACCGGGTATCCGGTCGAGGTGTCCCCCCTCGCGAAGCGATCTAGAGAGAGGCCTGAGGTGACCGAGCGGTTCGAGCTCTACGTCAGCGGCATGGAGATCGCAAACGGCTTTAACGAGCTTAACGACCCGGAGGACCAGAAAGGCAGATTCCTCGAGCAGATAAAGGAAAAAGAGGAAGGCGCGGCAATGGACGAGGACTATATTATGGCCCTCGAGTACGGGCTCCCTCCGACGGCGGGCGAGGGCATCGGGATAGACCGCCTTACGATGCTCCTAACCGACAGCCAATCGATCAGGGAGGTCATCCTGTTCCCGCTCCTTCGGCCTTGAGTGTGTCATGAACTACGAAACGACCATTGCCCTCCGTTACCTCAGGTCTAAAAGAAAGGACAAGTTCATCTCTTTCACCACCTGGATAGCCATCATCGGCATAGCCATAGGAGTGATGGCCATCATACTTGTCATTGCCGTTATGACAGGTTTCCAGGACGAGATCAGGGACCGGCTCCTGGGCATCCGTCCTCACATAGTGCTGATGCCGGACTGGGGGGTGAGGGATCCTAAACAGGTGGTTGAGCGACTGCGCGGCATCGAAGGCGTAGCTTCGGCGTCCCCCTTTATAGAATTCCAGGCGATGGCCCAGGGTCCGGCCCGCGTGGCGGGGGTCATTGTAAGGGGCCTCGAGCCGAAGGACACGGTCTTTCTGACAAGGCTCATGAAAGTAGGCAGCGTCAGCGCCCTCAACGAGAGAGGCAGCATACTTCTGGGGAGGGAGCTTGCAAGGGAGCTGGGCGTCTTGCCGGGCGACCTGCTGACATTGGTTGTCCCCTTCGGGGGCTTTTCACCTGCCGGCGCCGTCACGGAGACCTTGAGGGTCAGGATGGGGGGCGCCTTCGAAACGGGTATGTTCGACATCGACAGCATGGTGGCGATCATGCCCCTTGGCGACGTAGAATCGGCGCTGGGGGCCGACGTCACGGGGATCGAGATAAAGGTGAAGGATGTCTACGCGGCAGGAAAGGTGCGGGACCGCATTGTCAGGGAGCTTGGCCCGGGCTACTACGGAAGGACGTGGATGGAGCAGAACAGGAACCTCCTTTCCGCTCTGAAACTGGAAAAACTTGTCATGTTCATCATTCTTGCCCTCATAATCCTCGTCGCGAGTTTCAATATCATCAGCGCCCTCGTCATGACGGTGATGGAAAAAAAGAAGGACATCGCCATCCTCAAGGCCATGGGCGCCACCAATAGGAGCATCATGCGAGTCTTTGTCGCGGAGGGATTGACAATCGGCGTCTTCGGCGCCCTTCTCGGCACCCTAGTCGGTTACGGTCTCCTGGAGGTTCAGAGACAGTTCGGGATTGTCAAGCTCCCGAGCGACGTCTACTACATAAACACCCTTCCCATGAAGATAAGCCACCTTGATGTCTTTCTCATAGCTGCCATTACCATCCTGCTCTGCCTTCTTTCCACGCTCTACCCTTCCTACAAGGCATCGACGATAGACCCGGTGGAGACGCTGCGGTATGAGTAACGGGCTTCTTTCTACGAGGGGATTGAAGAAAAGCTTCGATAAAGACGGTGCCGTCGTCAGCGTATTGAAAGGGATCGACCTTGATGTGGCGGAAGGCGAGTTCCTGACGATAATGGGTCCGTCGGGGGCAGGGAAGACTACTTTCCTTCACCTTGTCGGTTCCCTCGACCGGCCCACGGAGGGCGAGATCCTTTACAGGGGCAGGAATATAAATCTGTACACCCCGGAGGAGCAGTGCCGGTTCAGGAACGAAAAAGTGGGGTTCGTCTTCCAGTTCTATCACCTTCTGCAGGATTTCTCCATCATCGAGAATATCATGATCCCTCTTTGGATAAGACGGGTGAAGGCTGCCGACGCTCAGGCGGCTGCTGAAGAATACCTCGGGATTATGGGTCTGGCCCATCGAAGGAACCACAAACCGGGTGAATTGTCCGGCGGCGAGCAGCAAAGGGTTGCCATAGCAAGAGCTCTCATCAACCGGCCCGAACTGATCCTTGCGGACGAGCCGACGGGGAATCTCGACAGAAAGACGGGCAGGGAAGTGCTCGGGTATATTCTCTCCATAAGACAAAAAATAGGGGCGGCCCTGGTTCTCGTCACCCATGATCCTGAAATCGGCGCCGCCGGCAACAGAAGGCTCAATATGGTGGACGGGGAGCTCTTCCCTACGGAGTAAGGCTTTCCTTGCGGTCTCCTTTTTGTTGACGCCCCGCAGATCGCGACCTATATTCTTTCAGAAAGACGTGAAAGTTCCGCTGAAGATCACATTTCGCCATATGGCGCCTTCCGATGCGCTGGAGGCAAGGGTCCGGGAGCGCGCTGACAAGCTCGACCGCTTGAATCAGGACATCATAGGCGGCCGGATTGTCGTCGATATGCCCCAGCGGCGCCGCCGCAAGGGGAAGATATTCCAGGTGCAGGTCGATATCACCGTGCCCGGATCGGAACTCGTGGTGAGCCGCGACCACCTTCTGAACCATGCCCATGCGGACATCTATGCCGCCATAGAGGGCGCCTTTGACGCAATGGAGCGAAGGCTCGTGGAGCGTTCACGGGAAATGCAGGGTGAGGTCAAGCGGGATTTAAAGCCCGAGCGCGGTATAGTCAACGCCCTTTTCCGTGAAGAGGGCTATGGCTTTATCGTAACGAGGGACAGCCGGGAGGTCTATTTTCACAAAAACAGCGTTCTGGGAGACGCCTTCGACCGGCTTCGCCCGGGCGCGGAGGTCCGCTTCTCGGAGGAAGAGGGTGAAAAAGGACCGCAGGCGAGCACCGTCCAGTCTCTGACCTGATCCCTCACTCCTCGCCATACGTCTTCCTTGCCTCTTTGAGTATCCTGGTGGCCGCCATCTTCGAGATGACCACTATGTCCTCCAGGGGCAGGTACGCGTTGATCGACCGGTCGAAAAGCACCTTGACGGATGGAGGGAAATCGTCGTCGCCCTCCCAGAGGATAAAGGTGATGGGCAGTCTGGGGAAGGCCGAGAGTGTGAACGACCCGTTGCCGTATTCCTCCTCTTTGCCGCCAAGCTCCCTGCTGGCAGCTACAAAGGCGTCCCTGGAATAGCCGAAGGCGCCGATGAGAGGCTTGACCACACGACGTTCGAATACGGGCAGATAGGAGCGGCAGCCCGGTATGTCCTCGTAAGGAACGAGCGCCGCCCCTAGAGGATCGCCGGACGCGTGGATCAAATAATGGAGAATAATAATCTTGGTGGTGAGGGTGATATTAAATCCCTTGGTGCTCCTGAACGAAAAACCGGGTATGGCAAGGTCGATTGTATCGTCGAAAAAAGGGACGGTAATGGAGTAAACGTCTCCTTTTCTGGAAAAGACGACCCCGGCCTTTGCCAGCCTCTCTTCTATGGGCAGCTCCTCAAGGGTCGAGCGAGCGAGGTCGAAGGTCCTGCGATAAGCCTTCTGCCTCACGAGCTCCACGAGAGCCTCCGTTTCACGTCTTCTATCTTGGCGTGAAAGTCCCCGCTCCCGAATATCTCCGTCCCCATGACCAGTATAGTAGCGCCTGCCTCCGCCACCATCCTGGCATTATCGGCCTTTATGCCTCCGTCGACCTCAAGGGCCGCGTGACTTCCCGCCTCGTCGAGCATGCGTCTCGCGCCCGCTATTTTTTTCGTCATGGAGGTTATGTAGCCTTGGCCCCCGAAGCCGGGATTGACCGTCATGACGAGGAGGAGATCTATCTCGGAAAGTAAGTCGCCGACGAGTGTGAGAGGGGTGCCGGGGTTGAGCGCCAGGCCGGCCTTCTTGCCGAGGGACTTTATGAGATCCAGCGTCCTGAACTGGTGGTATCCGGTTTCCGCATGGATCGTAATGATGTCGCCGCCCGCTTTGGCAAAGGCGCCGACAAAAGACTCGGGTTGCTCGATCATGAGGTGGACGTCGACGGGCAGGCGGGTTACAGACTTGACTGCAGCGACGGCCATGGGGCCCAAAGTGATGTTCGGCACGAAATGGCCATCCATCACATCGACGTGTATAAGGTCCGCTCCCCCTTCCTCGACGGCCCTTATCTCCTCGCCCAGCCTGGATAAGTCTGCGGAAAGGATGGAGGGGGCTATGGAGACGGTCATCTCCAACCTCCGCCGGTCGTTTGCAGTTCCACCCCCTCGTCTTCCCTGAATATGGCCCTCGGCGGGACGCTGCTCTTCACCACTCCGCCGCCAAGGCCGGCTGACCGGCCGGCGGAGACATCGAGATGTCTGATCCGCTTCTCATCCATCTCCCGTATTGCCGCCGCGAGGTCGCCGGGCACTACCTCAGGCATCACGTAAAACCGCTTCGCCCTGCTTCCGACGATCAGAACCACCCCTTCTTCATCGAGGATGTTCTCACCGCTTTCAGGCACCTGGGCGAGGACCCGGCTTGCATCGCCGCCGGGAACGTAAATCACTTTCTTGAGCTTCATGCCCTCTTGCTCCAAAGCCGCCTTAGCTGCGTCAAGGGAAAGGCCGACGAATACGGGGATGACGGCCAGCATGGGCCCGTCGGAGAGGATGACGGTCACAGTCCTTCCCGCCCTTACGGGCATTCCTGCATCCGGTTTTTGCACGACGACCCGGTTATAAGCCACGTCTTTTCGTTTTTCGTACTTGCCGACCACAAGGGGCAGCCCTCTCTGGCCGGCCACTATCTTCGCTTCCTCCACGTCGAGGCCTATCAGCTCGGGACAGGTGACGGTCCGCTCTTCCATGACCAAGAGTCTGATGGTGTACGCGGTGGCGAGGACGAAGACGACCATACAGGCCGCCGCGTAGATTAGCAGTCTGAACCATCTCATGCCTTCTTGAGCCTCGCGATGAAAAATCCGTCCATCCCGGATACGTGGGGAAGGGAAAGGAAGCAGACGTCCTTGTTCAGCATCGGCAGAGCCGGCTCGGGCTCAAACAGCCCTTCCTTTATCACTTTGTCCATAACGCCGGTCGTTTCCTCCGGTTCGAAGGAGCAGACGCTGTATATAAGATGGCCGCCTTCTCTCAGGGCCTCCCGGAGCGACCTGATCATCTCGGTCTGCAACTCGCCGAAGGTCTGGATATCCCGTTCGTTCCTCCTCCATTTTATCTCCGGGTGCTTTCTTATAATCCCGAGAGACGAGCAGGGGGCATCAAGCAGTATACTATCAAAGGGGCCTTTTTTAAATGGGTTTTTGAGGACGTCCCCCTGAACGAGACAGGCCGTGCCCCGAACGCTGTGAAGCTTCCTGCCGTCCCGATCCATCGCCACGATGCGCGTCTCAGGCCATTCCTCCCTTATCTGGTCCGTCTTTGTCCCCTGTCCCGCGCATGCTTCGAGGACCATCTCCCCCGGTCGCGGCGCGACGGCCAGGCCGGCCATCTGGGATGCTTCGTCCTGCACGTAGACGAGGCGGTTCTTCAGGAGGTCGCTCCCGATCAAGGGGCCGACCTTGTCTACGGAGAGGGCCGATTTGAGGAAGCGCCCTTTTTCGGTTTTGACGCCCATGTCCTCAAGCCTTCTCGCGGCATCTTCCGGGGTGATCTTTCCGGCGTCGATCCTCAGGGTGAAAACGGGGCTTCTGTTCTGGAGGTCGAGAAGCTGCCCGGCCGCCTCTTCTCCAAACCTCTTGTACCATCTTGCGACGAGCCACCGGGGGAAGCTGTGCTCGACCGACAGGCGCGTGACAGGGTCGCGGGGCAGGATCAGACGGTCCTTCTCCCTTATCGACCTTCTAAGGACGGCATTGACGAAATTTGCCATGCCCTGACCTTTTTCCGCCTTTGCGTAGTCCACCGTCTCATTGACGACGTGATAGGCCGCCTTCTTCATGAAGAATATCTGGTAGAGGCCCATCCACAAAAGATGGCGGGCATCCTTCTTCAAGCGCTCTTTTACGAAATGGGACAAGACCCAGTCGAGGTAGAGTTTCCGCCGGATCACGCCCGCTGCGATCTCGTATATGAGAGGCTTATAGGACGAAAGGACCGGGACGGAGGAGAAGTGTCTGTCGATAGCCTCGTCCAGCGGGCTGCCATCTTCCACCTCCCTGATGATCCTGAGGCAGGCCGACCTGACGGGGTGGAAATTATCTGCTATAAGCCATGCCCTCCAGTCGCTTTATCCTTTCTTCCGTGGGGGGGTGGGTGCTGAAAAGGGCTGTAACGCCTTTTGCGGAAAAGGGATTGACGATAAACATGTGGGCGGTCGACGGGTTGGCGTCCTCCATAGGGCTGCGGACGACTGCCGATTCGAGGCGGCGCAGGGCTTTTGCCAGGAACAGGGGGTTCCCGGCGAGTCGCGCGCCCCCTTCGTCGGCGAGATACTCCCTGGACCTCGATATGGCAAGCTGGATCAGCATGGCGGCAAAGGCGGCAACCATGGAGAAGAGAATGACGGCCACGATGTTGCCGCCTCCCTCTTCGTCGTCCCTTCCCCCGAAAAACGGCAACCATCTGGCCCAGCTGGCGAGCATGGTGATGGCGCCGGCGAGGGCCGCTGCCACCGTCGATACGAGAATATCCCTATTCTTTACGTGCGACAGCTCGTGGGCAAGCACCCCTTCAAGCTCCTGCTTGCTCAGGACCCGCAAGATGCCGGTAGTCACGGCCACTACGGCGTGCTCGGGGTTTCTACCCGTTGCGAATGCGTTGGGGCTGTCGTTCTCGACTATATAGACCCGTGGCATAGGGATCGAGGCGCGCTGCGATAGAGATGCCACGATGGCGTACAAATCGGGCGCCTCAGCTTCGGAAACTTCCCTCGCGTTGTACATTGAGAGAACTATCCGGTCGCTGAACCAGTAGGTTACCATGTTCATTGCGAGGGCTACGCCAAAAGCGAGCACGGCTCCGTTCTTTCCTCCTATGAGGCTGCCCAGGCCGACCAGGATAACGGTCAGCACGACCATCAAAAAAAACGTTTTCGCTTGATTCATTGTTTCCCCTTCGAAGAGTCTCTCCAATTAATATTCTAGTGTATCGCTTTTCGGACCTTTGTCAAGCCGGCAAGACGGGACGAAAAGGCGCGTCTCCTTTAGACTCTCCCGGATGCTCCGGTTGACCTTAGAGCGCGAATAATCTATGATTGTGGTGTGTCACAAGGAGGACCTATGGACGGGAAAAGAAAGTTCGCTTTGAGCGGTTACTCCCTGCCTCTCACGCCGGAGGGACGGTCTTCCGTCATTGACGCGCCTCCTTGGCATTACGGCGGAGAGGTGATCCACATCAACTTCAGGGCAGCCGAGAAGAAAGTCAATCGGCTCCTGCCGCCGCCCCTCGAAATGGGCCCCGAGCCGGGAGCAGGAGCAGTCTGGTTCACGGACTGGGTGTCGGTCAGCGAGGGCCGGCCCGATCTGGCCTTTCTGAACCCCGAAAGGTCGAACTACCGCGAATGTATCGTGATGCTCAGCTGCCAGCTCAAGGGCAAGCCGGGATACTTCGTCCCCTACATCTGGGTTGACAACGACTTTACTCTTATCAGGGGGTTCATCCAGGGTTTCCCGAAGAAGCTGGGCAGGATTTACACGACGAAGCTCCACGAGCTCAACCCGAAAGTCGGAGGAAAGAGGATCGGCGCAAAGGTGAAAGGCATCTGCGATGTGAACGCGGAGAGGATACTCGAAGGGTCGATGTTCTTTACCCGCAAGTCGAAAGCCGAGGAGCTCCCGGCCATTAAATTCTATCTCATGCGCCATTTTCCGAGTGTGGAGGACCCGAATAAGCCTGCCGTTCACGAGCTGACGGCGGGCACGGTCACGAACGTGAAGATTGCCGACGTCTGGGCCGGCAAAGGGGAGATCGCCTTTTTCCCATCCCCCTTTGAAGAAGTTGCCGATCTCGGTCCGGTCGAGGTGCAGGGGGCGTTTTACTTTAGCATAGGCATGACGATTACCGGCGGCGAGGTGCTTTACAAGTACACGTAGCTTACTCCGTTTGTACGCGTCAAACTCTGATCCATCTCCGGTCGAGGGCGTAGTAAAGGAGCAGCCCTGCAATATAAGCCACTCCCATGTTCCACATGGCGGTCCCGCCCGTTACGAGGAGAACGAAGAGGTTTTGTTTTCTCAACCTAACATCTTTAATGACAAGCGCCAGCTCCACCCCCGCGAAAAACAGAATCACGCCCAGAATGGGCCGCGGGAATACCTGCAAGATGAGCGCGATGGAGTCGCTTAGGAAAAGACCTGCGAGAAGGACGATCACGCCCAGTATCACCAGGGAGCCTCCTGTCCTCGCGCCGAAACGCATATGGCCGGCCATGCCCCCTGCCCCGTGACAGACGGGGATGCCCCCGATGCAGGGACTTATCAGGTTGATGACGCCGTGATCGATGCTGATTGCCTTGGCCGTAACCGGTCTGTCAGGGAAATATTCGTTATTCTCAGCCACGGTCCCAATGACGGCATTGCCGAGGGTGAGGGGGACCTGGGGAAGACCCAGGACAATGAACCCGGCCAGGAGATCATTCCACGAGAATCGCGGCAACCCGACCTGAGGCATGCGAAACCGGATTGAGATATGGGCCATGTCAAACAAGAGCGCATGATTCTGGATGAAAGCAACGATGACCCCGTAAGCTAGAAGGGCCAACATCGCCGGGTAGCGTTTGCTGTCGAGGAGAACCAGGGTCAGGACCGCTCCCCCTAAGGCAAAAAACGGCCCTGTCCTCATCATCCCCAGCCCCTCTACGATAAAGCTCAGACCTAGCCCGAGCATGATGCCCCTAACTACCGGTTTGGTCGTGATCTTCTGAATCCAGGTAACTGCCCCCGTTAGCCCCATGAGAAGCCAGAAGACCCCCGTGAAAATGCCGGACCCCCAGATCATGCCGGGGGTAATGGTGGCTGCGTGGGCAATGGCCATTCCCCCGATCGCCTTCATGGGTTGTATAGGAACGGGCGTCTTGAAATAGAGTCCCGCAAAGATCTTGAAGAGACCGAAGGCAACGAGGATGCCCAGGGGGTCCATCTTGTTCAGCGTTATATAACCGACGACAAAAGGTATGAGGGTGCCCAGGTCGCCGAAGGCGCCGGCAAACTCCATCCTGTCGTATTTGTTGCCCCACAAATGCAAGGTTTTTAGCCTCTTTCCCCTTGTGCCGGGGCAGCAACTAAGCTGAATAGTTGCTGTAGGAACAGTCTACACCCATTTCGCCTGCCTTCCTATATTTTTCAGGAGCGAATGAAAACCGTGGTTCCAGGTGCTTTTTGTCTTTACAGGCGGTCTGATCGGTCTGATAATATTCTATAGAAAAAATGCGTAGGGCAGCGGCAGCACACCTTTTAGCGATCCTTTCGGTTCCTTTCTCATGCATGGGGGCAATCCAGGCCGTCGACACGGCGACCGCCGTAGCGAATATGCAGGCTGCCTGGGCTCAGGTCTCGGATTACCGGGTCCGTATGGTCATCAGGACTTACGGGCTTGACGGCTCTTCCGGTGTGCAGATCTTCTATTACACGTTCAAGAAGCCGAACCGGATCCGCCTCGATTTTATAGAGCCCCATCAAGGCATGATCCTGATTTTCCCCGATAAGGAAGGGAAGGTTTTCGTCAGGCCGGCAGGTTTGGCCCGCCTCTTCCGCTTCCACCTGCAACCCGACAGTCGACGGCTCCTAGTGTCGGCGGGACAGCGAATAGACCAGACCGATCTGGGACTCTTAATCACCAATATCGCCCGGAGCCTCACTGACTGGCGCCGCGGGCCGGCCTTAACGACGGAAACTGACGGGCTTTTGACGATCCAGGTTGCTGCAACCGACCATTTCCGGCCCCATGTGGTTACTATATACAAGTTCTCAATCGACAGGAACCTGTGGCTCCCCAGGGAGGTAGAGGAATCTACGCTCGAAGGGCGTCTGGAAAGGACCATCGCCTTTTGCGATCTGGAAGTCAACATAGGGGTTGCGGACGCGGTCTTCCAAACGGGGTGAGCTGTGGACGGGAAACGGTGGGGTAAATGAGCGCGGATGGCGCCGGAAGGCAGACCGAATGGTTCGTCCCCAGGTTCGGACCTGCCCTCTTTCGATCTTTCATAGGTCTGCTTTTCCTGCCCTACACGGGTATGGTGGTCTCCTTTGCGGTGCTGGGCTCTATTCTCGCACCCTCCATCGACCTGGAAAAGGTCTGCGCCATCGTTGTCATCTATTTCCTCGGCCTGGGCATAGGCGCCCATTCCCTCGACGCGCTCGGAAAGGGGGGGACAAAACCTTGGGGGACAGTCTTCACGAAACTCCAGTTACGGCTGATCGCGGCGGCCTCCCTTGTCTGTGCCTATGCCATTGCCGTCTATTACATGATCAACTCGGTCCCCCGCCTGTGGACTGTAGCGGCAGCGGAGGGTTTCTTCGTTTTCGCTTACAATCTCGAATGGTTTCATGGCAGGTTCCACACTGACGGGTGGTTCGCCTTTTCCTGGGGATTCCTGCCTGTAATTGCGGGCGACCTCATTCAGACAAACACGGTCTCCTTCAGCGCGCTTATTCTTGGACTGTCGACGTCATTTTTCAGCCTGGTTGAGATAAAGGCGTCCCGTCCGTACAAGGACCTAAAGAAGCGGCAAGGCTTTCTCGAAGCCGCTGAGCGATCGCTCCTTTCTAGATATGAGGTCATCCTGAGATGCATCAGCCTGGGGGTCATACTTCTTGCTTCGGGGTTGTTGATTTGGCGCCTGACCGCACAATTAAAGGGGTAAGCGACTTTTACGCTTATGTCGCAGTTCGGAGGCCTCCTCTTGAGGAGGCCTACAACCGGCGCCTGTCGGCACTTCTGGATGGAATTAAGACCGAGGACATGGCACCACTAATGCTAAGTCTCCAGGCAGGCAAGAAGATCAGGGGGTGCCTGTCGTGTCTCGTCTGTGAAGCATTGGGCGGTCCTCTGGAACAGGCAATTCCCAGGGCAGTGGCCGTTGAGATGATACAGGCGGCCACGCTCATACACGACGATTTCGTAGATCAGGATGCAGTGAGGGGGGGGAGACCGGCCGTTTGGACTCTGGAAGGGCCGAGAAGGGCCGTTCTGATAGGGGACGTGATCTTTGCCGCAGCGATAAAAATGATGAGCGACATAAGCGCCGAGGACGGACGGGCGGTTGCAGACGCCATCGCCAGCGTATCGCGGGGAGCGCTGCAGGAACCGCTCGATCCATTGGCCCTGGCCGAGAATATAGAATCGGGCGATTCGTGCGGTCGGCTGTACGACGGGATCGTCCGGCTCAAGACCGGCACGCTGTTCGGGATCGCCTGTACCCTGGGTGCAATTGCCGCCGGTCGGTCCGGGAGGGCCGTGGAGACATGTTACAGGTACGGGCTCTGGATCGGTGAGGCATACCAGATAGCGGACGATGTGAAGGAAGTAAAAGAGTGTCTGTCGCGCCGCCTCATGGACGCCCGTCAAATGGCGGCCATCGCCCCGGCGCTGCTCCGCTTCGTCCCTGATATGCGCCCCTTTGTCCTCGACGTACTGAGACGGGACCGGTCGGGCCATGGCGACGGGGACCGCGAGCTTCTCAAGAGGGCCGCCCGGCTCATGGAAGATGCTATAGATCAGCGCCAAAGAGCTGCAGCAGCAGAGATAGAACGCAATTTCCCGGGGAACGGATACAGTGGGGTCGCTCGAAGAGCGCCCAGGGACATTGTCGCGATCTTCAACGAATCACCTTGAGTTGCGAATTTGGTCGGCTCAGGGCGCCTTTTTGGCTAAGACAATGGCGGCAGTACCGAAGGTGAGAGGCTCCGACCTTATGTCATCAAAGCCGTACCGCGCGAGCAGCCGCCCCAGCCGCCCCACCCAGTCCGTTTCCCGAAGGAATTCCGGCAGGCCGTCGAAAGCGGGTTTCCAGGAAGGATAACGCCTGGCGGCGACGGTCTGGAGGAAGCTGAAGTATAGCCGCCAGACGAAGGCGAAGGTTCTGCCTTTTGGATAGGTGAAGTCGTGCGCGAGAATGACACCGCCGGGGCGGAGCATTTTTTTCGTGATGTTGACAAGGCGGTCAAGGTCGGCGTATTTGGCAAGATAGGATGAGGTAGCGCAGTCGCACTCCCCTTCCGGCATTATTTCCTCGGCCCGGCCGGGTATCAACTCGATGTTGCGAAGCCCCAGGGCCTCCGCCTTCTCTTTGGCGACCCGGAGATACCCCCCGGTGACATCGATGCCTATCACCCTGGCATGGGGGAATCTCCTGGCTATCTTGATGGTAAGAATGCCCGTGCCGCAAGCCTGGTCCGTAATCCTGGTCGATTCGGCAGGGATCATGTCCACTATTTTTTCTTTCCATCTGCAGTCGAAGCCTATGGTTGTGAGGCGGACTACGCGATCATAGCTGGACTCGTTTCCGGAAAAGAAGCGGCGAACCAGGTCGATCCGATCATACCGGTCCACTTCGTGGGACATCAGGCTGTGCTTTTACGCCAGGCCGCGCACGAACATCAGTGCCTGCCTCAGGCCCACTCGCATGCCCATTCTCCTTGAATTTCTCTTCAGTGTCCAGGCGTTTCCGAGACCCATCCGTTCACCTCTTCTAAGTCTGTCAATAACCGTCCTTTCGTTTTTCATCCAGCCGAACTCTTGCAAGACTGCCCGCGTGTACCCTTTCGGGTCGTTCCACCATGTCAGGAGCAGCCGCACACTCCTCATGCCTGGTACGATGCCGTCCCCGGCAAGGGGTGCCACACAGCCGATAGCCTCGCCGACCCCCCAGACCTCGCACCCTTGCCTGTGATCGACAAAGGGCAAAGAAGCATGTGGCGACGCGAGCCGAATCTTTCCCTTACAGCCGCACACTATCTCGCCTTGCTTACCGTTGCCGCCAATCCAGCCGAGATCCTTCAGCCTGTTGGCCGGGTTCGACATGAGGCTGCCGCAACCAATGTGGTATTCCCTTTTGGCTAGGGGGAAACACCAGGCGTAACCTATCCCGCCGAGATTTATGCGATTTTCGAGAATTTCATTGGTCCGCACCCTGAATTGCACGCAAGGAAGGATGAAGTCGTCATCAATAGGCGGCAAGAGCGCCCTCGAGACCCCGGATGCATCGATGACCCTTTCATACGATCCGGCGTCAAACTCCGACTGTTTTATTTCGGCTCCGGCTAACAGGTCCCCTATGAGTCTCTGCTTATCGATGGTCATAAGGTCGGCCCTGATCCGCAGACCGTCAACCAGTACGTATTCCGGGCGGCTGAGTGCGTAGGTCGACGCATCGAGTCCCGCATCTTTGACGAGATCGGCGAAACCGCGCGACGTCCCCCAGGCGCACGGGCTGATGCCGCAAACAGTGCCGGGGTCTTTGCCAAAGATATCTGCCTGAAGGCCGTTCCGCAGAAGCAGCCTGTAAAGGTAAGCCGCCGTTAAGCCCGCACCGAGGATTGCGATCTTGGGCCGTCCATTTTTCATTGTTCATCATATTATACACCTATTCCGGCCGAAGTTCGCCGAAAAACCACTCCGGAAGGCGCAAAGACGCCACTTTCCTTTCTCCTGCTCCATCGAAAGGTAAAATTGGGGGCAGCTCAGGGAAAACGGGAGTGTTCATTGGAAAAGACGTTCAGAGTGGGTGTATAATAGAGGCCATGAAGGAAGAGAACCATTTCATGGAGCTGTGGAAGGCCCTCCCCAAAGAAGTACAAGATGAGCTGGCGAGGGCAGTCGAGGAATCATCGGCTACTTCGCCCGAGGAATTCGCCTGGGAGATATTCGTGGGCGCCTGCCCGCACTGCGGGAGCAAAGAGACAAGGGACTGCGAAGAGATAGGGGGGATCGAGGATGTCACCATCGGCTTGTGCAATAAATGCGGTTACCTCTGGTGCACTGAATGCGGGCGATCTGTCGTGAAGGGGGTTGCCTGTGAACATTGGGGGATTTGCGAGGAATGTCTCGGCAAGAAGGGTAAGGTTGATGATTGCGTGATTCCGACTTCGGAATGTCCGAAAGTTTCTTTCTGCGGTGAGCCGGAAGACGAAGAGACGATTTACATCTGCGCCTGGTGCAACAAGGAGATCGAAAAGGATGCCGAGGTCTTCGGCCTCGGCGCCAGAACGCGAAAAGGACTACGCCTCCCGGGTCCCGAAGGTTCGCCCATCCAGATACCCCTCAGGCACATCGACAGGCTAGTTCCCGCCATTATACCCGAGCGCAAGTCGGAAGCGAAAAAGGCAGGAAATGAGGTTCTTTTCATGATCTGCAGCAAGAAGTGCGGCGAATTGCTGAAAAAAGCGCTCTTGAAGGAAAAGTTCAGGATAGTTTAAAAGGTTGAAGCCTAGCGCGATTACTGAAGCGGTCACCAGACTCTCACCAGAGGGAAAAGGGGATGGCAAAAGGTAAGTATTGCCAAGGGAAAATGGTGCCGACGGCGGGACTCGAACCCGCACGGGTCTCCCCGCCACCCCCTCAAGATGGTGTGTCTACCAATTCCACCACATCGGCACGCCTTACTGAGCCTTGGTCGGCAGTTTTTCTCCCACCGGGGCCGGGATCGAGGTCCTCGACGATACGGACCGGCCGCTGCTGTACATCAAGGCCAGCACGAGACTCGTTAGCATGAATATTATGACGACGATCGTGGTGACCCTGGTCATGAACCCCGACGTTCCCGAGCTGCCGAAAAGGGTCTGGCTCGCTCCGCTTCCGAAAGCCGCCCCTATCTCGGACCCCCGTCCAGTCTGCAAAAGGACGATAAGGATAAGGGCGATTGCGGCAATTATATGTATGATAGCTATTGCAGTAGTCATTTCCGTCTATTCCAAACGGTCTTTATTATATCGATAAAGCTATCGGATTTCAAGGAGGCCCCGCCGATGAGGGCGCCGTCTATGTCCTCCATGGCGATCAATCCGCCTATATTGTCTGGTGTTACGCTCCCTCCGTACAGGATCCTGGCGTTGCTCGACGCTTTAACCCCATATCCGTCCGAGAGCAATCGCCTTATGAAGGCATGGACGGACTGGGCCTGATCGGGCGTGGCGTTCTTGCCCGTTCCTATGGCCCATACCGGCTCGTAGGCAACCGCTATGTCCTCCAGCCGGTCTATCCCGTACAGTCCGATCTTCACCTGCCGGCCTACCACGAATTCGGTAATACCCTTTTCTCGCTCTTCCTCTGTTTCTCCTACGCATAGGATGGGCTTAAGCCCGGCCAAGAGCGCCTTCTTCACCTTCGTGTTGACGGCTTCATCGGTCTCGTGGAAGTACTTTCTACGCTCGGAGTGGCCGATGATGACGTAGTCGCAGCCCGCGTCTTTCAACATGGCCGGCGCCACTTCGCCTGTGTATGCACCCTTCTCCTCGTAGAAGACATTCTGGCCCGCCATAGAAACGTGGCTTCCCTTGACAACCCCGTAGACAGCGGAAAGGGCGGTGAAAACCGGCGCAACTATGACCTCGCCGCCTGACATCCCAGCCGTGCCCGCAACGACCGCTTTCGCAAGGGCCGTCGATTCCCCTATGGTATTGTGCATCTTCCAATTCCCGGCGAGCATCCATCTTCTCATCGCCCGCCCCCGCAGGTCTCGAGGGCCTCCACTGCCGGCATCGTCTTCCCTTCAAGGAGCTCGAGGAAGGCGCCCCCCCCGGTCGATATGTAAGATATCCTGTGGGCATTGCCGGCCCGGTGGATGGCGGTGTCCGTGTCGCCGCCGCCGACGATAGAGAGCGCGTGGGAATTGACGACAAAGTTGACAAGACCATAGGTGCCCCTGCTGAAACTATCGATTTCGAACATGCCCATCGGCCCGTTCCAGACGATCGTTTTGGCGTCTGCAATGGCCTCTCCGAATAGCGTCGTCGAGGCAGGCCCGATATCGAGAGCCATCCAGTCGGCCGGAATCTCCTGCGTAGGCACGTACTTGGTCTCCGCATCGGCAGACGCTTTTTCCGCTACGACGCAATCGATGGGCAGATAAAGCCTGACCTTCCTCTCCGCCGCCATCGCCATGACCTTCTTGGCCACATCCAGCATGTTCTCCTCGCAGAGAGACCTCCCTATCTCGTATCCCAGGGCCTTCAGGAACGTAAAGGCCATGCCGCCTCCGATGAGGAGCTTATCCACCTTCTCTATCAACTTCTGAAGCACCCCGATCTTGTCGGAGACTTTCGCCCCTCCGATAATGGCAACTAGGGGTCTGACGGGGTTGTCTGTGGCCCTCTTCAGGTAGTCGAGCTCGCTCTCGAGGAGCAGCCCGACAGCGCAGACTTTAACAAACTCCGTTATGCCGACGTTCGAGGCGTGCCCCCGATGGGCAACGGCAAAGGCGTCATCTATGTAGACATCGCACAGCTCGGCAAGCTTCCGGGCGAAATCCCTGTCATTCTTTTCCTCTTCGGGATGAAACCGGAGGTTTTCGAGAAGCAGGATGTCCCCGTCCTTCATGGCTGCAACGGCCTTTTCTGCCTCGGTCCCGATGCAGTCATCAGCAAATGCCACCCTTTTGCCCATAAGATCGGAGAGCCTTTTTGCGACAGGCTTCAACGAGTACTTTTCCGATCTCTTGCCCTTGGGCCGGCCGAGATGGGATGCAAGGATCGCTTTCCCTTTCCCTTCGACCACGCGGCTTATGGTAGGCAGGTGCGCCCTGATCCTCGTGTCGTCGGTAATGTTTCCCTCGTCGTCCATCGGCACATTAAAATCGACCCGTATGAATACCCTTTTGCCCGATACATCGACCTCGCTAATCGATTTCATTAGCTCGCCCCTCGGTCAGCGCTTCATCAAGAAGGTCAAAAGATCGCATATCCGCGTTGAGAAGCCCCATTCGTTGTCGTACCATGAAAGGACCTTCACCATCTTGCCCCCTGTCACGAAGGTCGAAGGGAGGTCGACGATCGAAGAATAAGGATTTCCGATAAAATCCGAGGAGACGAGCTCTTCTTCGGTAACCGCGAGTATCCCCTTCATCGGCCCTGACGCGTACTTTTTGAATACGCCGTTGATCTCTTCCTTGGTAGTGCTCTTCGCAATGGTGGCAACGAGGTCGACCAGAGAAACAGTGGGCGTCGGCACCCTTATGGACAGCCCGTCGAGGCGCCCTTTCATATCCGGAATTACCTCGGAGATCGCTTTTGCGGCGCCGGTAGTCGTAGGTATCATCGAAAGGGCGGCTGCCCGGGCCCTCCGGAGGTCCCTGTGGGGCTGGTCGAGCGTTACCTGGTCGTTCGTGTAGGAATGTATCGTCGTCATTAAACCGTGCTCTATGCCGAACTCCCTGTGCAATACCTTCACGACCGGCGCCAGGCAGTTCGTAGTGCATGATCCCATCGATACGATGTGGTGCTTTTCTTTGTTGTAAACCTCTTCGTTGACGCCGAGCACGAAGGTCACGTCCGGGTCCTTGGCAGGGGCAGATACGATAACCTTATTCGCTCCGGCGAGACGATGTTTCTCGCCGCCTATCCTGTCTGTGAATTTCCCCGTGGCCTCCAACACTACGTCTACCTTCAGCTCCTTCCACGGCAGTTTTTCAGGGTCCTTCTCCGACAGCACCTTGACCGCCTTGCCGTTTACGACTATCGAGCAGTCTTCCGCCACCACTTCGGCATTCATGGTCCTATGGACCGAATCATATTTCAGGAGATGGGCAAGAGTCCTTGCATCGGTGATATCGTTGATCGCAACGAACTCGAGCTCAGGATTATTGAAGCCTATTCTGTACACCTGCCGACCGATTCTGCCAAACCCATTTATACCGACCCTGATAGCCATCAATGCCTCCTCTATTTTGTTTAAAGTGTTAGCGAAAGGATGCCCATCCTGTCAAACGATTTCTTTCCGAAAAAATGCCGTCAAACCTAAAGAAACGTACTGGAAACCCGATACGAGAGTGAGAAGGGCGGTTGTGCCAAAAAAGAACAGATTGAGCAAAGGCAGCTCAAAGCCCCGCCCTGCAAAGGAAAGCACGTAGACGACAGTGACCATCTGGAACACGGTAGTCGCCTTACTTACAAGACTGGGCACAGGGTTCATCGCGAGGCCCCTCTTCAATAATATAAGAAACCCGATTGAGATGACAAGATCCCGGAGGAGCACCACGGCTACCAGCGAGAAGGGGACGAACTTCTGGAGGGAGAGCACTATATACGACGATGCGAGCATCACCTTGTCCGCTAAGGGATCGAGGTAGGCGCCAAGGCTCGTTTTCGCACCCATACGCCTGGCGAAGAATCCGTCGAGGAGATCACTCAGGGCCTGGAGCAGGAAGAGGAAAAGGGCAACATTAAACCGTCCGTAGGCAACGAGGGCGATGAAAAAGGCCGTAACGAAGAGACGAAACAATGAGAGGAGGTTGGGCAGGTTCATTCTCTGTAAAGGTTCTTGAAAGTTGTGTAGGCCGAAATAAACGCAGTTTCGATCTCGCCTGTCGGGCCGTTCCGCTGTTTGCCCACAATAATCTCCGCCACGCCCTTTCGCTCGGAATTCCTGTTGTAGACCTCATCCCTGTAAATAAAAATGATAACGTCGGCATCCTGCTCTATGGCGCCCGATTCCCGGAGGTCTGCCAGACGCGGTCGCTTGTCTTCCCTCTGCTCCACCATCCTGTTGAGCTGGGATATGGCGACGACAGGGATGTTCAACTCCTTTGCCAGAGCCTTGAGGAACCTGGATATCTCCGATATCTCCTGCTCTCTCCGGTCGAGGCTGCTCGTCCTGCCCCGCATGAGCTGGAGGTAATCAACGACGAGGAGCTCGAGCCCGTGCTCCTTCTTCAGGCGCCTGGCCCTTGCCCTCAACTCAAGGATGCTCAGAGCCGGGGTATCGTCAATGTAGATGGGGGCGGTGTATAGCCTCCCCGCGGCCGTTCCGATCTTGTGCCAGTCCGTATCCTTGATCGCGCCGGAGCGGAGCTTTGAGAACTCGACCTCCGCCTCCGAGCTCAGGAGCCTCATGACGAGCTGCTCCTTCGACATCTCAAGAGAAAAGATGCCGACCGGAACACCGCCATCCAGGAGCCCCACGTGCTGGGCGATATTGAGACAGAAGGCGGTCTTCCCCATGCTTGGCCTGCCTGCGACTATGACCAGGTCGGAAGGCTGTAATCCACTGGTCAGCTTGTCCAGCTCCGAGAAGCCCGTGGGCACCCCGGTGACGGCCTGTTTTTTTTCGCTGAGCCTCTCGATTACCTTCATGTTCTCCATGACGAGATCTTTTATGGAGAAAAAAGAAGGTTTGTATTTCCTCTCCGAGATCTGGAAGATCATCTTCTCGGCCTCGTCTATGTAGTTGTCCACGTTCGCATCGACCTCGTAGCCTTTTTCGACTATCTCCGTCGCGGTATGCATGAGATTGCGGAGCAATGCCTTCTCCCTCACCATTTTCGCATACTGTACTATATTGGCCGATGTGGGCATGGCATCGACGAGGCGACTCAGGTTTGCCACGCCCCCTATCTTCTCGATCAGCCCCTTGTCGCGGGCCAGGCTCGTTACGGTAACGAGATCGATGGGCTCGTTCCTCTCGTAGAGATCCAGCACCATCTGGTATATGGTCCTGTGGTCCTCCCTGTAGAAATCTGCCGGATCGACGACATCGACTACCTTGTTCAACGCTTCCGGGTCGATGAGAATGCCGCCGAGGACCGACTGCTCCGCATCGAGGTTCTGGGGCGGTACACGCCCCTTGCTCTCAACAGGGTTTTTCGCTACCCTTGCCATCTACTCTTCTTCTATTTCGAGCCTTATCTGGGCGACTACGCCTTTTTCGAGGTGTGCCTCGACTGTATAAGCGCCTGTCATCTTGATAGGCTCGACGAGGCGCAACGCCCTCCGGTCTATTTCGAGGCCAAGCGCCGTTGTCGCCGCCTCCGCCACATCCTTGGCGGTCACGGAGCCGAAAAGCTTCCCGTCTACACCCGATTTCTTCTTGATAACTAAGGGCGGGGCCTCTTCCAGCCGCATTTTCATCTGCCCGGCAGTCTCGAGGTCCTTCTCTCTTTTTCCCATTATGACTTTGGCCTGTTCCTGCGCCCTTTTGATGTTGCCCCTGGTCGCCGGCATGGCAAAGCCCCTTGGCACCAAAAAATTCCTTCCGAAACCGTCCCTCACGTCGCGAGTCTCGCCCTTCTTGCCGACCCCTTCCACATTGTCGAGCAGTATGACCTTCATTGCTTCCTCCTATCGCGTCACCGTCGTGAAGGGCAAAAACGCTATGTGTCGTGCCTTCTTGATCTCTTCCCGCAACTTTCTCTGGTGGTTGGCACAGGTGCCCGTCATCCTTCTGGGCATGATCTTGCCTCGCTCCGTGATGAAATGCTTAAGAAGCTTCGGGTCTTTGTAATCTATCTTGATACTCGCGTCCTGGCAGAACCGACATACCCGCTTCCTCACGTAGACGCGTTTTTTTCCGGAATCCTGCATCCTCGGCATTTACTCCTCCATCCGTAAGATTTTACTGGCCTTCACTCTCAAAATGTCGCGGGATTTAAGCTTGGTCTTGATCAGCTCTCCTGCTACCAGAACACCGCCGCCGATTGCTTCGTCCAGTCCTCCCGGAAAGGCCTCACCTGCGCCTATGATCTCTACGCTGAAATCGCCTTCGGCGACCCAGATGGGAAAGGTGATAACCTTTCGGCCCCTCGGAGTGTATGCCACTTCCGGCCTTTTCTTCACCTTTCCTGAGAGGAAGACCTTGTTCACTATGCTTCACCCTCCAGCTCATCGAAGACGACTGGTTCCGGCGGCTTCTCCAGTCCCTTGTCCTTCTCGTCGACCACGACAAAAAGGTGCCTTAGAATAAGGTCCATCGTCCTATAAAACTTGTCAAGCACTACCACGGTTGACTCATCCATGCTCAGAAGCAGGAAGAAGTAGTGGCCCCTGTCTTTCTTCTTGATCTGATAGGCAAGCTTTCGCACGCCCCAGTCATCGACTCGCAGCAATTCCGCGCCCAGTTTCTCGACGTTTGCCTGTACCCTTCGGAGCAGGTCGTCCTCTTCCTCCTTCGTACAGTCTGGGGCCACTATCAAAATGTTCTCATACCTTCTCACGCCTGTTCTCCTTTCACGTAGTCTACTACCGCGTTTTTTGCGACTTTTACCCTGATTTTTTCGGCTATTTCCATGGTAATTGCCTCGTCGGTGATACCTGTTATCTTACCATACAAACCCCCCGAAGTCATAACCGTATCTCCCTTCTTCAGGTTCTCCATGAACGTCTTGTGCTGTTTTGCCCTCTTCTGCTGCGGCCTTATAAGGAGAAAATAGAAGACCGCGAACAGGAGGATAAGGGGGAGGAAAGTGAGCATGCTGCCCCCCTGGCCGCCTGCCTGACTACCCATCGCGTATGCCAGATCCATCGTATAATTCACCTCCTTTCCATTGAGACATAAAATCCTTATAGAACTCCTCGAACCTCCCTCCGCCGATTGCGGCCCTAATGCGGCTTAGCAGCTCAGTGTAAAAGAAGAGGTTATGCAGAGTGTTGAGATAGTAAGCCGCGAGCTCGCGGGCCATAAGGAGATGCCTGAGATAGGCCCTCGAGAAATGCATGCACGTGTAGCAAAGGCATGTCTCATCGATGGGCCGTTCATCAGCGGCGTATTTTGCGTGCTTGATGTTGATCCTGCCCGTTTTTGTGAAGAGGCTGCCGTTTCTGGCATGCCGCGTGGGGATAACGCAGTCGAACATGTCAACACCCTTCTTTACACCTTCCACTATATCCTCCGGAAAGCCGACACCCATGAGGTAGCGTGGTTTATCTGCGGGCAGCAGGCCGATAACCTCGTCGACCATCTCCCACATGACGTCCTTGGGCTCGCCCACGCTGAAGCCGCCGAGCCCGTACCCGTCGAACCCGATTTCTAGAAGGTCGGCCGCAGAGCGGCGCCTCAAATCGGCATACATGCCGCCCTGGACAATGCCGAAGAGAAGTGAGGACGGGGCCTTTGCATTCCGACACCTCGCCGCCCACCTGGTAGTGCGGTCGACCGCCGCGCTAGTATAGGTGCGGGACGATGGATAGGCTACACACTCGTCAAGGCACATGCAGACGTCCGCCCCGATGTGCTCCTGCACCTCCACTATCCGCTCAGGGGTGAGGAAGTGCTTCGAGCCGTCAATGTGTGACTGGAAGGTCACACCTTCTTCCTCTATCTTTCTAAGCCCTCCGAGGCTGAAGATCTGGTATCCTCCGCTGTCCGTCAATACCGCCCCGTCCCAGTCGATGAAGGCTTGGATGCCACCCATGTCCCTGATAAGGGCATCACCCGGCCTCAAATAGAGATGGTACGCGTTGGCCAGCACCATCCTTACCCCCATCTCCTTGAGGTCCCGTTGAAGAATGGCTTTGACTGCCCCTTGCGTCCCCACCGGCATGAAAACCGGCGTCTCTACCGAACCGTGCTCCGTTTGAAGAGCGGCGAGCCTGGCCTGCCCGTCGACTTTTGCGATAGCGAGAGGGTTCATGAAATAAACATTGCGTCGCCGTAACTGTAAAACCTATAGCCCCGCTCGACGGCTTCCCTGTAAGCCCCCTCTATTGCTTCTTTTCCGGCGAAGGCACAAACGAGCAAGAGCGGCGTCGATCTGGGCAGGTGAAAATTGGTGATGATCCCGTCCACGACGCGAAACCTGTAGCCTGGATAGATGAAAAGGCTCGTGCTGCCCGCCAGCGTCCCATTCTCTCCCCCATAGGCCGTCTCCAGCGTCCTCACTACGCTCGTCCCCACCGCGATGACCCTGCCGCCCGCGGCCTTTGCCCTTTTAACCGCCTCTTTTAACCCGGGCGAAAGGGAGTAGTGCTCGCTGTGCATCTCGTGTGCTTCCACATGTTCGCTCTTTATGAGCAAGAACGTGCCTATCCCTATGTGGAGCGTCAGGCTGACTACGGTAGCACCCACCCCTTCGATCCTCCGGAGCAAGTCCTCGTCGAAGTGCAACCCGGCTGTCGGCGCAGCAATAGATCCCTCACAGCGGGCATAGACGGTCTGGTACCGCTCGTCGTCGCCTTGCCGGCCCTCGTTTGTCCCCCTCTTGATGTAATGGGGCAGGGGCATGCGACCTGACCGGGCCATCAGCTCCCCAGCGTCCAGCCCTTCGGGAAACTCGGCTGTCCACCCGTCGGGTCCGGGTAGAAGTCCGAGAGATACTCCCCCTACGCTGACCACCACCTTTCCGGTCCCCCTCTTGAGGCCCCTGACAAGGCAGGACCACTTCTTCTCATCGATTTTCTCAGTCAGCAGGATGTCGACAGCCCCTCCCGTCACCTTGGTCCCGGCTAGCCGGGCAGGCAAGACCTTGGTGTCGTTTAGTACTACCAGGTCATTTTCTTTCAGGTAGCCCCTTATATCGGCAAAATGGCGGTGCTCCACGTGCCCGTCCGACCTGCGAAGAACGAGGAGGCGGGACGCCGTCCTTTCCTTCGCGGGGTGCTGGGCGACTAAATCCCCGGGCAGTGAATAATCGAACTCTTCGGTCCTCATGGCGACGAAAAATGAGCTAATTTTATAACAGATCGCATCCTCATAAGCAATTCCACGAAGCCCCTTTCTTAGCAAAGAAAACCGGGGAACGGCAAGAAGATCACAGTTTTCGGCCGACCTTCAAAGGTATTGACTTGGCGTGGCAGTTCCTCTATTATTCTCTTATAAGCGGGCATAACTCAGTTGGTAGAGTGCAAGCTTCCCAAGCTTGATGCCGCGGGTTCGAGCCCCGTTGCCCGCTCCATTTTTCCTTACCGACCCTGCGTCCGTTCAAGTTCGCGCAAACGCAGCTCGAGCATGGCGCATTTCTGCGTTAGCTCCTTGTTCATCTCCTTTATTTTCGATATGGTGATCGAATAGTGCATGAGCACTGCTATAACAAAGGCAAAAACGATAATCAGCACTGCGGTGATGTAATAGAGACCCGTTATTTCGCTCAAGATGTTCACAAACCCGGGCCAGAGGCTGAGTGCTGCTATGATGGAGGACGTGAAAAGCCAGAGGATCGCGTATTCCTCCCTCAGGTGCCTTTTCCTGATGAACTCGAAGGTAACCACGAAAAAAACAACACTGATTAGGCCAATAAAGAGGCGGATATGGAGCATTTCCGTAGTCTCCTTAGAACTCCTTGAAGAGATCGATCAGCATCGCCAAAAGCACTTTCGTCATGTAGTAAGCCGCACGAAAAGGCGTGATTGACGATATCCCATGCTCCCTGTAATTCATATCCACGGCGACCTCTACCACTTTGAAGCGCTTGAGATGTGCCATGAGCAGAGATTCCGGTTCGGGGTAATCCTGGGGATAGCTGCGTGCAAAAAATGCCATCACCGGCCTCGAGAACGCCCTGAACCCGCTTGTGGTATCCTTGAATCTCACGCCGGTGCTCGCCCTGAGGAAGAGCGATATGATCCTGATGCCGAATGCCCTCATGAAAGGGACCTTGTAAGTGCCGCCAAGAAAGCGCGAGCCTACCACCATATCCACCCCGCCGCCGAAGAGAGGCTCGACCAGCTTCGGGATCTCGGAAGGCGGGTGCTGACCGTCTCCATCGACCTGGACGCAGGCATCGAAGCCGGCCGCCAGCGCATATTTCACACCCGTTTGAACGGCCCCTCCGATGCCGAGATTTACGGGCAGCTCGATGACCGTAGCCCCTTCGGCCTCCGCGTTCCTGGTGGTATTGTCCCCCGAGCAATCGTTGACGACGATCACTTCGTATTCGGCGCCAAGCCCCTTCACGCCCCTAATGACGCTTCCGATCGTCTGCTCTTCGTTGAAAGCCGGTACGATTACGGCGACCCTTCTTTGCATGCAATTATCAGGGCTTCCGCGCCCCCTCCCTGAGCAAAGGGCGACCGGCCGCGGGCAACCCGCTTTCGCCGGCGCCCACCGACAACCGGCCCGCCTATGCAGTTCTGGGGGACTAGGATTCGAACCTAGATAGCAAGATCCAGAATCTTGTGTCCTGCCGTTAGACGATCCCCCAACTATGACCGTCCTATACCGGGTAATCAGTCTTCTCCTGCTTTGGCCTGTTTTTTTCGGCCAGTCTTTTGGGTAGGTTTCTTTGCCTTGGCCTCTTTGGCCTCCTTTTTCTCCCCCTTCTCCTGCTCTTTCTTGCCCCGGCCGGTCTGGGCAGGTTTCTTTGTCTTGGCCTCTTTGGCTTCCTTTTTCTGCCCCTTCTCCTGGTCCTTCTGGCCCCTCTTCTGGGTCAGCTCGACAAGGGCCATGGGCGCAGCATCGCCCTTCCTGGAGCCGATTTTGAGGACCCGTGTGTACCCCCCGTTGATGCCGGAATACCTCATGCCTATGTCCGAAAAGAGCTTTTTTACCGCTTCCTTATCCCGCAAGATTGCAAAAGCGTGGCGCGCGGCATGGGTGCCTCCGCTCTTCGCCAGGCTGATGAGCCTATCGGCAACGCGCCGGAGCTCCAAAGCCTTGGGGTTGGTCGTTTTAATGCTCTCGTGATGAAAAAGGGCTGCGGCCAGATTACGAAAGAGCGCCTTCCTGTGGCTTGACGTCCTGTTCAGCTTCCTGCCTGCTTTCAAATGCCTCATGATGCACCCTCTATCCTTGGTCTTTCCTTCTTTGAGCCATCCTGTCGAGCTCTTCCCTGGGCGGGAAGTTGTCAAGCCTGATGCCGAGCTTCAGCCCCATGCAAGCAAGTATCTCTTTTATCTCGTTGAGCGATTTTCTTCCAAAGTTCTTGGTCATCAGGATCTCCTGCTCAGTTTTCTGCACGAGCTCACCGATGTACTTTATGTCTGCATTCTTCAGACAGTTGGCACTCCTGACGGACAGCTCGAGCTCATCGACGTTCCGGTAGAGGTTGTCATTGAACTCCTGTCTATCGCCCTCCTTCAGTTCTCCTCCCTCGTAATCCAGCGGTTCCTCAAAATTTATGAATATGCGCATCTGTTCCCTGATGATCTTTGCGGCAAAGGAGAGGGCGTCGAGGGCGCTTATGCTGCCGTCCGTCAATATCTCCATGGTCAGCTTATCGTAATCGGTCCGAAAACCCACCCGGGCCGGGCTCACGTTGTAACTTACTCTTTTGACAGGGGAGAATACGGCATCTATCGGCGTAGTTCCGATGGGCTCTTCCTCTTCGCGATTTCTCTCGGCGGGCACATATCCCCTGCCTACCCTGGCCCTCATCTCCATGTAGAGCTTTGCCTCATCGCTTAAGGTTGCGATGTGATGCTCGGGGTTTATGATCTCCAAGCCGCCGTCATGTACGATGTCCCCCGCCTTCACCACACCCTCGCCCCGCGCATCTATCTTCAGCGTTTTGGGCCGGTCGTCGTCCATCCGGAGCACCACCTTTTTCAGATTGAGAATGATTTCCGTCACATCTTCTTTCACCCCTCTGACGGTGGAGAATTCGTGGTCCACACCCTCGATCTTCACTGAAGTAATAGCTGCGCCCATGATGGAGGACAGGAGCACCCTCCTCAACGAATTGCCAACGGTGATCCCATAACCTCGCTCAAAAGGTTCTGCGGAGAACCGGACATAATATACGGAGCAGGTCTCCCTCTCTATGTCAATCTTCGTTGGCTTGATTAGCTCCTGCCAATTTTTTTCGAACATATACATAGCTCCTCCTTTAAGGGGGAAAGAAACTAACGGGAATAATACTCTACTATTAGCTGCTCTTTAATGGGCACAGAGATATCTTCCCTGGTCGGCAAAAGCCTTATCCTGCCCGTCATCGCCTCCTTGTCCAGGTCCAGCCATGGCGGAAGGCCCCTGCGCACTACGGACTCCAGAGCATTCCGTACGGAAGGCAGCTCCTTGTGCCTGATGGCAATTTCGTCCCCCTCCTTCACGAGGTACGAAGGTATGTTAACCGTCCTTCCGTTTACCGAGACGTGGGAGTGAGACACTATCTGACGGGCCTCTTTCCTCGACACCGCAAAACCCAGGCGGTACACCATATTGTCGAGTCGTCTTTCGAGATAGACGAGCAGGTTTGTGCCCGTTACGCCTTTCGTCTTCTCGGCCATGATGAAGAACCGCTTGAACTGGTTCTCCGTAAGGCCGTACATCCTCTTTACCTTCTGCTTCTCGCGGAGCCGGATGCCGTACTCGGTCATTTTGACCCTTGTCTCTACATGGACGCCGGGCGGATAATTCCTCTTCTCCACCTCGCATTTCTCGGCGTAGCATTTCTCGCCCTTTTCAAAGAGCTTCATCCCTTCTCTTCTGCATATCTTACAGACAGGTCCCGTATATCTCGACAATTTCTCCTCCTAAACTCTTCTTCTTTTCGGCGGCCTGCACCCGTTATGGGGAATAGGAGTAACGTCTTTTATAAGATGGATCTTCAAGCCGGCGCTCTGGATTGCCCTCAGGGCTGCCTCCCGGCCGGCCCCCGGCCCCTTTATGTATACATCCACTGTCCTCATGCCTTGCTCGATAGCCTTCTTTGCAGCATTTTCGGCGGCAAGCTGTGCGGCGAAGGGCGTGCTCTTCCTTGAGCCTTTGAAGCCGGCTATGCCGCCGCTCGACCACGAAACCACGTTCCCCTGGGGGTCCGCAATGGTAATGATAGTGTTATTGAAGCTCGATTGTATATGCACTTCTCCGACAGGTATATTCCTCTTCGCTTTCTTCTTGCCCGTCTTTCGCACCTTTGCCATTTCGCCCCCTTACTTCTTTCTTTTCATCGAAGTCTTTCGCGGTCCTTTCCTGGTCCTCGAATTCGTTCTCGTCCTCTGGCCCCTTACCGGCAGACCCCTCCTGTGCCTCAAGCCGCGATAACAGCCTATATCCATCAATCTCTTTATGTTTATGCTGACATCTTTGCGGAGGTCGCCCTCTATCTTATGATCCTGTTCGATTATATCCCTGATCCGTGCAACCTCTTCTTCGGTGAGCATATTTGTCCGCTTGTCGGGATCGATTCCGGCCTGCGACAATATCCGGTTGGACAAAGATCTGCCTATCCCGTAAAGGTAGGTGAGGGCAATTTCTATCCGCTTCTCCCTCGGGATATCAACACCAGCGATTCGTGCCACCGTAGCCCTCCTTAACCCTGTCTCTGCTTATGCTTAGGGTTTTCGCATATAACCCTTATTATCCCTTTCCTCTTAATTATCTTGCACTTGTCGCACCGCTTCTGCACCGAAGGCCTTACCTTCATAGAAAACCCTCCTATTTTGCCCTGTAGATTATCCTTCCCCTCGTCAGGTCGTATGGCGAAAGCTCAACGATAACCTTGTCGCCGGGCAAAATCTTTATATAGTTCATTCGCATCTTCCCGGAAACGTGGGCGAGCACCCTGTGCCCGTTCGGCAGCTCTACCCTGAACATGGCGTTCGGCAGCGGCTCCACCACCGTCCCCTCTACTTCTATCCCTTCACCTTTAGGCATACACCCTCATATGGCGCTCAGAATCTCCGCCCCCTTCTCAGTTAGGGCGACGGTATGCTCGAAGTGAGCCGAAAGTCTGCCGTCCCTGGTCGCCGCCGTCCATCCGTTTTCCTTGATTATTATGTCACTCATACCTTCATTTATCATGGGCTCGATGGCTAGCACCATGCCCCTTTTTAACCTTACGCCAGTACCCTTCACGCCGAAATTGGGTATCTGCGGCTCTTCATGCAGGTTTCTGCCGATGCCGTGCCCGACGAACTCCCTTACGACGGAAAACCCCTCCGCCTCGACAAAAGACTGGATGGCATAAGAAACGTCGTGGAGCCTTGCCCCCTCCCGGACCTCGTCTATGCCTTTGTAAAGCGAGGCCTCGGTGACGGAGACCAATTTGCGCGCTCCCGCCGATACCTTCCCCACGGGATAAGTCACCGCCGCATCACCGTAGAACCCTTCATAAATGGCACCGAAATCCAGGCTAACTATGTCTCCTTCCTTCAGGACCCGCTCGTCCGAGGGCATCCCATGGACGACTTCATCATTCACGGAGACGCACAGGCAGTACGGAAAGCCGTTGTACCCCTTGAAAGCGGCCTTTATGACTTCGCGCTTCCGCACCATCTCCTCGCACGCAGTTTCAAGATCGGAGGTCCTTACGCCTTCCAAAATATAGGGTTTCAGCTCCAGCAGCACCTCCATCGCGTACTTGCTGGCAGTCCTCATCCTGCCTATCTCTTCTGCATTTTTCAGCACTATCATCCGTCAACGTCCAATCTCCATCAGATAAACCCTGCGCTCTACCTTCTCCCCTTCATCCTTGCCGTCTTTTTCACGAGTCCGTCGTAGTGACGCAAGATGAGATGGGATTCGATCTGCTGGATCGTGTCGAGACCGACGCCTACGACGATAAGAAGGGCGGTCCCTCCAAAATAGAAGGGGGCATTGAATTTCTGGACCAGTATTGTCGGCAGCACGCAGACGAAGGATATATAAACAGCGCCAGTAAAGGTTATCCTGGAAAGTATCTTCTCGATATACTCCGAGGTCTTTTTTCCGGGGCGGATCCCCGGGATGTATCCGCCGTATTTTTTCATGTTGTCGGCAACGTTGTCAGGGTTGAAGACAATTGCCGTATAGAAGAAGCAGAAGAAAATAATGAAACCTACGTAAAGCAATTCGTGGGGGATGCTGCCCGGCGTGAGAAGCTGGGCAAACCGCTTCATGTAGGGGTGCTGGATAAAATTCGCGATAGTAGCCGGGAACATGATGATGGACGAAGCAAATATAGGCGGGATGACGCCGGCTTGATTGACCTTCAAAGGCAGGTGCGTGGATTGCCCCCCGTACATCTTTCTCCCGACCACCCGCTTCGCGTACTGGACCGGGATCCTTCTCTGGGCTGTCTCCATATATATGATGAAGGCCACCACAAGGAACATCATGAGTATGAGGAGGATCACGACGAACCAGTTCATCTCGCCAGTGTTGACAAGGCTTGCCGTGCTGGCCAGAGCGTTGGGCATTCTTGCCACAATGCCGGCGAATATGATGAGCGAGATACCGTTGCCGATACCCTTTTCCGTGATCTGTTCTCCGAGCCACATCAGAAAGGACGTGCCGGCGCAGAGCGTCAGCATTGTCATCAACCTGAAGGCCCAGCCGGCGTTATAGACAACGAGCTCACCGCCGGCGCCGCGCATCTGCTCAAGCCCGACGGCTATGCCGAAGCCCTGGATCAGGCTTATGACCACGGTGCCGTACCTCGTGTATTGGGTTATCTTCCTTCGGCCCGCCTCTCCCTCCTTGGAGAGCTTCTCCAGCGTAGGCACGACCACCGTAAGGAGCTGGAGTATGATCGATGCGCTGATATAAGGCATTATGCCAAGGGCGAAAACGGACAGCTTCTCGAGACCCCCTCCGGCGAACATATCGAAGAAGCCGAGGAGGGTGCCCCTGGCGCGCTCGAAGATGCTCGCCAAGACCGTCCCGTCGATGCCCGGCGTAGGGATATGAACGCCGATGCGGTAGACGGCAAGAAGGGCGAGGGTCATAAGGATCCTGCGCTTCAGCTCGGGAATTCTGCCGATGTTCTGAAAACCGTTCATTACTGGAGCACCTCTACTTCGCCGCCCCGGGCCTTTATCTTATCTATGGCCTTTTGCGATGCCTTATGGACTTTTACCTTCAGGGGAAAATCAATGTCGCCGTTCGAAAGGAGTTTGACGCCGTCCTTGACTTTGTCGACAAGCCCGCCCTCGAGAAACTCCTTGAGCCCGGCCTCTGCCAACCCTTTCAGCGCCTGCAGGTCACCGACCTTGACTATAGCATATTCCTTTCTGAAGGGATTCTTGAAACCCCTCTTGGGAATTCTCCGGGTTAGGGGCATCTGGCCGCCCTCGAAGCCTTTGCCCTTCGAGGCGCCTGCTCGCGCCTTCTGTCCCTTGGTACCCATGGTTGCCGTCCTGCCGTGGCCCGACCCCGGACCCCTTCCGATCCGCTTTTTTGACTTTTTAGAGCCGAGACGGCCCTTAAGCTCCTCGAGTTTCATCTATCTCACATCCTCCAGCACGGACACGAGGTGGATCACCTTCTTGACCATACCCCTGATCTCGGGCGAGTTCTTCACTACCCGCTCTTCGTAAAGCTTCTTGAAGCCGAGGCTCTTGACCGTCCTCCTTTGTTCCTCCGTGCACGATATGGTGCTCTTCGTCCATTTTATCTTAAGGTGTGCCACCTTATGCCTCCTCCGGCTTCGCCTTTCCCGCCTGTTTTACGACGCCGTCCCGGGGTTTCAGCGTGGAGAGCCCCTGCATCGTTGCCTTTACGACGTTATGCGGATTGCGCGATCCGTAGCATTTCGTGTATATGTTGCGGATGCCGGCTATCTCTACTACTGCGCGCACAGCCCCACCCGCAATAACGCCTGTCCCTTCGGGGGCCGGTTTGATAAAGACGTGGCTCGATCCGTATATGCCGGTGATCTCGTAAGGCACGGTACCCCGGTTTATAGGCACCTCGATGATGTCCTTCTTGGCCCTCTCCACTGCTTTCCTGATGGCGTCGGGGACCTCGTTCGCCTTTCCCAGACCGAACCCTACATGGCCGTTGCCGTCTCCCACCACGACTATGGCGCTGAAGCTGAACCTTCTACCGCCCTTCACGACCTTCGCCACGCGGTTTATATGCACCACCCTGTCCTGCAGCTCAAGCTCTGCCGGGTCGATCCTCCTTTTCTCGATCAAGCCTAAACCTCCTTAAAAGATTAGTCCGCCCTCCCTGGCGCCGTCTGCGAGTGCCCTGATCCTCCCGTGATACTTGAAGCCGTTCCGATCGAAGAGGATCTCTTTTATGCCAAGGGCCAGTGCCTTTTTTGCCATCGCCTCGCCCACCTTCTTCGCTGCGCCGGCGTTGCCGCCGTACCCGGCCCCCCCCTTCAAATCGGCCGTCAGGGTGGAAACACCCGTGATCACCCTGCCGCTGCCGTCATCTACGAGCTGGGCATAAATGTGCTTTAGGCTCTTGTAGACACAAAGCCTCGGCCGGAGAGCCGTGCCCGCAATTTTTTTTCTGACCCTTTTCTTTCTCTTGAGCCTTGCTTCTATCTTCTCTTTTCTGTCCATCACGAAAGCCCCTTATTTGCCGGTCTTGCCCGCTTTCCTGCGAAGCACCTCGCCCGCATACTTGACGCCCTTCCCTTTATAAGGATCAGGCTTCCTGAGGTCCCTGATTTTTGCGGCCGTCTGGCCGACGAGCTCCTTGTCTATCCCCTTGATAGTGACCAGGGTCTGCTTCTCTACCTCAGCGGATATGCCTTTCGGAAGAGGGAAGTCGATGGGGTGGGAGTAGCCAAGATAGAGAGCCAGACTGTTGCCCTTAAGCTCCGACCGGTAGCCTATACCTACGATCTCGAGCTTCTTCTCAAAGCCATTTGACACCCCGTCTACCATATTGGCAACCAGGGTCCTCATGAGTCCGTGGTAACTCCTTGACCGCTTGTCGTCAGCCGTTCGCCTTAAAGTGACGGTACCGTTTGCGACGTCCACCTCAATGCCGTCCAGAAGCGGCCTTTCTAGAGCCCCTTTCTGACCCTTAACCGATACCCGCCCATCCTTCACTTCTACCTTGACGCCGGTGGGCAGGGCTATGGGCTTTTTTCCAATCCTTGACATTTCGCACCTCACCAGATCCGAAAGAGCAGTTCTCCCCCCAGGTGCTTCTCTATCGCCCGCCTGTCGGTCATAAGCCCCATGGAGGTCGATACGACGGCCGTTCCGAGCTTGCCCCTGGACCGCCCTATGTCTACGGCCTTGACATAAACTCGTCTGCCGGGCTTGCTGATCCTGCGCAGGCCCGTGATAAAGCTCTTCGAGCGTTCGTCGTATCCGATGTATACTTTGATGAACTTTTTCCTGGAATCGTCGACAAACACCTTGTAATTCTTCAGGTATCCTTCCTCTTTCAGAAGCTTGGCAATAGAAAACTTAGCCGTCGAATAGGGCATATCGACCGACTCATGGCGTATCATGACGGCGTTCCTTATCCTTGTCAGCATGTCGGCTATTGGATCTGTCATTACCATCCGTCCTCCTACCAGCTCGATTTGATAACCCCGGGCAGCTCCCCCCTGAGGGCGAGCGACCGGAAGCAGATCCTGCACATCTCGAACTTGCCTATGAAGCCGCGGGGCCTTCCGCAAATAGTGCATCTGTTTCTCGATCTCACCCCGAACTTCGGGGCCCGTTTTGCCTTTTCGATCATGCCCTTTCTCGCCATCATTCCCCCTAGCTTCTGAAAGGCATTCCCATAAGCCTCAAGAGCTCATGAGCCTCTTCATCAGTTTTAGCAGTAGTCGCAATCGTGATATTCATTCCCCTCGCCCGATCAACCTTGTCGTAGTCTATTTCGGGAAAGATGATCTGCTCCTTCACTCCGAGCGTATAATTTCCCCTCCCGTCGAAAGACTTAGGGGATACCCCCTTGAAATCCCTGACCCGCGGCAGGACGATGGTCACCAGTTTCTGGTAGAATTCGTACATCCGCTCCCGCCTCAAAGTTACCATGCACCCTATGGGCATCCCCTTCCGGAGCTTGAAGGAGGCGATGGACTTGCTGGCCTTTGTGATCACGGGCTTCTGTCCTGCTATCAAGGCGATGTCGCTTGACGCCGCATCGAGGGCTTTTATATTCTGGATCGCCTCTCCCAGGCCCATGTTGATGACAACCTTCATCAGCTTGGGCGCCTGCATCACGTTCTTGTACTTGAACTTCCTCATCAGGGCCGGCCTTATTTCTTTTTCATACTGCTCCATATATGCCGTTTTCACTACCCCTCCTACTTATCCAGGACCTCATTGCATTTCTTGCAGTACCGCGCCTTTTTGCCGTCTTCGAGGACCCTTGTACCAGCCTTGACCGGTTTGGAGCATTTTTCGCAATAGATCATAACGTTAGATACGTGGATGGCGCTCTCCCGCTCCATGATGCCGCCCTTCGTCTTCTGGCTGGGCCGCACATGCCGCTTTATCATGTTCACTTTTTCCACTATGATCCGGTCGGTTTTCCTGTTGATGCGGAGCACCTTGCCCGTCTTCCCTTTATCTTTCCCGGCCATCACCATTACGTTGTCGTTCTTCCTTATATGGTATGTCTTTTCCATGGCGCCTCACACTACCTCTGGCGCGAGGGAGACTATCTTCATGAAGCGTCTCGCCCGGAGCTCCC